>JALOLF010000132.1 GCA_025456085.1 Acidimicrobiales bacterium
GGTGCGGCGGCGGGGAGATGAGCCCGACGCCCGGGGTGGAGTGCCGGGTCTTCGCGATCCACGGGTACACCTTGTGGCCGGGCAGCTGGCCGCCCTCGCCGGGCTTCGCGCCCTGCGCCATCTTGATCTGGAGGTCGTCCGCGTTCACGAGGTACTCGCTCGTGACCCCGAAGCGGCCCGAGGCCACCTGCTTGATCGCGCTGCGGCGGAGGTCGCCGTTCGCGTCCGGCACGAACCGCTCGGGGTCCTCCCCTCCCTCGCCCGTGTTCGACTTGCCGCCGATCCGGTTCATGGCGATGGCGAGGGTCTCGTGCGCCTCGGCGGAGATGGAGCCGTAGCTCATGGCGCCGGTGGAGAACCGCTTCACGATCTCGCCGACCGGCTCGACCTCATCGATCGGGACCGGCGGTCGGATCCCGTGCCGGAACCGGAACAGGCCGCGGAGGGTCGCCAGCTGCGCAGCCTGGTCGTCGACCAGCCTCGTGTACTCCCGGAACACGTCCATCCGGCCCTCGCGGGTGGCGTGCTGCAGCTTGAACACCGTCTCCGGGTTGAAGAGGTGGACCTCGCCCTCTCGGCGCCACTGGTACTCGCCGCCGACCTCGAGGGTGCGGTGCGCCCGCTCCTTCGGGTTGTCCGGGTGGGCGAGACGGTGTCGGCGCGCGACCTCCTCGGCGAGCACGTCGAGGTCGACCCCGCCGATGCGGCTGACCGCACCGGTGAAGTACTCGTCGACCACCTCCCGCCCGAGGCCGATCGCCTCGAAGATCTGCGCGCCGGTGTAGGAGGCCACGGTCGAGATGCCCATCTTGGACATCACCTTGAGGATGCCCTTGCTGGCCGCCTTGATGTAGTTGTTGACCGCCTTCACCGGGTCGGTGACGGTCGTGGCCCGCTCGGCGATCAGGTCCTCGATGCTCTCGAAGGCCAGGTAGGGGTTGATGGCCCCGGCGCCGTAGCCGAGCAGCAGGCACATGTGGTGCACCTCGCGCGCCTCGCCGGTCTCCACCACGAGGCCCACTTTGGTGCGGGTCTTCTCCCGGATCAGATGGTGGTGCACCGCACCGGTGAACAGCAGCGCGGGGATGGGCGCGTGGTCGCGGTCGGAGTGGCGGTCCGACAGGATGACGACGTTGGCGCCGTCCTCGATGGCGTCGCTGACCTGTCGGCACAGGTCCTCCAGCGCCCGGCGCAGGCCCGCACCGCCCTCGGCGACGGGGAACAGGCACGAGACGGTCACCGACTTGAAGCCCTCGACGGTCTCGGCGATGTCCTCGAGCTTGTCGAGCTGGTCGTTGTTGATGATCGGCCGGGGCAGGAAGATCTGCCGGCACGACGCGGCGTCGGGCGCCAACAGGTTGGCCTCGGGGCCGATGGTGCAGCCCAGGGCCGTGATGAGCTCCTCGCGGATGGCGTCGAGCGGCGGGTTGGTCACCTGGGCGAAGAGCTGGGCGAAGTAGTCGAACAGCAGTCGGGGCCGGTTCGACAGCACCGCCAGGGGCGTGTCGGTGCCCATCGACCCGATCGGCTCGGCGCCGGTGCGGGCCATGGGCTCGATGAGGATCCGCAGCTCCTCGGTCGTGTAGCCGAAGATCTGCTGGCGCTCCACCACGGTGCGGTGCGAGCGCAGCTCGTGCTCCTGGTGGGGCAGGTGGTCGATGTCGACGAGGTGCTCCTCGAGCCATTCGCCGTAGGGGCGTTCGGAGGCGAGCGCACCCTTGATCTCCTCGTCGCCGATGATGCGACCCTTCGAGGTGTCCACCAGGAACATGCGCCCCGGCTGGAGGCGACCCTTCTGGACGACCTTCTCCGGCGGCACGTCGAGCACACCGACCTCGGAGGCCATGATGACCAGGTCGTCGCTGGTGACCCAGAACCGCGACGGGCGCAGGCCGTTGCGGTCGAGCACCGCACCGATCACGGTGCCGTCGGTGAAGGCGATCGACGCCGGACCGTCCCAGGGCTCCATGACCGAGGAGTGGAACCGGTAGAAGTCCTTCTTGGCCCGGGGCATGGACTCGTGGTTCTCCCACGCCTCGGGGATCATCATGAGCACGGCATGGGGCAGCGTGTAGCCGCCCATGTGCAACAGCTCCAGCACCTCGTCGAAGGTGGCCGAGTCCGACGCGCCGGGCGTGCAGATGGGGAAGATGCGCTCGAGGTCACCGGGCAACAGATCGGTCTCGAGCAGGGCCTCGCGGGCCCGCATCCAGTTGCGGTTGCCCTGCACGGTGTTGATCTCGCCGTTGTGGGCCAGGTACCGGAACGGGTGAGCCAATGGCCACGACGGGAAGGTGTTGGTGGAGAACCGGGAGTGCACCAGCGCCAGCGCGGACTCCACCCGCTCGTCGGTCAGGTCCGGGAAGAACTGCCCGAGCTGGGCGGTGGTGAGCATGCCCTTGTAGATGAGGGTGCGACACGACAGGCTGGGGAAGTAGGCGCCGCCTTCGGCGGTGAGCTGACCCAGCTCGTGCTCGATGCGCTTGCGCACGATGTAGGCCCGACGCTCGAGCACCATGTCCTGGAGGCCGTCACCGGCCAGGAAGAGCTGGCGGAAGGCGGGCTCCACCGCCTTGGCCGACGCTCCGATCATCGAGTCGTCATGGGGGACGTCACGCCACCCCAGCACCCGCAGCCCCTCGCTGGTGGCGATCTTCTCGATGGAGCGGGCGACCTCGCCCGCCTTCTCGGGGTCGCGGGGCAGGAAGGCCAGCCCCACGGCGTAGGCGCCCTCACGGGGCAGGTCGAAGTCGACGACCTCCCGCAGGAAGGCGTCAGGCACCTGGATGAGGATGCCCGCGCCGTCACCGGTGTTGACCTCGGCGCCGAGCGCGCCGCGGTGCTCGAGGTTGCACAGGGCGCCGATGCCGTGGGCCACGATGTCGTGGCTCCGGAGGCCCTTCATGTGCACCACGAAGTTGACCCCGCAGGCGTCGTGCTCGAATCGAGGGTCGTAGAGGCCCTGGGGCGCAGGCAGGTCGGTTGCTGGACGCATTCCTCTTCCCAGTCGCGTGGCGGCTCCCGGTGCCGGGAGCGGTTGACGTCACGAAGCTGCGAGGGACGACGCTGGCCCTGGCGCGAAGGGGCATCCTACACGCGGCCCACCACGGCCACCCACCGGAATCGGGCGTGTCGAACCCACGGGGCGACTGGTCACCGCAGCCCGTGGCCGCCTACCGTGTCCAACCGTGAACCCCGTGCGCCGCGCTCTGCTCGCCGCGGGCGCGGTGCTGGCGCTCGGCGCCCCGGCCGCCTGCGCGAGCGGCGAGGCCACCCCGCCCGCCGAGTCGGGCGCAGCGACCGCTCCCCCCACCACCCGGGACCCGGTGCTCGGCAACGGCGAGTCGGTCACCTTCGTCTTCGGCGGCGACTCCCACTTCGAGAAGCACCTGCTCGCCGGCCTCCAGACCGACCCCGAAGCGATGCTGGCCCCCGCCGCCGAGGTGCTCGGCGCTGCGGACATCGCCATGGTGAACCTCGAGACCGCGGTGGCCGAAGGGGGGACCCGGGCGCCGAAGGAGTTCGCCTTCCGGGCACCGCCGGAGTCGCTGACCGCCCTGGCCGGAGCCGGTGTGGACGTGGTCACCCTGGCCAACAACCACGGCATGGACTACGGCGAGGACGGCCTGGGCGAGAGCCTCGCCGCCGAGCGGGACACGGGCGTGCCGGTGGTGGGGATCGGCGCCGACGACACCGAGGCCTACGCCCCGTGGCTCGTCGAGGTGCGGGGCCAACGCATCGCCGTGCTGGGCGCCACCCAGGTGCTCGACGACTCCCTCATCGACGCCTGGACCGCCGGTCCCGGCAAGCCCGGCCTGGCCTCGGCCAAGGAGGAGGAGCGCCTCCTGCAGGCGGTGCGCGAGGCGCGGGCGGAGGCCGACACGGTGGTGGTCTACGTCCACTGGGGCACCGAACGCCAGGACTGCCCCACCGAGCGCCAGACCGGGCTGGCCCCGAAGCTGATCGAAGCCGGCGCCGACGTCATCGTGGGCAGCCACGCCCACCGGCTGCAGGGAGCGGGCCGACTCGGGGACGCGTTCGTGGCCTACGGCCTCGGCAACTTCATCTGGTGGCGCGAGGACGGGATCAACGGCGAGTCGGGGTTCCTGGAGGTCACCGTGACCGGCCGGCGCATCGACGGCTACACGTGGATCCCGGCCCGCATCGTGGGCGGCGTGCCCACCCCCCTCGAGGGCGACCCCGCCACCCTGGCCCTCGACAACTGGGAGATCCTGCGGGGCTGCACCGATCTCACGGCCTGAGCGACGCGCGGCCCACCCCGTAGGCTGACGGCCATGGCCGACCCCGATGTGCGTGACCTGCTCGCCTACCTCGACGCGTCGCCCTCGCCGTACCACGCCGTGGCCACGACGGCGGACCTGCTCGTGGCCGCAGGCTTCACCGAGGTGCACGAGCACGACGCCTGGCCGACCTCGGGGGGCCGGCGGTTCCTGCGACGGGGCGGCTCGCTGGTGGCCTGGGTCGACGAGGGGGGACGCGACGCGGTGCGGGCCGGGTTCCGCGTGGTGGGCGCCCACACCGACAGCCCGAACCTGCGGGTGAAGCCCCGCCCCGACGCCGGACGTGCCGGTTGGCGCCAGCTCGGCGTGGAGGTCTACGGCGGGGCCCTCCTCAACTCCTGGCTGGACCGCGACCTGGGCCTGTCGGGACGGGTGGCGGTGCGGCGCCGCGGACCGGACACCGGCCCCGCCAGCGAGCTGCGACTGGTGCGGGTGGACCGCCCCGTGGCGAGGGTGCCACAGCTCGCCATCCACCTCGACCGGGGGGTGAACGACGGCCTCACCCTCAACGCCCAGAGCCACCTCAGCCCCGTGTGGGGGCTGGGCGCCCTCGACCCCGGCGGGTTCGGTCGGTTCCTGGCCGACGAGCTCGGCGTGGAGAGCCACGACGTGCTGGCCTGGGACGTGATGCTCCACGACCTCACGCCGGCGACCCTGCTCGGCGCGGACCGGGAGCTGCTGGCCTCGGCTCGCATCGACAACCTGCTCTCGTGCTGGGCGGCGACCCGGGCCCTGCTCGGCTCCCTGGCCCCGGGAGGCACCGGCACCGGACCGGACCCGGTGCCGGTCGTCGGCCTGTTCGACCACGAGGAGATCGGCTCGGAGTCGGCCTCCGGCGCCGCCTCCACGCTGCTGGCCACGACGCTGGAGCGGATCGTGCACGCCGCAGGGGGCGACCGTGACGGCTTCCACCGGGCGCTGGCACGGTCGTGGTGCGTGTCGGCCGACGGGGCCCACGCCACCCATCCCAACTACGCCGAGCGCCATGAGCCCAACCACCACATCGCCGTCAACGGCGGGCCGGTGATCAAGCGCAACGCCAACGTGCGCTACGCCACGGACGCCGACACCGAGGCCCGCTTCGTGTCGGCCTGCGAGCGGGCCGGCGTGCCGTACCAGCAGTTCGTGGTCCGCACCGACCTGGGATGCGGCTCGACGATCGGTCCCGTCACCGCGGCCCGTCTGGGCCTGGCCACGGTCGACGTGGGCGTCGCGCAGCTGTCGATGCACTCGGCCCGCGAGCTGTGCGGCGCCGACGACCCCACCCGGTTCGTGGCTGCGTTGGCCGTGGCGCTGCGCACCTGAGCGCGACGCCTCGGCTCCCTGCCCGGCGGTCGAGCGGGCGGTTGCCCGGGTCCTCGGGCCGGATGGCGGGACCTTCGCCACTGGCCGAACGCAACCTGTTCCCACACGCTGAAGCTGCGATCGGTTCCACCGATCCTGATCGGTCCGCGTTCCTCGCCGGGCCGCCCGGCACCGCGTCGTTGCGCTCCGTGGCATCGGCGCCCGAGGTGACGCGAGCCACGAGGAGGTGAGCGATGACACGCTCACGAGTACCACTGCTCTTGGTGATCGCCCTGCTGGTCACCGTGTTGTGCACCACGACCGGGGCGACCGCGCAGCCGCCCGAGGACCCCGAGGACCTCGTGGCCCATCTGGTCGACGTCCGGGTCGCCGGCCACGGGACCTACGACCGGGTGGTGTTCGAGTTCGACGGCCCGCTGCCCGAACGGATCGACGAGGGCTTCGTGACCCCGCCCATCGTGTTCGACCCCTCCGGTGAGGAGGTCGTGATCGCCGGCACCGCGTTCTACGGCCTGGTCTTCTTCCCGGCCCGCACGGTCCGCTTCGTCGAGGAGCCGCCGGGCTTCGTCGAGACCTACCTGGGACCCGACCGGGTCACCGGTGACACGAAGATCGTGACCGAGGCCGTGTTGACCGGCGACTTCGAGGCCACGCTCGGCTGGACGATCGGCATGACCACGAAGGTCACCCCCACGGTGACCACGCTCGCCGACCCCACCCGCGTGGTGGTCGACGTGCCCTATCCGGCGCCCCCCACGACGACCGCAGCGCCGACCACGACCGCCAAGGCCCCGCCGACGCCGGCACAGCCCACCTACACCGGGTGAGCCACGGGGGAGTCGACCTGCTGCCGGCTCCCCCACGGCCGGGTTGGTAGCCTCGTGCGCGGGTGGCCCGACGCGGTCGGCGTCGAGCACACCGCGGCGGGGAGGACGGGGCGATGCGACGGCGCTGGCGAACGACAGGTGCGCTGCTGTGCGCCCTCGTGGCCGTCGCGACCGCCTGTGGCGGCGAAGCGGACGGCGAGGGACACGGCAGCGTGCGAGTCGCCGTGCTGCTCCAACCCCGACGCCGACTCGCTGCAGGCGGTGCTGGCGCTCGTGCCCGACGCCGCCGCCAACCGGGGGTTCGTGCAGGTGGCGCGCCTGGGCGCCTTCCTCGACGAACAGGGCGCGACCCTTCCCGAGGACCACCGTGACGTCGTGTGGGTCGACCCCGTGAACGCCTTCTCGGGCACACCGCTGCTGCGCGACGTGATCGCCGCGGCCGACGAGCGGACCGATCCCCTGGCCGACGAGCTCGGCATCGAGCTCTCGCAGGTGCGCCAGGTCGCCGTGGCCGGCGAGCTGCCCGATGCCACCCAGCTCCTGACCGGTGCGATGGATCCGGACGCCGTCGAGGAGGCACTCGGCGACGACCCGTTCTGGTCCTCCCGGGAAGAGGTGCTCCAGCACGACGGCGAGGAGTACTACAGCTGGGGCGGCGACGACGAGATCCAACCCGAGGGCCGCAGCCCGGTGCGCAACCTCGGCATCGGCGGACGGCTGTGGGTGGATGACGGCGCAGCCGCCTTCACGACCAACACCGCCACCATGGAGGCGTTCCTCGACGGCTGCTCCGGTGCCGCACCCACCCTCGCCGACGACGCCGACCTCCTCGGCATCGCCGAACGTCTCGAGGCGTTCGAGGGTGCCTTCGATGCCACCTTCACCGACCGGGTCCGGACAGGGGCGGACCTCGACGCGGCGGCACCCCCGTCGGGCGGTGCAGGCGACGACGCCCCGACGACACTCGAGGGCGCGGTGGCCTACGGCTTCGCGAGCGGTCCGTCGGAGGACCCCGAGCAGGCCCGCATCCTGCTCGTCGTCGCCTCCGAGACGGCCGAGCAGGCGGAGGCCAACGAGGGTCGCCTGCTCGAGCGGATCGACGACGACCCCAGCATCACGGGTGTGCCGTGGTCCGAACAGCTCCGCGTCGAGCGCAGCGGCGTCGACGGACGATTCCTGGTCGTCGACCTCCGCGCCGACAACGCGTCCCTCCTCGAGGCGGCGCTGTTCCGGGAGGACCCGCTCGTCATCAGCGAGCCCTGAGGTGCCCGGTCGGCCGTGACGGGAACGTCACTCGAACAGCGACGGCGGCCCGTCGGCCGCGGCCAGCGGCGCGCTGGGCGGTGCCACCAGCCCCAGGTGGGCCCACGCCGCCGGCGTCGCCACCCGACCCCGGGGCGTGCGCATGAGCAGACCCTGCTGGATGAGGAACGGCTCGTAGACGTCCTCCACCGTCTCGGTCGGCTCGCCGACGCTGATGCCCAGGGTGGACAGGCCCACCGGCCCACCGCCGAAGCGCCCGCACAGCGCCGACAGGATGGCCCGGTCGACCTTGTCGAGGCCGAGGTCGTCGACCCCGAACAGCGCCAGACCTTCCCGGGCCGTGGTGCGGTCGACGGCGCCGTGGGCCCGCACCTCGGCGAAGTCACGCACCCGGCGCAGCAGCCGGTTGGCGATGCGGGGCGTGCCCCGGGCCCGACGGGCGATCTCGGCCGCCCCGTCGGCGTCGGCGTCGACGCCCAGGATGCCCGCCGCCCGCACCACGATGGCCTCGAGATCTGCCGCTGTGTAGTAGTCGAGGCGGGCGACGAGGCCGAACCGGTCCCGCAGCGGCCCGGTGATGAGCCCGGTGCGGGTCGTGGCCCCCACCAGCGTGAAGCGGGGCAGGTCCAGGCGCAGCGAGCGGGCGGCCGGGCCCTTGCCCAGCACGATGTCGAGCTGGAAGTCCTCCATGGCGGGGTAGAGGACCTCCTCCACCGCCCGCGACAGCCGGTGGATCTCGTCGATGAACAACACGTCGCCCTCGTCGAGGCGGGTGAGGATGGCGGCGAGATCGCCGGCGCGCTCCAACGCGGGACCGGACGTGATGTGCAGGCCGACGCCCAGCTCGGCGGCCACGATGCCCGCCAGCGTGGTCTTGCCCAGGCCGGGCGGACCCGCGAACAGGAGGTGGTCGGCGGCCTGACCCCGCCGCCGCGCCGCCTCGAGGATGATCGTGAGGTGCTCCTTCAGCTCGGCCTGGCCGACGAACTCCTCCAGGGACCGGGGGCGCAGACCGCCTTCGTCGGTCAGCTCCACGACGAGGTCGTCCGGAGCGGGCTCGGGGCTCAGCAGCTCGTCGCGCATCACGCCACCGCCAGGCGTTGCAGAGCCAGCTTCAACAGCACCGACGGGTCACCCTCGTCGGGCAGGTCGCGCAGCGCGGCGTGCACCTCGTCGGGCTGGTAGCCGAGGCTGGCCAGCGCCTGGCGCAGGTCGTCGCGGGCTCGGGCCCCACCCGCTGCCGCCCCGCCGCCCGCACGCACGGACGCCGGCAGTGGGCCGTCGAGCTCCGGGACGTCGAGACGGGACTTCAACTCCACCAGGAGTCGGGCTGCGGTCTTCTTGCCCACGCCGGGCACCAGGCACAGGGCGTCGAGGTCGTCGTCGAGGAGCACCCGGCGCAGCTCCGCCGGGGCGTGCACCGACAGGATGGCCAACGCCAGCGCCGGGCCGACGCCGTGCGCGCCGAGCAGTGCCTCGAAGGCCACCCGCTCCTCGCGGGTGCAGAACCCGAACAGGGCCTGGTTGTCCTCGCGGATGTTGTGGTGGACGTGGACGAACACCTCGGTGCCCACCTCACCCAGCTGCACCGCGGTGGCGGGGCTCACCGTGACCCGGTAGCCGATGCCGCCGACCTCCACCAGCACCTCGGCCACCCCTCGCTCGAGCAGCGTGCCGCGCAGCGATCCGATCATGGTGTGCGTCGTCCTCCCGTCGATGGCGGGCCGAGCGCACGACCCACGGCGTTCCTGGGGCGCCCGGAGCCGGCGGCCGCCGGGACGGTACCGGACCGTCCGAGCGCGGAGGCCGCCCGGGCCGCGGGGCCGCCCGCCAGCGCCAGATGGCACAGGGCGAGCGCGGCGGCGTCGGCGGCATCGGGTGGCTCGGGCAGCGCGGGCAGGCCCAGCAGCACCTGCACCATGCGCTGCACCTGGGCCTTGGGCGCGGCGCCGGTGCCGGCCACGGCCAGCTTCACCTGGTTGGGCGAGTACTGGACCACCTCGCAGCCCGCGCCGGCGGCCTCGGCCATGGCGATGCCGCTGGCCTGACCCACCGACATGGCGGTGCGCACGTTCACCTGGAACAGCACCCGCTCCACCGCCAGCACCCCCGGACGCCAGTCGGCCAACAGCGAACGCAGCTCGCGCTGCAGCTCGAGGAGCCGCAGGGGCAGGGCCTCCCCGGGCGGCGTGGTGATGACCCCCAGTGCCACGGCGCGCGGACCCGAGGCCGTGGCCTCCAGACAGCAGTAGCCGCACCGGGACAACCCCGGGTCGATGCCCAGCACGAACACGCGTACGACGCTACCGCGCCCTCGGCCCGGGCTGGTGGATCCTGCGCATCCGCGGTCCAGGGCGCCTCACAGGCGGGCACCGGCTGCCGATAGGGCACGGTGACCGTGCCCACCACAGCCCCCGCTCCTTCCGCGCCCGCGTGGCCGGGCGCCGACCTGGTGGTCGAGGTCCGCGACGTGCACAAGCGCTTCGGTCCGGTGCCGGCGCTGTCCAACCTGACCATGCTGGTGCCCAAGGGCCGCATCACAGTGCTGCTCGGCCCCAACGGGGCGGGCAAGACCACCGCCATCCGGGTGGTCACCGGTGCCCTGGCCCCCGACCGGGGCCACGTGCGCACCTTCGGCTCGGACCCCGACCGGTTCGGGGAGGAGGTCCGACGGCGCTGCGGGGTGGTGTCGGCCAAGCCGGCCCTCTACGACCGGCTGTCGGGATGGGACAACCTGCAGTACTCCGCGGAGCTCTACGGCCTGGGCCGCAACGCCGTGCGGCCCATCCGGGAGGCGGCGGGCCGCTTCGGCATCCTCGAGGCGCTCGACCAGCAGGTCGGCGGCTACTCGACCGGCATGAAGACCCGCCTGGCGTTGGCCCGCTCGGTGCTGCACGACCCCGAGCTGCTGCTGTTCGACGAGCCCACCTCGGGCCTCGATCCCGAGTCCTCGCGGGCGGTGCTGGACCTCATCCGGGAGATGACCGCCGACGGCCACACGGTGATCATGTGCACCCACCTGCTGATCGAGGCCGAGGGCCTGGCGGATCAGATCATCGTGCTGGACGGCGGCACCGACCTGCTGCACGGCTCCCAGGAGGAGCTGGTGCGCCGCTACTGGCCCCATGATCTGGTGCGATTCGATGCCACCGACCGCTCCGCGCTGATCGACGCGCTGCGCGACCTGGGTGGGGTGCTGGGCGTGGGTGTCGACGGACACGGGGTCGAGGCGCAGGTCGACACCGTCGAGCGGGTGCCGGACCTGGTCGACGGCCTGGTCGCCCGGGGCCTGCGGGTCACCAAGGTGGAACCCCATCAGCCCACGCTCGAGGACCTGTACTTCGCGGTGCGGCGGGAACGACGGACACTCCCCGACCGCGCCGACCTGCCACCGCCGCCCCTGCCCACCCCACCGCCGAGGACGACCTGATGGCGTTCAACCGTGACCGCATGCTGACCGTGACCCGCACCGACCTGCGCCAGCTCGTGCAGGCGAAGGACTTCTGGATCCCCATGTCGCTGCTGGGCGGCTTCTTCTTCGTGATCGTGCCGGCGTTCCTGCTCAGCGTGATCAACAGCATCGGACAGCAGGACGCCATCCAGCAGGTCTCCCAGGCACTGGAGCTCCTGCCCCAGTCGGCGCAGGAAGCGGTGCCGGCCGACACCACGGCGGGCGCCAAGGTGTCCTACGTGCTGGCGGTGTACCTGTTCGCCCCCATCGCCGTCGTCGTGCCCCTGACGATCTCCACCGCGGTCGGCGCCTCGACCATCGTGGGCGAGCGCGAGCGCGGCACGGGCGAGTTCCTGGCCCACTCCCCCGCCGACGTGCGCGAGATCTACCTGGGCAAGCTGATCGCCAGCCTCATCCCCGGCTACGTCACCACGGTGGTGGGCTTC
>JALOLF010000133.1 GCA_025456085.1 Acidimicrobiales bacterium
TTCGTGCCCGACAGCACCGACGTCAACGGCCTGCGGCCGCCGACCGTGGGCGAGCTCGACTCGCTCAGCGACGTCGCCAACGACCCCGACGCCGGCGGCATCGACCCCACCACGTCCACCACGGTTGCCGGTGCCGACGGCTCCACGGCCACGACGGCGGGCGGTGAGACCACCACCTCGGTGGCCGGTGAGGCCGCCCCGACGGCAGATGCCGAGACGACGACGACCGCCCCCGGCGAGACGACGACGAGCTCCACGCCGTGAGGGCGATCGTGCTGGTGGGCGGCTTCGGCACGCGCCTGCGGCCGCTCACCTGGCACACCCCGAAGCAGATGCTGCCGGTCGTCGACCGGCCCATGTTGGAGCGGGTCGTGTCCGAGCTGGGTCAGCACGGCGTGACCGACGCCATTCTGTCGCTCGGCTTCAAGCCCGACGCCTTCCTGGCCGCCTACCCCGACGATCGCTGCGGTGGGGTGCGGCTCCACTACGCCGTTGAGCCCGAGCCCCTGGACACGGCCGGGGCGGTGCGCTTCGCCGCAGAGGCCGTCGGGATGGACAGCACGTTCATCGTCGTGAACGGCGACGTGCTGACCGACCTCGACATCACCGCGTTGTGGCGGTTGCACCGCGACAAGCGGGCCGAGGGCACGATCGCCCTCACGCCGGTGGAGGACCCGTCCCGCTACGGCGTGGTGCCCATCGACGACGACGGTCGGGTCGAGGCGTTCATCGAGAAGCCGCGGCGTGAGGACGCCCCCTCCAACTGGATCAACGCCGGCACCTACGTGCTCGAGCCGTCGGTCATCGAGCGCATCCCACCGGGACGGCGGGTGTCGATCGAACGGGAGACCTTCCCGGCCATGGTGGCCGACGGGACCCTGTACGCCCTGCACTCCGAGGCGTACTGGGTGGATGCCGGCACCGCCGAGACCTATCTGCAGGTGCAGCTGGACTACGTCGACGGGCACCGCGGCGTCCGCGAGCCGGCGATCGACGCCTCGGCGTGCGTGGCGGCCGATGCCGTGGTGGAGCACAGCGTCGTGATGGCCGGCGCCCAGGTCGGGGCCGGCGCCACCGTGCGGGACTCGGCGCTGTTGCCGGGGGTCCGGGTGGACGCCGGCGCCGTCGTCGAGCGCTCGGTCTGCGGGCCCCGCAGCGTGGTGGGCGCGGGAGCGACGCTGCGGGATCTGACCGTGCTGGGCGAGGACGTCGCGGTCCCGGCCGGTGCCGAGCTGTGGGGCGCCCGCATCCCGGACGAGGAGCCGTGAGGGCCCTCGTCACCGGCGGGGCGGGGTTCATCGGCTCCACCCTCGTCGACCGCCTGCTGGCCGAGGGCGACGAGGTGCACGTGGTCGACAGCCTCTGGACCGGCAGCCGCGCCAACCTGGCCCCAGCCCGTACCGCCCACGGCGACCGTCTCACCTTCCACCACCTCGACGTGCGCGACCCCGAGCTCGTGGGGCTCGTCGAGCGGGTGGCGCCCGAGGTGGTGTTCCACCTGGCGGCCCAGGCCGACGTGCGGGTCTCCGTGGCCCGGCCGCTCTTCGACGCCGAGGTCAACGTGCTGGGCAGCCTCCAGGTGATGGAGGGGTCCCGACGGGCGGGGACCCGCAAGGTCGTCGTGGCGTCGAGCGGAGGAACGATCTACGGCGAGCCGGCCGCCGAGGCCCTGCCCGTGCGCGAGGACCATCCGCAACACCCGGTGTCGCCCTACGGCGTGGCCAAGAAGGTCGTCGACGACTACCTGCACTGCTACCGGGTGCTGCACGGCCTCGACTTCTGCGCCCTGGCGCTGGCCAACGTCTACGGCCCCCGGCAGGACCCCTTCGGGGAAGCCGGTGTGGTGGCCATCTTCGCCGGGAGGCTGCTCGCGGGCGAGGCCTGCACCATCTTCGGCGACGGCGAGCAGACCCGCGACTTCGTCTACGTCGACGACGTGGTCGATGCCTTCGTGCGGGCCGCGTCACTCGGCGAGGGCGTGCTGTGCAACATCGGCACGGGTGTGGAGACCTCGGTCAACGCCCTGTACGCGGCGATGGCCGCCGCGGCCGGGGTCGGGGCCACCGCGACGTACGCCCCGCCCCGCGTCGGCGAGCTGGCCCGCTCGGCGCTCGACCCGACCCGGGCCGGTGCGGTGCTGGGCTGGATCCCCCAGGTGGGCCTCGAAGACGGCTGCCGGCGGGTCCTGGACTGGTTCCGCACCCAGCAGCCCTGACCCCTCCCGTCGCCCTCCTTCTCGTCGCCCTCCTTCTCGTCGCCCGCCTTCTCGTCGCCCGAAATCGGGTCCTCCGAGGTCGGTTGCCGGCGTCGAGACGCGCGATTTCGGGTGCGGGTGCGGGAGCGGGAGCGGGTGCGGGTGCGGGTCGAGGGCCTGGGTGTCGTCAGCGGAACAGGTCGTCGGCGGGGGCGCGCACGACCTCGCCCTGCACCGAGCCGTCGCGCAGCCAGGTCGGGTCGACGCCGCGGACCACGGCCACGGGCACGCCGAGCGCCTTGCCCATGACCAGCTCGGCTGCCGACGCCAGCTCATCGGCGACGCACACCTCGGTGACCTGGAGCTCACGGCCCAGGGCGTCGGTCGTGCCCCGCAGGTCCACCACCGCCGCGACACCGGCACAGCCGATGGCGACGTCGGTGACGCCGCGTCGCCAGGTGCGCCCGAAGGTGTCCGAGACGATGACCGCCACCTCCACGCCGGCCTTGCCCCGCAGCCCGTCGCGGATCCGTCGGGCCGAGCGGTCGGGGTCCACGGGCAACAGGGCTGCGAAGCCGCGGTCCACGTTGGACAGGTCGATGCCGGCGTTGGCGCACACGAACCCGTGGGCCGTCTCGGTGATGAGCAGCTCGCCGCGTCGTCGCAGCACCCGCACCGCCTCGGCCTCCACCAGGGGCTTGTGGCCGAGCGGATCGTCGGGGTCGATCGCCACCAGGCGATCCTCGGCCTTGGACACGATCTTCTGGGTCACCACCACGACGTCGCCGTCGCGCAGGTCGTCGCCGCCTGCGGCTGCGGCCGACGCGATGAGCGATGCCAGGTCGACGCCGGGCGTGATCTCGGGCAGCCCGTCGATCCCGAAGATCGTGAGGCGGCTCATGGCCGGGGGGACAGGCTGACGAGGGCCAGGGCGGCGGCCCGTGCCGGGTCCGACATGACGGTGGGGGCCACCACGCAGCGCAGGCCTTCGGCCTCCACCGCCGCGGCCCGGTCGGCGTCGGCCTCGTCGACCACCAGCACGCCGGCGAGGTCGCGGTAGAGGCGGGCCACCCCCACGACCGAGGCCTCGTGGCCCAGCTCGCGCAGCATGCGGTCCGCCGGGCCCTTCAGGGCGCTGCCGGCGACGATGGGGGAGATGGCGACCACGTCGTCGCGGCGGGCGGCCACCGCCGCCCGCACCCCGGGCACGGCCAGCACCGGCTCGATCGACACCAGCGGGTTGGAGGGGGCGATGACCACCGTCTCGGCGGCGTCGAGCGCCTCGAGCACCCCGGGTGCCGGAGTCGCCGCCTCCACGCCGTCGAGTCGCACCGCGGTGACGGGCACGGCGTGGCGCCGCTGCACGAAGTACTCCTGGAACCCGATCTCGCCCTCGCCGGAGACGGTGACCCTGGTGCGGACCCGGTCGTCGGTGACGGGCAGGACCCGCAGGGCCAGGCCCCAGGCCCGCACGATCTCGGCGGTGACCGTGCTGAGCGCCGCGCCCGCATCCAGGCGGTGGGTGCGGTAGAGGTGGGTGCCCAGGTCGCGGTCGCCCAGGTTGAACCACGTGACGCCGCCGTAGCGCCCGAGGGTCTCCATGGCCTGCCACGTCTCGCCCACCAGCCCCCAGCCCGTCTCGGGGTTGATGGCCCCCGCCAGCGTGTAGGTGACCGTGTCGAGGTCGGGGCTGACGTGCAGTCCGTGCAGCTCCAGGTCGTCGCCCACGTTGACGATCGCCGTCACCTGGGCGGGGTCCACGACCTGCAGCACGCCGGCGAGGTAGCGGGCGGCACCCACCCCGCCGCACAGCACGGTGATCATCGGTCGTCGACGGCCCGCGCGGTCAGAGGCGGGGAGCCCGGTGGCGTTCCAGGTCGCTGCGCACCAGCTCCAGGTCGGCGTCGACCATCTGCTGCACCAGCTCGGGGAACGACGTGCGGGGCTGCCAACCCAGCACCTGGCGGGCCTTCGAGGGATCGCCCACGAGCAGGTCGACCTCGGCGGGCCGGAAGAAGCGCTCGTCCTGCACGACGTGGTCCCGATAGTCGAGGCCGGCGTGCGCGAAGGCCAGCTCGCAGAACTCCCGCACCGAATGGGTCTCGCCGGTCGCGACCACGTAGTCGCCGGGCTCGTCCTGTTGGAGCATGAGCCACATGGCCTCGACGTAGTCGCCTGCGTAGCCCCAGTCGCGCTGGGCCTCGAGGTTGCCGAGGCGCAGCTCGTCGGCCAGGCCGAGCTTGATCTTGGCCACGCCGTAGGAGATCTTGCGCGTCACGAACTCCAGGCCGCGACGCTCGGACTCGTGGTTGAACAGGATGCCCGACGAGGCGTGCAGGCCGTAGCTCTCGCGGTAGTTCACCGTGATCCAGTGGCCGTACACCTTGGCCACGCCGTAGGGCGAGCGGGGGTAGAACGGCGTCGACTCCCGCTGGGGCACCTCGACCACCTTGCCGAACATCTCGCTCGAGCTGGCCTGGTAGAAGCGGATCGTGGGATCGACGAAGCGGATGGCGTCGAGCACCCGGGTGACACCCAGCGCCGTCGACTCCGCGGTCAGCACGGGCTGGCTGAACGAGGTCTGCACGAAGGACTGCGCGGCCAGGTTGTAGACCTCGGCGGGTCGGTGGGTGCGCAGGAGGTGGATCAGCGACACCTCGTCGAGCAGGTCGCCGGGTACGAACTCGATGCGGTCCTGGAGGTGGCCCAACCGCTCGAAGTTCACGGTGCTGCTGCGGCGCACCATGCCGACGACCTCGTAGTCCCTGGCGAGGAGGAACTCGGCCAGGTAGGAGCCGTCCTGGCCGGTGATGCCGGTGATGAGCGCGCGCTTGGGAGTGGAGGTCATGCGGGTGTCGAGCCTAGTGCGCGGCCGGGCGGACACCGGAGCACGGCGTCGGGGCGCTCGGCGGCCGGGGGTTCAGCCGCCCGTCCGGTGACGCCAGTCGGCCAGGATGTCGGCCAGGGTCTGCTCGATGGAGATCTCGGGCTCCCAGCCGGTCGTCTTGTGCAGGTGGGTGTAGTCGCCCCGCAGCACCGGCACGTCGACGGGTCGCTGCAGCGACGGGTCGCCCTCGAGGCGCATGGGACGGTCGGCCATGGCCACCAGCCGGTCGGCCAGCTCGCTGATGGCGATGTCGTGGTTGGAGCACACGTTGTAGGCCTCGCCCGGCTCGCCGGCCTCCACGAGCATCCGGTAGGCGCGCACCACGTCGCGCACGTCGGTGAAGTCGCGCCGCGGCGTGAGGTTGCCCACCGGGACCACCTCGCCGCCCTCGAGCTCGTTCAGCGCGATGCGCTCGGCCAGCGCCGGGGCCACGAAGCGGTTCGTCTGGCCCGGGCCGAGGTGGTTGAAGGCCCGCACCCGCAGCACCTCGAGGCCGTAGCCGAGGTGGGCCTGCATGGCCAGGTAGTCGGCGGCGATCTTGCTGGCCGCGTAGGGGCTCACCGGGCGCAGCGGCGCGTCCTCGGTGAGGGGCAGCTCGGCCAGGGTGACGCGCCCGTAGACGTCGGCGCTGCTGACCGCGAGCACCCGCTGGACCTTGGCCTGCACGCAGGCCTGCAGCACGTGGAGCGTGCCGTCGGCGTTCACCTGGAACGTCTCCACGGGGTTGGCCCACGAGCCGCCCACGTCGGAGAAGCCGCCGAGGTGGTAGACGACGTCGGGCCGCTCGGCGGTGAGGAGGTCGCGCCAGCCGTCGAGGTCCAGCAGGTCGGGCCCGGTGTCCCGGTCGACGCCGGCCACGGTGTCGCCCTCGGCTCGGAGGTGATCGCTCAGGTGACGGCCCACGAAGCCGGCTGCGCCGGTGATCAACGCCTTCACCCGATGGGACCCCCGTTCGACGAGTTGCGCCCGCAGTCTAGGGGGTCCCGCCCGGTGCGGTCGGTGTGGTCGCCGGCGCGCGGCGCGGGCCGCGGCGCCCGACCGGGCACGGGGCCGGTCGCCGGTCGGGTCTCGTGGCGCCGCTCAGGGAACCGCCCGGCGGTACAGGGCGACGAGGGCGTCGACCGTTCGCTCCCAGGAGAAGCGGGTCAGGTTCGCCCGCCCCCTGGCCCGCAGTCCGTCGGCGAACGACTCGTCGTCGAGCACCCGGGCGAGGGCCTCCGCCAGCGCGTCGACGTCGCCGACCGGGACGAGCAGCGCCGCGTCGCCGGCCACCTCGGGGATGGCGCCGGCGGTGGTCGCCACCACCGGGACGTCGGCGGCCATGGCCTCGAGCAGGGGCAGGCCGAAGCCCTCGTAGCGCGAGGGGTAGGCGTACGCGGCCGCACCGCGCAGCAACGACGCCTTCTCGGCGCCGGCGAGGTAGCCGAGTCGGACGATGCGATCCCGGGCCGGGCAGCCGGCGATGGCGGCGCGCAGGTCGTCGCTGCCCCAGCCCTCGGGGCCGGCGATCACCAGCCGGAGCTCGGGGCGGCCCGCGGCGAGGCTCGTGAAGGCCGCCACGAGATCGGGGAGTGCCTTGCGGGGCTCGATGGTGCCCAGGGCGAGCAGGTAGCGGTCGGCACCGGCCAGGCGGTGGCCGTCGGCGGGGTCGGCCGCCGGGACCGCGTTGGGTCCGTTGGGGATGGCGACCACCCGGTCCGCGGGGACGTCGAAGGCCTCCTGCGCCTCCTGGGCGACGAAGTCCGAGACGGTGTGCACGAAGGCGCCCCGTCGGATCGCCCGGCGCACGAGCGCGGGGTAGGCGAGCGTGTCGGCGGTGCACAGCTCGGGGAAGTGCACGGTGGTGAGGTCGTGGACGGTCGCGACCTGGCCCGCGTGCCGGGTGGGGGGTACCACGAAGTTCGGCCCGTGCACGACGTCCACCCGCCCGGTCCACCACTCGACGGGGGGGAGGTCGACGCGCTTCCACAGCTCGCGCAGCGGCCGTGCCGCCATGGGCCGCCCGACGACCTCGACGCCGGACGGGACCAGACCGGCCAGCTCGTCGCGCCCGCGCCACGTGACCCCGAAGGCGACGGCCCGCAGGTCGCTGCGGCCCGCCAGGCGTTCCAGGACCTCGGCGGTGAAGGTGCCGATGCCGGTTCGGGGGCCGAGCAGGGAGGTGGCGTCGAGGGCGACCCGCAGCGGTGCATCCCGACCCGGCTGATCCGGCATGGGTCCATCATCGCCGGTGCGGCGCCCGGACGCGCCACCGGCGGAGCCGGGGCTCCGCCGATGCGGGGGTTACGCGGGGGACAGGTTGTCGCCGAGAAGGCGCCTCGGGTTCAGGCGGCCCGGCTGACCAGGGTGCGGAGCTGCCCGCGGGCGTCGCGGGCGGCGTCGCGGGCCTGGGCGACGACGTGCTGGGCCTGGTCGGGGAGGTGGTCCTCGAACTCGTCGAGGAGCTCCTCGAAGCGCTGCTCGACACCGGCGAGGCGCTCTTCGAGCTGGTGCGTCTGGTCCTCGAAGCGGTGGCCGATGGTCTCGACCGCCTTGTCGAGCGAGCCCAGCTGCTCCCTGGTCTCGGTGACCTGGGCCTCGAGCCGCTCTTCGAGCTCGTGACGGCCCGACTGCAGGTTCTGGTAGGCGATCACGCCCATGCCGATGGTGATGTAGACGGCGTCACGGGCGATCCTGACGACCTCGTTGGGGATCTCTTGCAGTTCCATTCGCAGTTCCTCGTGCAGGCGGCGGGGGGTTCCGCCTCGTTCGTCTGGTTCTGCTTGACACCATACGCTCGACGTTAAACAGTTGCAAGCACCTCGGCCATCCTGCGACCGATGTCACACGGGGACGGCGATGCTCGCCGCACCCGTCCGGGGGTGCCCGAGCGGGCAGGACGTGGCGGCTAGCCTCGACCCATCGTGACCCCTGAGAGCGCTGACGAGGCGCGCCCCTCCAGCGGCGCGTCGCCCCCGGCACCGGGACCTCGGGACGGCGCGCCCGCCGCTCCGGCCGAGGCGTCGGCGCAGGTGTCGACCGCTCCCGGGGCCGACGCCGAGCCGGTCGAACCCTCGACCGGTGGCGCGGAGTCGCACCAGACCGATGCCGACACCCGGACCGACGCGGAGCCGGCCGGGTCGGTCGAGCTCGAGGCGGCGCCACCGGTGGTGGTGGTGGTCGTGGCCGCCGACCCCGGACCCTGGTGGGAGGACTCCCTCGCCAGCATCGGGGCCCAGGCCTACGACGCCGTCTCGGTCCTGATCGTCGACAACGCCAGCGCCGAGCCGGTCGAGGCCCGGGCCGCCCGGGTGCTCCCCGGAGCGGCGGTGGTCCGCCTCGACGAGGCCGTCGGGTACGGCGAGGCCTGCAACCAGGCGCTCCACGCGGTCGAGGGCGCCGCCTTCTACCTGTTCTGCCACGACGACGTGCGCCTGGAGGCCGACGTCGTGTCGTTCCTGGTCGGCGAGTCGTTCCGGTCCAACGCCGGCATCGTCGGACCGAAGCTGGTGGCCTGGGACGACCCGGGGATCCTGCTCCAGGTCGGCATGGGCGCCGACAAGTACGGCCAGCCCGCGCCGACCGCCGAGTGGGGCGAGCTCGACCAGCAACAGCACGATGCCGTCCGGGAGGTGTTCACCGTCCCCGGCGGTGCGACCCTCGTGCGGGCGGACCTGTTCGCGGTCCTCGGCGGCTTCGACCCCGCCATCACCTTCGTGGGCGAGGACGTCGACCTGTGCTGGCGGGCGCACGTCGCCGGGGCGAGGGTCGTCGTCGCGCCCCAGGCGCGCGTCGCGCACCGGGGAGACCTGGCCTCGCGTCGCCCCGGAGACAGCCGGCGCCGACTGGCGACCCGTCACCACCTGCGCAGCCAACTGGTGTGCTACCGCCGGATGCACCGGTGGCGGGTGCTGCCCCAGGCGGCCGCGGCCACGCTGGTCGAGGCGCTGTGGGCGCTGGTCGCCGGTCGCCTCGGTCACAGCGTCGACGTCCTGGCCGCCTGGCCCTGGAACCTGCGACGTGTCGGTGACGTGCGTCGTCGGCGCAAGGCGTTGGGGGCGGTCCGCCAGGTCCCCGACCGGGAGGTGCGTGCGCTGCAGGTACGGGGCAACGCCCGCTTCACGGCCTTCCTGCGCACGCAGCGCGAGGCCAACGACGACCGACTCGGTGAGATGGCGGGCCGGGCCGACGAGGGTGTCGGTGCGACCCCCTCACGGTTGCGGGCCGCGCCGGCGCGGCTGTCGCTCGTGGTGTGGATCGTGCTCGGCCTGCTCGTGGTGCTGGGCAGCCGCGAGCTGATCACCGGTGACGTGCCGGTGGTGGGCCGCTTCGTGGAGCTCGAGTCGCCGGGCGACGCCCTGTCGACGTGGCTGAGCGGCTACCGGGAGGTCGGGCTCGGCGGCGAGTCGGCGGCTCCCACCTCACTGGCGGTGCTCGCCGGGTTCGGCTCCGTCCTGCTGGGCAACACGGACCTGGCACGCCAGGTGCTGATCCTCGGGATGCTGCCCCTCGGCATGGCCGGGCTGTGGCGGGTCACCCGTGCCGTCGGCTCCCGTCGGGCGAGGCTGGTGTCGCTGGCGGTCTACGTGTTCAACCCGGTGCCCTACAACGCGCTCTCCCAGGGGCGGTGGGCCGGCCTGATCGCCTACGGGCTGGCCCCGTGGCTGGTGAACCAGCTCGTGCGCTCGACGCGCCTCGCTCCCTTCGGCCCGACGGGCGGGAGGGCGGGTCCGGGTGCCACCGACCGGCCCCTGTTCCAACGACTCCTGCTGGTCGGCTTCCTCACGGCGTTCTTCGCCCTGCTGGTGCCCGCCGCGCCCGTGCTGGTGGTCGGCGCGGCCCTGGCGCTGCTCGTCGGGGGCTGGTTGACCCTGCAGTTCCGGGGGACGTGGCGGCTCCTGGTCGTCGGCGTCGTCGGTGCCGGCATCGCAGCGGTGCTGCAGCTCCCGTGGACCCTGGCCCTCGTGGACCCCGAGACCTACAAGGGTGCTGCGGCCTACGGGTACGTGGACCTCGACCTGGGCTCCATCCTGCGCTTCGACACCGGGTTCCTGGGGGGCGGCGCGCTCAGCTGGCTGTTCCTGCCGGTGGCCGTGTTGCCGCTGCTCATCGGTCGGGACTGGCGCCTCGCCTGGGCGGCGCGTGGGTGGGCGTTGGCCCTCGCCGCCTGGGGGGTGGTCTTCGCCACGGCACAGGGCTGGGTGCCCGCGCCGCTGCCCGACCCCGAGGTGGTGCTGTCGTTCGGCGCGGTCGGCGTGGCGTTGGCCGCGGGCATGGCCATGGCCTCGTTCGAGGTGGACCTGCCCGACTACCGCTTCGGCTGGCGCCAGATCGCGTCGGTGCTGGCCGGTCTCGCCACGTTGGCCTTCGCCATCCCCTTCCTCGGGGCCGCCGCGGGCGGTCGCTGGGACGTGCCCGAGGGCGACTTCGCCACGACCCTGCGCTTCATGGACGACGACCAGCAGGCCGGTCCGTTCCGTGTCCTGTGGGTCGGCGACCCGGACCTGTTGCCCGTGCAGGCGTGGCGCGTCGGCAACTACCGGGTGGAGCAGTCCCAGGCCGAGACGGTGCTCGGCTATGCCACCGTCGACGGCACCGAGCCGGGTGTGGCCTACCTCGCGCCCTCCCCCGAGGACGAGACCACCGAGCAGCTCCAGTCGGCGATCGAGGCGGCGCTGGCCGGTGACACCAGCCGGATGGGAGCGGTGCTGGCACCGATGGGCGTGCGCTACGTGGTCGTGCCGACCCGGCTCGCCCCGGCGCCCTACACCGACGTCGACCGCAGCCGTCCCGACGCCCTGCTGGGCGCCCTCGACGGCCAGCTCGACCTGTCCCGGGTGGAGACCTTCGCCGGGATCGTGGCCTATCGCAACGGCGCCTGGGGCCCGAGCCGGGCCACGCTGCCCGCGGACGCGGTGTTGCCCGGCGGGGACGTCCCGCTCGGCGAGCGGGTGATCCCCGAGCTCGAGGGCGCGCCGCCGGCCCTGGCCGACGACGAGGGCTTCGCCGACTACATCGGCTCGCTCGCCCCGTCGTCGCAGGTGTACCAGGCGGCGGCCGGCGGGCGCTGGCAGCTCGAGGTCGGCGGCGTCACGTTCGAACGCACGCCGGCGCTGGGCTGGGCGGGCAGCTTCCCGGTCGATGCCGCCGGCGACGGCCGGCTGACCTACGACACGCCCGTGCAACGATGGCTCGAGCTCGGGGCGCAGGCACTCGTGTGGGTGATCGGCATCGTCTACCTGCTGCGCACCCGGGTCGTGCGCGCCGAGGCCCGCGACGCGGCCCAGACCAGGGAGCAGCACGACCTGTGAAGGCACGACGCCTGCCCGTCCTGGTGGTCTTCGCCGCCCTGATCGTCGCCGGGGTGTGGGCCCAGCAGCGCGCCGACGACGAGCCCGTCGAGGTGGCGCAGGCGCCGCTCGAGCAGTTGATGGCGGTGGCGGCCCCGTCCGACGCCAGCTCCTCCACGTGGTTCTGCGCTGCCGGCACCGCCACCGGCGACGACG
>JALOLF010000004.1 GCA_025456085.1 Acidimicrobiales bacterium
AGAACTGCTCCAGCATGTGGTTGGGCACGATCACCGCCGGTTTGGCCACCGACCCCAGCCGGCGCAGCTCCATGGCCGCCATGACCATCGTGGCGGTCTTGCCTGCCCCCACCGCATGGGCCAGCAGGGTGCGGCCGTCGGTGAGGATGCGGGCCACGGCGTCGCGCTGATGGGCCCGGGGGACGAACGAGCCGGACAGGCCGGGCAGCGAGAGGTGCGACCCGTCGTGAGCCGGCAACACGGTGGACGCGAACAGCTCGTTGTACCGGTCAGCCAGCCGGGCGGCCCGGTCGGGGTGCTCCCAAACCCACGCCGAGAACCGGTTGGCGAGGGCTTCCTGCTTGTCGCGGGCGGCGAGGGTCTCGGCGTCGTTGCGCATCCGGCGGCCGTCGTCGGTGGCGTCGGTGACGGTGTGCAGCCGCTGGTTGAGCGCGGCGTCGAGAAGCGTGATGCCGTCGGCCCGGGCCGTCCCCCACTCCGAGGACAGGGCCACGCTGCGGCGGCTGCCGTCGCGCAGCCGGGCCGACCAGTGGCCGAGCTCGGGGAGGCGTTCCACGTCGACGGCGGCGTCGAGCACCTCCAGGCAGAACCGCTCCACGTCCGCCGCGGGGATCCACGGGGCGCCCAGCCGGGCGGTGATCTCCCCCGGCGCCAGTTGGCGGGGCAGGAACCGTTCCAGCGCGACGACGTTGACCGAGAACCGGGGGTCCGCCTGCGCGGCCGGGCGGGCGGCGTCGAGCTTTCGGCGGATGTTGCCCGACAGGTACTGCGCCGCCGGGACCAACGTGGCGTCGACGGGATCGTCGTAGACCAGCTCCCCCAGCTCGACCCGGGTGGTGGCCGGCTCGGTGCCGAGCAGTTCGGCCACCCGGTCCAGGTTCACGCTGCCGGACTCGTCCAGGCAGACGGCGACCGCCTCGTCCGGGGTGTCGACCCCGAGCCGTTCCCGTGGTGGGTCGATGACCCGTTCGGTGAAGATCGCCGCCGGTCGGGCCTGCTGGGTCTCGTCGTCGAAGACCTCCAGGGCGGCCACCAGCGGCCAGTCCGGGTCGTCACGGAAGCCGCCCATGCGGGGACGCACCCGGCGCAGCACCTCGGCGCCGGTGGCCGGGTCGACGCGGCCGGTGCGGGCCTGGGTGGACCGGTTGATGGGCCCGTGCACCCGCACATACGACTCGTAGCGTTCCGCGAGGACGCGCTGCGCGGCGCGCAGAGTGGCCTCGTCCCCGCCGTCGACCTGGACCGCCAGCACCGCCCGGGCCGCGTCGCGCAGCCCGATCAGGCGGCGTAGCTCCGCCGTGTCCTTGACCACCCGCGGCGTGTGGGTGGCTACCTGGCCATTCACGAGCTGGCCGACCTGGCCGGCGCGGTTGGCGACGTAGCTGCCTTCCTGCGCCCAGGTGATCCCGTAGCCGGCAATCGGTTCGGTCGCCGTGCTGACGCGTTCGCGCTCACGCTCCGGTGCCGAAGGGGCGAGCGTGAGCCCGGTGACGTGAGCGTCGGCCACGAGCCGTTGGAGCCCGTCGGTGAGCTGCTGCTCGAGGGGGCCGGTGGCGGTCACCGTCAACTCGTGCTTGCGGTACATGCCCCGGTCGGCGGTGAGCCGGCCCAGCACCCGGTCGGGATGGTCGGCGAAGTACTCGTTCAGGTCCAGCGGCTCACCGCCGGCCGCGCCGGTGCCGTCGGGGAGGTCGAGGTCTGCCGGCACGGTGCGGGTCCAGGCCGGGCCGGTGGGTTCCGCGCCGGGGAGGCGACGACGCAACATCAGCAGGTCCACGACCACATCGGTGCCCGACGACGCTGCGAAGGCCCGTTCCGGCAGACGCAACGCCCCCACCAGGTCGCCGATGGCGGCCATCTCCCGGCGGGCCGCCGGGTTGCGGGCATCGAGCGTGTACCGGGAGGTGAGCGCCACCACCAGCCCACCGGGCCGCACCAGGTGCAGGCTCTTGAGCAGGAAGTAGTTGTGCAGGGCGTGGCGCCCCCGGTTGTGGCGGGGGTCGTGCGGGGTGACCTTGGCGAACGGGACGTTGCCGATCACCACGTCGAACGAGCCGTCGTCCGCCCGGAAGTCCTCGAAACCGATGGCGTGGATGGCGGCCCGCTCGCCGTACAGGTGGCGGGCGATCTGCGCGGTGGTCTCATCCAGCTCGACACCGACCAGGCGGGCACCAGCGGGAGCGAAGCCCAGGAAGTTGCCCGATCCGCAGCCCGGCTCCAACACCCGCCCGTCACCGTCGAAGCCCAGATCGGAGACCGCCTGCCACATGGCCTGCACCACGACGGCCGACGTGTAGTGGGCGTTGAGCGTGGTGCGCCGCGCCTGCGCCCACGCCTCCTCGCTACCCAGCAGGGCCCGCAGTTCGGCCCGAGCGGAGGCGAAGCGGTCGTCGCTGTCGTCGAACATCTGCGGGATCGCGCCCCAGCCCGACCAGCGGGCCAACACCGCCTGCTCCCCCGCCGTCGCCCACCGGTCCTCGGTTCGGCAGACGGCCAGGACCCGCAGAGCGTCGAGGTTCGCCGCCAGCTTGGCCCGGACCCCCGATGGCGCAAGATCCGCCTGAACGGTCGGGCGGAACGCCGGCGGCCGGTCCGGCCCGGCGGCGCCGAGGCGGGGGGCTACGCGGTGTGGATCGCTTCGTTGATCGCCGCCAGCATCGCCGCCGACCGGGTCTCGCTCGGGTCGTCCTCGATCCCGTCGTCTTCGTCCGACTCCGGCTGGAACAGCGGATGGTCCCGCAGGGTCAGCTCCTCCGCCGTCGCCCACGCCTGGTAGCCCCGCTGGCGGTACTGGTCGGGGTTCTCCCCCGGCCGGGGCGGACCGAGGACCTCGTCGCGGCGGCTCGTCACCGCCGCCTGGAGCTCGAGGCCGATCTGTTCGAAGAACGCGATCGGGTCGCCGATCAGCGCGTGCTCCAGGGGTCGGTGACGGCGGTGCTGGTCGAGTGCGATCTGGGCGTAGCGGTTCATCGCTGAGCGCCTCCGGTGCGGGAACACGGGGTTCGTCGTCGGCAGGGAGCGCTTCGTCGAACAACGAGAGCTGTTCGGTGGCGTGCGCCCGGCGGGCGCTCCGATCGCTGCCCACAGGCTACCCCTGCGCAGGTGAGGGCCGTCGGACACACTCGCTCACAGCGACCGCCCGCCCAGCTCGGAGCCGACAGCGGCCGACTGCTCGAGGCCGTCCCGATCGGCGACCCGGTCGAGGGCGGCGGCGACCACCTCGGCATGGTCCCGAACCCACATCTCACTGGTGCCGTCGACGGCGACCCGGCGGTAGCCCCCCTCGGCGAACCCGGCGCGGGCTTCGTCGGTCACGTCGCCACGGACGAAGGCGACGTCGTGCCGGCCGGGGTCGTAGACGACCTCGACCTCTCTGCCCGCCCACTGGCCGGCGGGTTCGGACACCCAGCCGACCGGGGCGAGCTTGCCGCGGTCGGTCGGGCGGAGGAACGGCCTCATCGTCGCGTCCGGGGTTCCGCTACGCCGAGGTCCACAGCACCCAGGCGAGGACGGCGTAGGGCAGCACGATCAGGGTCATGCCGGCGGCGAGGATCGACAGCATCCGGAACTGGTGAGGGGGCATGGCGGGCTCCTTGGTCGGGGTGGCGTCAGTCGGCCGGTCGATGCACGACGGGATGCGCGGCGCGGCGGGCGAGGGCCCGATCCCGGTAGAAGGGCCGGGTGCGCACGTGCGCCGGCGGGAGGGTCCCGTGCAGCAGCAAGGCGTCGCCGGGCTGCATCTGGCGCAGCGTGTGCGCCGGGGCGAGGTCGAGGTGCGTGGTGCTCAGCTGCGTGGAGGCACCGCCGAGACGTTCGATGCCCGAGCGGGACCGCGTCTCCACCTCGGCGTTGCCGAGGACGAGGCTGACGTAGCGCAGCGACGCCGGATCGGAGAGCCCGGCGTAGAAGACCTTGGTGAGATGGTTGGTGAGGATCGTGTCGGCGTGACGGTCGTAAGCCGCCTCGATCTGGGCAAGCGACTGCCAGATCGTCACCAGCAGCACGCCGACCCCGGCCAGCGTCGACGCGTACTCGGGCAGCGCCCGCAGCGGCGTGTTGCCGGCTTCGTCGATCACGATGAGCAGTGGCGGGTCGATCGGTGCGCCGGTCGCGGCCACGTGGCGGTAGGCCTGGGCGATCAGGTCGTTGAGCAGCCCCCCGAAGGCGGGAGCGAGGCGCTTCTGGTCTTCGATCGGGGCGCAGAGGTAGAGGGTGTTGCGGCCTTCGAGGAGCCAGCTCAGCTCGATGCTGTCGCCCTGGGAGGATCGGGCGACGCCGGGGTCGGCCCACGGCCACACCACGGTCTGGGCGGTGGCGTAGATGGAGGAGCGGGTCCGGTCCTCCATGTTCCAGATGGCGAGTAGGGCGTTGGAGACCTCGATCGCCTGGTGTGCGACGGCCGGTTCACGGTCGTTCATCAGGATGTCGAGGGCCTGGCGGACCTCGCCCGGGCCGAGCATCGTCGGATGGTCCTGGGTGAGGACCCACTCGCACACCGTGCCCATGTCGCGTCGGGCGTGGTGGGCCACGAACAGCAGACCGGAGAGGAGGATCTCGGCCTGGGCGAGCCAGAAGTCCAGGCCGCCTTCCACCCCGCCCTTTGGTGCTGCGTCGCAGAGCGCACGAGCGGACCGCTGGGCGCCGACGATGGTCGAGGCCTGGTGGAGCGGCGACCACGTCGCCGTCGTCGAACCCGTGGAGGAGGTCGGGTCGAAGATGCGCACGTCGCCCAGCGTCGAGCGCCAGCCGTGCGTGGCCCCGAGCAGGTCGGCCTTGACCGAGGACAGGATCGCCGGTCCGTCCCACTCGAGGATCCCGCCGACGGCGGCCGTCGTCTTGCCCGACCGCGACGGACCGACCAGCGCGAGCGCGCCCCGGTCCCCGCGCCGAGGTCCGCGCTTCTCCCCTGCCGTCGGGGTCGCCTCGGTCGCGACCAGCTTGCGGCCGAAGCGAGCGATGACGAAGCGGCCCGGTTGCGCGGAGCGGACCAGCAGCGGGGCGAGGTCGCGGGCCCGGGCGAAGCGGGGACGGGCGTCGACACCGAGTGGCCGCCGCTCGGCCGTCCCGACCCCCGATCGCGTGAGCAACCTGACTCCCACGACGACGGCCGCGGCGATGGCGACAGCGGCGACGACGGTGCACAGCCAGTAGACGACCGGGCCAGGAAGGACTTGGGCGTACGGCTCGGGCCACGCCGCCGCCGGGTCGCTCAGGTTGGCAGGGAGGTCCGGGAGAGCGTCACCTGCAGCCGCAACCGGCACGCCCGGCGACTGGCCCGTGACCAGCATGGCGAGCGCGGCACCCGCCCACACCACGCCGAGCACCGCCGCGACAGCACCGCCGACGACGAGCACCACCATCTCGAACCCGCTGAGGCCATCTCTCTCCACGACCCACTACGCTGCGGATCGAGGGCTTCATCGCGGAGAGATCTCACGGTTGCCGGACCGGAGGGTTTGGTGGCGCTACTGGACCGCGATCACGAACTCGACAGGGCGATGGTCCGAGGGAGTGTGCTGCGACTCATCCAACCGGTGGTCGAGCACCTTGGCCTCGATGATGTGCACCGCGAGTGAACGGGAGGCCAGCACGTGATCGATCTGATAGTCGCCCCTCGTCGCGATCTCCTCACCCCAGAGAAGGTGCAGGCAGTCGACGAGGTCGGCAGCCGCCACCGCCTCGAAGTACTCGCTCCCCCACGTCTCGCCCGGATGGGTCAGGTCCCAACGCCGTGCCTCGTTGAGGTCGCCAGCGGCAAGAACCGGGCCGTGGCGGGCGTGGTCGGCGAGCGTCGCGAGGACGTAGTCCGCGTCCCACAGCCGACCGGCGTCGCGGCCGCCTCCCGACCGAGCCGGCGGAGGGGAGCCGGCCCAGCGACTCTCGTCGTCGGAGCGGAGTCGACTCGGGCTGGCGTGGACGCTGAAACAGGCCACCTGTCCCACCGAGGGTAGGCGGATCGTTGCGGCGGCCAGATACGAGCCGTGGTACCCGGCGTTCGAGACGTCGAACGGAGTGGGTTCGAGCCAGGACCGAGCGACGACCGCGGACCGACATCGGAAGGACGGCGCCTCCGTGCCGGCGGTGAAGACACGGAAGCCGTGGAGTTCGAATCGGCTCAGCCATTCGGCGGATGGGACCTCCTGAAGGAACAGAAGATCGACGTCCGCTGCGACGATCTGACCGGCCCACGCGTCGGCCGCTGACAGGTGGATGGCTCGCTCAGGCCCGCCGCAACCGAGGTTCGCCGTGATGGCTCGAAGCCGAATCTCCTGCATCGGAGGAACCGTAGAGCAGGCTGCCATAGATCCGTAGCGCGGACTGCGCTGCTCGCGACGGGGGCACCTGACCGCTGCATGCCATCGTTCAGTTCCGATCCGGCGTGGAGGTTTGGCAACCGGATCGGTCGGCCGCAGATAGCTGTCGCACCCCCTGGTTACCGTCACGACATGGACACGACTCGAGGCTCGCTCGGGACGGACCCGGCATGGGCCGCGGCTGAGGCCCTCGCTGCGGCGGTCGCCTCTGGCCAGCATCTGCCCAGCCT
This sequence comes from Acidimicrobiales bacterium, assembly GCA_025456085.1. Taxonomy (GTDB): domain Bacteria; phylum Actinomycetota; class Acidimicrobiia; order Acidimicrobiales; family Acidimicrobilacustridaceae; genus JALOLF01. Next base: position 6,545 of record JALOLF010000004.1, read on the forward strand.
GGACAGCCCCGTGCTGCTGGACAGCGGCGAGGTGCTGCACGCGTCGGTGACAGCAAGCGGTTGGCGCTTCCACGGCGTCGACATCGCGTTCGAAGATCGGCGCGTCCTGGCCCTTGGAAGTCCGATCTCCTTCGGGTTCGGTCTCTTGGCGAGCGCGATCGGCAACCGGCGGTCGCGTTCGGAAGCGGAGCGCCTTGCCGCGCCGCAGTGGCGTCCCCTTGGGCCCATGCACGTACTGGCGACCGGCCGGCGCCTGCTTGCGCTCCACGAGGGCGCGTGGGCGTCGGTGTGGTACCCGGCGATCCGCCAGCTCATCCCCGACTTACCCAGTCGACGGCTCGAGGTGCGCTTCGACGCCGACCCGCCGTACCTCCTCCTCGGCGAGTGGGTGCCCTACCTCACCGTCGTTCTGGTCGCGACCATCGCCATCGAGCGAGGACCCGAGTCCACCGGAGCCGCTACACGTTGACTCGAGTCGCGCCCGAACCTGCGGATTGCTGTGCGTGCCGGCAAGCGGCCCAGCACGGAAGGACACGCACGTTGCGCCCCTGTAGAGCGAGGAGGCGCAAGGACCTTGGGGTGTGAACGGAACCCTTGCAGTCCCCGTGTTCTACTTGACGAACTTGAAGTGGGCGGTGTGGGTGATTCCTTCGCCGAGGTCGAGGTGCACGGTCCGGCAGGTTCCGGCCCAGGCTTTGTCGGTCGTCCAGTTGTACTGGTAGTAGCCGTCACCGAGGTTCTGTAGCCCTGATCCGCCCGCAGTCGTGGCGTATTCCTCGATGGCGTCCGAGGCTCCGCTGACGCAGTCGACCGGCTTGGATGCCAAGGTGGCCGTGGTGAGGTCGGTGATCGGCGTTCCGTTGGCGTCGGTGATCTGCCATTTGATGGGGACCACTCGGCCTGCTTTGGCCTGGTTCACCGTCTCGTTGTCAACCGGGGCGGTGAAGAACTGCTGCTGGTTCGCCTGGTAGAGGACCGTGTACGGGCACGACACCGTGGTCGAGTTGCCGGCCTGGTCTTGCCCGGTGAGCTCGACCGTCTTGGGTCCCACCGAGCTGGTGTCGGCCGGTTCCGACACGCGAGATGCGAGCGGACCCGACCCTCCGGGCTCGTCGGCCACCGTGGCCCACACCAGAGCTGCTGACTGACTCAGGGCGAATTGCGGTGCCGGCGTGTCACAGGTCACCGCCGGCGGGGTCGTGTCGCCCCCGGTGGTGTTCAGCCGCACCGACACGGTGGCCCGCTCGGGGTGGGAGACGGCCAGGTCAAGGGCCGCGTCGCCGTTCAGGTCGCCCAGTGCCACCCAGGCGGGACGGTCGTCGGTGGCGAAGTCGGTACGGATGTCGGGGTCCGACGGAATACCGAAGCCTCCAGTTCCGTCGCCCAGGAACACCGACACACTTCGTGCGGTGCCGTTGGCGACGGCGAGGTCGGGGAAGGTGTCGCCGTTGAGGTCACCGACCGCGATCCCTGCGGGGTCGGCCATGGCCGGCAGGCCGTAGTCGGCCACGTAGTCGAAGCTGCCGCTGCCGTCGCTGAGCAGCACCGTTGCCGTGCCCTGGATGTAGTTGGCGAGGGCGACGTCGGGGAGGCTGTCGCCGTTCAGGTCACCCACCGCCATCATGTAGGCACCGCCGTACGGAAGGCGATACCGCTGTTCGGACCCGAGGCCACCACTCCCGTCGCCGAGGAACACCGACACGGTGCCCCAATGGTCGGTGACCACCAGGTCGGAGACGGTGTCGCCGTTCAGGTCACCCACCTCCACACCGGCCGGGCGCCAACCGACGGTGAGGTCGGTCGCAGTGCCGAAGCCGCCCGTTCCGTCGCCGAGCAGCACCGACACCGTGCCCTCGTAGTAGCTGGTGGCCGCGAGGTCGGGGAAGGTGTCGCCGTTCAGGTCACCGACAGCCACCGCGAACAGGTAGTCGCCGGCCGGGAAGTCGGTCGCTGCGCCGAAGTTGCCGGTTCCGTCACCGAGCAGCACCGACACCGCGCCCGAACCTTTCGCGACGACGAGGTCGGGGAAGGTGTCGCCGTTCAGGTCAGCCACCTCCACCCAGGCCGGTCCGCTGACGGCGAAGTTGGTCGCAGCGCCGAAGCTGCCGGTTCCGTCGCCGAGCAGCACCGACACCGCGCCCGAACCGTTCGCGATCACCAGGTCGAGGAAGGCGTCGCCGTTCAGATCGGCTGCTGCCCCCCAACCGGGGTTGTCACCAGTGGCGAAATGGGTCTCGGGGCCGAAGGCGACCGGTGGCCCGTCTGCCTGCACTGCCCTGCTCGGCACCCCCAGCGTCGCCGCCACCAACGCGACCACCCCGGCCATCGAAGCCATGCCCCGATGGCCCTTGCGCTCACCACGTGGGCCAGACATCACGGGCCCTCCGATCTCTCGAACCGCGCCGGAGGGCCAACCTGTCAGCAACCCTGGTTTCGCTCGCACCGAGCCGCCGTGCAACCTCCGCTCGCAATGGACCCTCTTGCAGCTTCGACTTCATGCTCCGCCGCTCTCGTGCAGGTGTCCAGGGCCGAACTACACGTTCTCGACGCGCCGACGACCCCTCGACACGATGTGAGGCTCCACCGGGGCACCACAGGCTCCGTCGGGACCTGGGCCCGGCATCAACAATCAGGACCCTGAACCCCGGGATGCGTGGAGGCTCGGCTGGTTGGCACCATCGGATGATCTGGCACCTGGGGACGGTCCGACGCGTGCCTCATGCTCCGATACTCGGCCGGGAGGCTCGCACGCAGCGCTTCTGTCGACGACGCCGTGGCAGGAGATCCAGCTGCCGAAAGGTGACGAAGTGAGACGGGTGGCGCTTTCCGGCCGCCGGTGTTTGCTGGCGTTGAGATCGGTGTGCAGACCGACGTGCAGACCGAGGTGAGTCGGTGCAGGCCGTCACGGTGGGGAAGACCGCCGGTCTCCCGCTACCCCACCTCCAAGGCCCGCGAGGCGCCGAACTGACCGAGGGCGGCGTTGACGCGCAGCTCGAGCTCTTTGGTCCAGTTCGACGAGCGCACGAGCGCTTCGTTGACATCGCCTGCCGACAGCACGAGGTTCGCCGGGTGTCGCTGATGCGCGTCGAGCAGCGCCGTCAGCCGACCTGCGGCCGCCCGGCCGGCGTCGTCTTGGTCGAAGGCGATCACGAGCGGATCAGGCAGTCGGGACAGCTCGTGCGCGACGAGTCGGTCGGGGTAGGCGGCGCTGAGCACCGCCACCGCACGGAACCCGGCGGATGCGGCGGAGAGCGCATCGATGGCGCCTTCGGTGATGATGATCGCCTGCCGCTTCTGCTCGACGGGACGGACTCGGGCCAGCCGGGGATTGGGCGCAAGTCCAGCTCTGGGGTTGAGGTAGCGCGGCCGATCGGGGCGGGGATGGGGGACGCGGATCTGGGCGTAGACGGCGTGACCATCGACCAGTACGGGGAGCACGACGCCCGAGGCTCGCGGCATGCCGTCTGGCCGGTCCTGGCGTCCGGGGCCGAGGTCGGCACCGACCCTGTTCGCTTCGAGGACCGGTGGTGGCAACCCCCGTTCGTCGGTGAGCCACCGAAGTAGGTGCTGGCCGGCCGGGCTGAACAGCCGGTGCGCGCACTCCTCGACGTAGCGATCCAGGCCCGCCTGGTCCCGGCAGCCGACCGGCACTCCCACAGCGGCGAGCGGTGAGTGGCGAGGGCGGGGGCGGGGGCTCCAGCCGGGCGCCTGGGGTTCCTGCCCGACCCTGCGGGCGAGGAACTCGAGGGCGTCGCGCAGGTCGGTGCGACAGAAGACCATGACGAGGTCGATGGCGGTGCCGCCTGCCCCGCAGCCGTGGCACCGCCACCGCTGCTCGCCACGACCGCTGGTGAAGATGGAGACCGGCGGCGTCCGGCCGGTCTGTGCATGTTGGGGTTCCGGGCATCGCCACATGGGGGCCCGGGCCGTCCCAGTGTGTGGGCCGAGGAGCTCGTCGGCCAGAGCCGGCAGGTCGACGGCAGCGATGAGGGCGTCGCGGTCGTACATGGCTCACGCCGCCTCGACCTCGCCGTGCGCGAACTCACGGGGGTTCGTCCCCATGCACGCCGGCTTCGCCCGCCCCCGCGACCTCGCCCGCCTCCGGGTGCGGCGCCCCACCCCTGGGCGGCTCACCCTCGGCCACCTCGGCCGCCACCTCCTCGCCGCCGAGGAACAGACCAGCCTCGCCGTCGTCGGACCCACCGGGTGCGGCAAGACCGCCGGGTTCGCCATCCCCGCCCTGCTCGAATGGACCGGCCCCATCATCGCCACCTCGGTCAAGGCCGACCTCATCGACGCCGCCGTCGAGCACCGCCGCCACGCCGGCCGGGTCTGGATCTACGACCCCACCGGCGCCTCCGGCCACCCCGGCGACCGCTGGTCCCCGCTCGCCGCCTGCACCACCTGGGCAGGCGCGCTGCGCATCGCCGCCTGGCTGTGCGAAGCGGCCCAGCCCCGCAACGACTCCGTCACCGACGGCGACTACTGGTACACCCAGGCCCGCCGGGCGCTCGCCCCCTACCTCTACGCTGCCGCCGTCGACGGCCGCACGATGCAAGACGTCATCACCTGGGTCGACAGCCGCGAGATCGACGACATCGAATGCATCCTGCGTCGCCACGCCGGCATCGATGTCACCGTCGACGACCTCCTCACCAGCGACGCCGCCACCGCCCGCCGCAACGTGCTGCGCGGCATCGTCGAACCCGAAGAAGTCGCCTACGTCCGCCAGCAGATGGCCGCCCTCGGCGGGGGAGGCTCCCGTTCGTGGGAAGCCCAACCCGTGGCCCGCTGGCCCGCCGACCAACAGACCCAACTCGCCGAACGGGTCGAGGCCGAAGTGGAACGCCGGCTACGCACCGAGCTCGAGCAGCAGGCCCTGCACCAACGACGCTCTGGCGGACAACTCAACCCGCTGCACGCCGCCCAGGCGCTGTGGTCCAAAGAACCCCGCATCCGCGACTCGGTGCTGTCCACCATCGAGAACGTGCTCGCCGGCTACGGCGACCCCGGCGTCCTCGACGCCGCCGACGACTGCGACCTCGACCTCACCGACTGGCTGTCAGGCAACAACACCATCTTCGTCGTCGCCCCCGCCCACGAACAGGCCCGCCTCCGACCCGTGCTCACCGTGCTCGTCCAACAAGCCATCCGCGCCGCCTACGAACACGCCAACGCCAACCGCGGCACCCTCGAACACCCCTGCCTCGTGCTGCTCGACGAAGCCGGCAACATCGCCCCCCTGCGCGACCTGCCCAGCTACGCCTCCACCGCCCGCAGCCACGGCATCACCTTCGTGTCCATCTGGCAGGACCTCGCCCAGATCAAAGCCATCTACGGCGACCGGGCCCGCACCGTGCTCAACAACCACCGAGCCAAGCTCTTCGGCTCCGGCATCGCCGACGACGACACCCTCGAGTACCTCAGCAAACTCATCGGCGACCAACGCCGCACCGAGATCAACCTCTCCGGTGACCTCCACAGCGGACGGCGCAGCATCAGCGAACACGCCACCTACCGACGCGCCGCCCCCGCCGACCTCCTCCGCCGCGTCCAACCCAACGAAGCCGTCCTCGTCTACGGCAGCCAGCTCCCCGCGCACATCCGCCTGCGGCCGTGGTGGCAGACCCAGCGACGGCGCCGCTCCCCAGCTCGCGGGCCGGCTCCAGGCGGTGTGTCGGACGCCATATCGCCAGGCGCAAGGTCGGCGCGTAGGCTGCGATCGCGCTGAGGGAACGCCCTCGGGCCTGCCGTGCCCGGGGGCGTGCCACTTCTGGGAAGGGCTTGCGCCGGCCTCCGTGACAGCCGCCGGACCGCTCCGCGCCTGCATCCGAGAGCGACGAATCCGTCCGTCGCGTTTCGGCCCGTCGACGCGCTTTTCGTTGGTGTGGACGAGATCGATGCATCTGCCCTGACCGACACGACCCGCCCGCCGGCTGCCAGCGTGGTGGTGGCGGCGTGCGAGGAGGCGTGGCGGGCCATCCAGCGCCGCCACCCCGAAGTGCCCGACGCCATCCAGGTGCTCGGCTCCGGCGTGGAGCGGGGCCGGCTGGTGAAGCTCGGCCACTGGTGGGGTGGGCGCTGGGTCGCCGACGGCGAGGTCCGCGGCGAGGTGCTGCGCGCCGGGGAGGCGCTGAACCTCATGCTCGGCCAGGTGTTCGAGATCCTGCTGCACGAGGCGGCGCACGGGCTCAACGCCGCCCGGGGCATCAAGGACACCTCGCGGGGCGGCCGCTACCACAACGCCCGCTACCAGGCCACGGCCCAGGAGGTCGGCCTGGCGGTCGAGCAGATGCCGCCCTACGGGTGGGCCAAGACCGAGCTCACCCCCGCCGCGGTGCAGCGCTACCTGCCCGAGATCGAACGGCTCGGCGAGGCCATGCGCATCGCCCGCCGACTCGAACGCGAGGTCCGCCTCGGCACCGGCGACACCACGGGTGCCGGCCGGGACGACACCGGCGCATCCGGTGGGGACCGGCAACAGCCCAAGCAGCCACCCGCCACGTGCGGGTGCGGACGCAAGATGCGCATGGCGCCCTCGGTGCTGGCCCAGGGGCCCGTGCTGTGCGGCCTGTGCGGGCAGGACTTCACCGTCGACCGGGCCGCCCAACGCACCTCGACCCGCGACCTCGCCGCCGCACCGAACCCCGGGCCGGCGGACGCTCCGGTCGACAACTCGTTCCTGCAGCGCCGCTCGGCCGAGCTCGCCGCCGAGGCCCGCCGCCGCGAGCCGGACTCGCCCAGCCGGATGGGGCACCCGTCCCGGTTCCACGAGCTGACCCCGCTGCAACGCCAAGGGCTCGCCGAGGTCCACCGGCTCACCAAGACGCCCGCCGACACCGAGGTGCTGGACCGGGTGCACGTCTGGTTCGAGGCCCAGCGCCGCGGCGACCCGACACCGCTGATCGGCACCTCCGCCGAGGACGTAGCGGCCGCCAACGCCGCCGCCCGGTCGGTCCTCAAGCTGGTCGGGATGCTGTCGGGTCCGCCGGTCGAGCTGCCCTGCGGCGAGGTGCGGGTCGGCGACCAGGTGATGATGACCGGCGACCCCCACGCCTGGGACCCTGCTCAGGACCTGCCCTCGCCCGGGATGGTCGGCACCGTCGAGCGGGTCGACGTCGACCGCGGCGAGATCGAGGTCGACTTCGCTATCGCCGGCATCTACCGCTTCGTGGCCGACGAACCCACAGCCGCCAGGTTGACCTACGGCTACGCCGAACCCGCCGACCAGGTCGGCGCACCCCTTGTCGACCTGCGCGACCTGCCACCCCGAGCGCCGGAACCCGAGCACCTCGCCGACGTCGTGGAGCTGACCTGGTGAGGGTCCAGTCCCACCGCGCCCTCGACGCCGCGACGGCCTACGCAGAGCGCGGTTGGCCCGTCTTCCCGTGCCACTCGCCCGCAGGGTGCGGGTGCTCGTGCCGCTCTCCCGGCTGCACGTCACCGGGCAAACACCCCCGAGTGCAGGGCGGGTTCAAAACCGCCACCACCGACCTCGCCACCGTGCAGCGGTGGTGGCGCCAGTGGCCCGCCGCCAACATCGGCATCGCCACCGGCGACGCCAGCGGACTGGTCGTGGTCGACGTCGACCCCGACCACGGCGGCGTCGACACCATCCGCTCCCTGATCGGCCGGAACGGCCCCCTGCCTCGAGGCCCGGTCGTGCGGACCGGCTCCGGCGGCTGGCACCTCTACTTCCGCCACCCCGGCCACGACGTGCGCAACTCCGCCGGGCTCCTCGGCGCAGGCCTCGACGTGCGCGCGGACGGCGGCTACATCATCGGACCACCCAGCCGCCACGCCACCGGAGGCGCCTACCGGTGGCGCGAGCCCGTCCCCGGCCTGCCCGATCTGCCGGACTGGCTCCTCACTGCACTGGAACGCCCCCAAGCCGAACCCCGGACGGACCGGTTCGACGGGCCCGTCCGGCTAGACCGGACGCTGTCCGCGTGGGCCCGCGCCGCGCTCCACGGTGAAGCCGAACGCGTGCGCACGGCTCCCCAGGGGCAGCGCAACCACACCCTGAACCGAGCCGCGTTCTCCCTCGGCCAGATCGTCGAGTCAGGCATCCTCGACGCGTCCACCGTCGAGCACACGCTGATGCACAGCGCCCTCACCTCCGGACTTGGCGAGCGCGAAGCGGCCCTCACCATCCGATCCGGGCTGACGGCCGGTCGGGAACGACCCCGAACACCTGAGCCACCACACCTCGCAGGCAGCCTGGCAACGGCAACGGCGGTCGAGACACCGCACAACGCCGTGGGGCTCGCGTAGCCGGCCGTAGGGGGCATGCGCTACGCACCCCGGTCCGGTCCGCTTCGCGCCGCCCAACGCCGTCGAACGCCGCACGATGTCACGAGCGCGGCAGGAATCGGCCCAGCTTCGCCTTGAGTCCTTCTCGTGGCTTGGCGCCTGTCTCCCGTAGGAACTGCGCCACCGGTGAGCGACGCTTCGGGAACACCAATGACAAGGGTTCGGTTGGGCCTCCGGACGTTCGCACCGTCATGGTCAGAACGTTTTCCTCGTCGTGCGTCAGACGCACCGTTTCGAGACGCACATCGGTAACCCTCTCATCATCGGCTGTCACGATCCTCAGACGCTCGGTCGTCGCCACGACCAGCCCAAACCGCGGCAGCGAACTCTCTGCCGCGCGCTTGCCGAGTTGCTGGCCACGGCTGATCCCGACGTAGTCGTCGTCGATGACGACTTCCTCCGGCCGCAGGTCCGCAGCCATCTTGTTCCGCATCCGCAACGCGAAGTCGGTCGCGTCGACTTTGCGGATGGCCGCACTCAGATGCTCGGCCTTCTTGAAGAACACCTGATCACGCCTACCTACCATGTGCGAGCTCTCTCCGCTGCGACTGCCCCAACTCCACGCACGCTACACAGCACTGCTGGCCACCGCAGCGCACAGGCTTGAGAGCGGTCCGGCACAAGATCGGCAATCGAACGCTCGTCAGGTGTGCGCTCGCAACCGGCACCGGTGCACCCGTCGGGTCCAATCCCATTCGATGGGGAACCTCCGAGCCGCGGCGGCGATGACGAAGAGGTGAGGCGCTGGTGGGAGAGCTACTTCCACCCTGTCGCCCGAAACCTCCCGATCCGCCAGAGGTACCGCCGTTCGGGGCGACAGATGTAACGGCGTGGAGGTGAGCGTCCACGTGACCAATCCCAGTGGAATCCCGCAAGCGGTCCCTACCAGGTGGCACAAACCTCCGAACGCCGGTTCCTACCAGTTGGCAGACGGCATCCACCCTTTGCGAACCTGCGGGAAGCTGGCGCGGATGTGCAAGATTGTCGTGCCAGAACGCTGCGCCACCCCGCCCAGTTCGAAGCCGACACCCTTGAGCTGTAGTGCCAGGTCGCCATCGATCGCGTACATGCGGCTGCTCCTGATGCGGATCTCCACCTCAGCCGATCCGTTCTCGAGAACGTTGGCGACAGCGGCCGAGAAACCAGGTTCGTCCGGCCAACTGAGGGGCCTCGGGTCCCGGGGTGCGTGTCCCGTTCCGTCGTGTCGGAAGTCGAATCCGCTGTTCTGGACGCGCTCCTGAGTGAACTGAGGACCTTTGCCCGCGATCTTGGCGCGAAGTCCTCGTCGAACAGAGACCTCGGCGAACGTCTCACACGTGATCGATGAGGCACCGAGCACAGTCATGATCCGGAGCGCCTCGTTGTATCGGTCACGGAGCGACCAATCGTCGTAACCCCCAAACGGAACCAGAAGCCATCCAGTGGGGCGGTACACGCAGACGTAGACGAGCGCTGCTCGGATCGCTCCTTCGACTGAGGGAACTCCGGCAGCCGACGCAATCTGCGCCTGTGTGATCTCCACGTCGCCGTTGACTTCAACCGGATTGGTGTCGTAGTAGGCAACGAGCTGAGTCAACCTTCGACCTCCTCGCAGCGCAGCCTAATCACTGAGGTCATGGGTCGACCCCACATCCGGCTATCAGGTGAACGACTCCGGACCGAGGGCTAATCGTTGCACGGTTGGCCGCGTCGGATGGTCTCTCGACTGCCCCATCAGCGATCCGCCGTCAACATGACAGCCCGACAGGGCCGTGCGCGGCCAGATGTCCCGTAGGGCAAGAGCCATCGGGTCGATCGACCACCCCACTACATGCCCGTAGGCGACGGTTTCGAGGCATCCACCGAGCACCACCCGAGGCAGTGCCTCGATCGGCTCTGCTCCAGGCGAACCACGGACGCCTCTCATATTGAAGTTGATTACCTGCGGTAGACTCCCCTTGATGGCACGACAAGCAGGCCGGCCGCCGAACCGGCGGGACTTCGACGAAGAGACGATGGAGGCGGCGCGTGCTGCCTTGGCGGGTGCGGCGAAGGCGTTGGGGTTGCCGCGGGGCCGGTATCCCGACGTCGAGGATCCCAGCCGAATGAGGTCGCGGGCGCGTCCGTTGGATGCGGCGGTGTTGGCGATCACGTTGAGCCAAGCGCTGGAGGTGGTGGCGGCGGAGCAGGTGGCGTTGGCACGTGAGCATGACGGGGTGACGTGGGAGCAGGTGGGTGAGGCGTTCGGGATCTCGATGCAGTCGGCGCACTCGCGATTCCGTCCCCGCTGAACCAACGAACCCGAGCGTCCCAGCTACGGCCCGGCGGTGAGCTCGGGCGCGGCGACCTGCTGGACGTGGGCGGGGTCGAGGCAGGCGTCGATGGCGGCGCGGGCCTGGTCGTGTGATGCGGCGAGGTGGGGGTCGGCGGGGCGGGGGCCCAGGAGCGTCTCGAGCGGGTCGTGACTCGGCGACGGTGGGGTGTCGAGGCGGGCGTGGTGTTCGCCGACGGCTTCGACGGCTCGCCGCCAGGTGAGGCGGTCGCGTTGGCTGTCGGGTTCGGGGCCGATGAGGTCGAGCAGGGCCCGTGGGGGTCGGGCGAGCGCGGCGGAGCGGGCCTGCAGCGCTCGGGCGTGTTCGGCGCGGCGGAGCAGGTCGGCTTCGTCGACGAGGTCGGCGTGGTCGGCCATCCACTGGTCGTGGGCGTTCTGTTGGCGGTGGGCGGCGGCGAGTTTGCGGTCGAGGCGGTCGATGGAGCGGTCGAGCGCCCCGATGGAGGCGGTGGCCCGGCGGACCGTCGGCTCGTCGGCGGGCGTCTGGTCGAGGACGTCGTGCCAGGCGTGGCGGCGGGCGCGGAGCCGGTCGAGAGCCTGTTCGGTGTCCCCGATCACCTGCCGGGTCGCAGCAGGGGCGGCGGCGAGCCGGTGGTCGAGTTGTTGGCGACGGCGGGTGAGCTCGGCCAGGGAGAGCGTGTCGAGGGTTGCGGCGACGGCGGTGAGGTGTTCGGCGAGGTCGGCGGCCATGTGGCTGGCCCGCCGCCGGGCGAGGGCGCTGGCGATGTCGGTGATGCCGAAGGGTTCGGGTTGTTCGGGGGTGTGGGTGAGGTCGGGGTCGTCGTGGCCGGCGGTGGTGTCGACGAGGTAGATGCGGGTGGCGTGTCGGGCGCGGGTGACGGCGACGTAGCCCCCTTCGAACGAGGAGGCGTCGGTGGGGACGTAGCGGGCGGTGCCGTGGGTGGCGCCCTGGACCCCGTAGGTGGTGCGGGCGTAGCCGTGTTCGAGCTTGCCGGCCGCCAGGTAGTCGTAGGGGATGGTGATGCGGCCTTCGCGGGTGAACTCGACGATCACCTGGCGGCGGTCGAGGTCGAGGGCGTGCACGACGCCGGTGGAGCCGTTCTTCACGAAGTCCCGGCGGCCTGGGGCGTGCAGGGCGCGGTTGTTGTGGCGGGCGACGACCTGGTCGCCGACCATGAACTCTCGCCCGGCGACGGTGAGGGCCGCGCCGGTGAGTTCGCCGTTGGCTTTCAGGAGGGTGCGGGCACGTTCGTTGAGGGCCCGGCGGGTGGAGTTGGGGCCGGCGATCATGGGGTCGTGTTCGCCGTGGAGGTGTCCGGCGTACCAGTCGGCGACGATGGCGTCGAAGCACTCTCCGGCGGTGCGGCAGCGAACCACCTTGCCGGCGGTGTCGTAGGTGGCGAGGGCGTCGTCGACGCGGCCGTCGCGGTAGGCGTCGATGGCGAGGCGGTCGGTGTGGTCCTGCTGGCGGTTGTTCTCCACCAGGGTGACGAGCTGGTCGCCGCGGTCGGCACACAGGCGGCGGAAGACGCCGCCGACGTCGACCGAGCCGTGCTGGTCGGGGTCCCCCACCAACACCACTCGCCCGCCGCACGCCTGGGCGACGGTGGCGAGGCGGTGCAGGTCCCGGGTGCCCAGCATCGACGCTTCGTCCACCACGATCACCGTCCCGCGCCGCAGGCCGGCGGTGGGGGCCGAGAGGTGGTGGAGGAGGCGGGCGACGGTGGTGGCGTCGGTGCCGGTGGAGCGGGTGAACCCGGCGGTGGCTTCCAGTTCGGCGGCTGCGGCGGCGGACACGGCGCAGCCGATGATGGGGACGCCGGCGACGACATGGGCGGCGACCACCGCCTCGGTGGCATACGTCTTGCCCGCCCCCGGCCGTCCCGCCACCGGCAACAACAAGTTGGTGGCGGTGGCGGCGGCGTGGATCATGGCTTGCTGTTCGGTCGAGAGCTCGGGGCGCTCCCCCGCCACGTGCGCCACCACGTCCTCGGGGATGGGGGTGCCGGCGGGGTCGCTGGACGTGCCCCACTGGAGGATGGCGTCTTCGAGGTGGGCGAGCTCGACGGTGGTGTAGGTGTGCTGGGTGGTCGACCGGCGCGGGGTGAGTGATCGGGGCAGCCGGGCGGGGGTGGTGCGGTCGACGGGCACCACGTGACTGGTGGCGAGGAACGCGTCGGCCAGCCCTTCGATCTCACTCGCCGTGGATACCGAGCCGGCGGCCGACGCGATGGCCTCGATGACGTCGGTGCGACAGAACGTGGAGGACCGTTCGGTGAGCCCGTGCGGTCCCGCCAGCACCGCGAACAGCATGTCGGGCTCGAGTTCGACGCTGCGGGTGTCGCGGTGCAGGCAGGCGGCGAGCTGGTCGGGGCCGAAACCGGCGGCGTCGGCTTCGGCGTGCCAGCGGGCGGTCAGGGTCTCGGGTTCGACGCCGTACTCCTTGGCCCGACGGCTCTTCAGGGTGGCCAGCTGGGCGGAGCGGCCCGATGAGGCGCCCCATTCGGCGACCAGTTCTTCGATCTCCTCGCGGCGTTTGGAGAACACCTGGATCACTTCGGCGGGCACCCCGTCGATCTCCGCCCAGCCGTTCACCACCGGCGTGAACTCGACGCCGAGGCGGGTGGTGAGCAGGTGGCGCAGGTGGGCTTGGTAGAGGTGCCCGGCGGCGCGGGCGTGCTCGAACAGCCCTCCCCCGGCGATGGCCCGCCACTGCACCGGCCCGTCTGCACGGTCTGTGCGGTCTGCACCGGCGGTGCAGGTCAGGTTGGCGGTCACCACGTGGGTGTGCAGCAGCGGGTCCCCGGCCCGGCTGGTGCGATGGTCGAACGCGGCGGCGACGATTCCCGCCGTGTCCACGAGCCGCCGGTGGCCCGAGCCCTGGCGGATGCGCACCGCCTGGGTCTCGTAGTAGCGCACCACCTCGTCCACCGCTTCCCGGTGGGCGTCACGGATCACGGCGCGGGTGTCGTCGTCGGCCAGGGCCCACACCACGCTCACCGACTTCGGCGGGCGCAGCGTGAGGTCGTAGCCGGGGCGGGCCTTCGTCGCCCGGCGGGACTCGGCGAACCGCTCAAGCTCACTGCGTGGGACCAGCCACGCCTCCCCGATCGGACCCTTCGGCCCCGGCACCTTCGTCCCCAGCAGGTACGCGGTTGGCTCTGGGACGACCTCGTCGCCACCGGCAGATGTGAGCCGCTGGCGATAGTGCTCTCCCTCGGTCAGCAACCGGCGCAGATAGCGGGCGCTCACCCCGAGGTGGGCGGCAGCACGTTCGGTGGGAACCTCGTCGGGCAGGCGGTACGAGACGGTCTCAGGCGCCTCGCTGCGCTTGTTGGCAGCGCGGGCGGCGGAACCCTGGGTGGTGATGAGCTGCTCGCCGGTGTGGGGGTGGCGGCCCTGCAGCAGACGGCGGAAGTGGGTGGGGTCGACGGCGCCGTCGAGGCCGAGCTCGCGGGCCAGCGACCCGACCCACCGGCCCTGACTCTCCCCTCGGCCGGTGTAGTAGTCCTCGGCCGACGTGGCGACGGACTCGATGTAGTACTCGCCCGCTCCCGGGCTCAGCTTGCCGATGTTCAACACGCCCGACGGTCCTCGTTCGATCGGTGACTGTTCGCCGTGGAAAAGCGCGTCCCGACCGCCGAACGCGACCGGCGATTCGGCCTCGGCCGGTTCCGCTAGGCGGAACCGGCAAGTCTGTGCCGAACATGATTGGGTTCTGCGGGCTCGATCCGGGGTCCTCGGCCGGGGTCCGGGTGGAGGTGCCGACGGCGGGTCGAGCGGGGTCGACGAGGGGTCCGGTGGAGGTCGAGGTCGGGTCGTCGTCGGGGTGGTCGGGGTCGGGTGTGGTGGGCAGGAGCGGGGTGAGCCAGCGGCGCAGCTGGGTGAACTCCCGGAGCTGACGGTGGCGCAGCGTGAGCAGCCCGGCGTCGATGGCTCGGGCCACGCCCGGCGTCACCGTCACGGCCGCCACGACGGGCTGTGCGGTCACGTCGGCGACGTCGGAGGGGGTGAGGCTCCGGCCCGGCTCGGCGAGCACCACGACGCCGCTGAAGCGGTCCTGGGAGGTCACCAGCGTCCGCAGCCCCAGATAGCACGGGCCTCGCAGCACCACCACGTCGATCCCGTCGTCGGGTCGGTCGGGTGCGGGGCGGTCGGTGCCGTGGTCGTAGACGGCGATCTCGGCGGTCGGGCCGGGGTGGCGGGTCAGGGTGAGGGTGTCGGACACGGCGACGGTGGGGGCGTCGCCGGGGTCGGCCAGGCCGAGCAGCGCCGCCATCACGGCCAGGTCGTGCGGGACCAGCTCGGTTCTGGCGTGGTCGGCGGCGGTGAGTGCGAGCACGGCGGCGACGGTGCTGGCCCCGTGGCCGCCCCGGGCGCCCCACACGTGGATCGACCGGGTGCTCACCGCACCGCTCGACCCGTGGCGGCGGTCTGCACCGTCTGCACGCCGGACTGCATGCTCGTCTGCACAACCCGGTTCGAGGTCTGCACAGCTGTCTGCACCGCCGGGGTCGAGGACTGCACCGTGGTCTGCACCACCGGGGTTGGGAGCTGCTTGCTCGTCTGCACGTCGGGCCGCACAACGGCGTTCGGGGTCTGCACGGCGGTCTGCACGGGGTGGGTGGTGCCGGGTCGGGTCGGGCCCCCGAGCCCCGACCCGGCACCCGTCATGGCGTCCCGGCTTCCCCGACCGGGAACCACGAGCTCGACCATCGCCCGCCGGTTCATCGCCCCACCGCCGCACATCCGCACCCCTGCTCCACGGGGGGTTTGGCGGCGTCAAGGGCGTGCCGCTCGGCCAGGTACTCGGGGAGCCGTACCACGTGGCGCTGGGCCAGCGGCGGGAACGCGGTGCGCACCTGGTAGGCGCCGCCGCCGACGCCGGCCAACCCGAAGTCGGCCAGCCGGGTGAGGGTGCGCACCACGGGGGCGTGGCGGGCGGTGGAGGCGCCGAGGCCGAGGGAGCGGGCCAGCGCCTCGAGGGGAACCTCGAGGCCGTCGGGTCGCTCCTCCAGCCAGTCCACCAGGCGGCGGGCGGCGAGCACCGCCGACGGGCCCAGCACGACCAGCCAGTAGGTCTCGACGTAGTCGCTGCGGGGATCGAAGCCGACCTGGTCGTACAGCGGGTCCCGCCAGGCGGTCACCGGCAGCGGGTCGTGCTCGGCGATCGAGGCGGCGTGGTCACGGGGGCGGACGGTGCGCATCGGGTACTCCTTCGAGGGCGTGCTCATGTTGAACCTGAGTAGTGCAAATGTCACGTTGAATCTGAGTCGGGGTGTTGACACGTACGTGTCAACCGGCGGCGGTGGGGGTGTCGAGCCCGTAGCTGGTGAGGAACTCGACGTGGCGGGCAGCGACGGTCGTGGTGGCGCCGTAGCGGGCCTGGTCCTCGCCGATGGCGAAGGCGACCGCCAGCAGCGCCCGGTCCCGGTTGCCGGGCGACTCGGCGGCGTAGGCCTCCACGGCGCTGCGGTGGTCGGGGCCGTAGGTGCCCTCGACCGGGTCGATCCCCAGCAGGCGGCAGGTGAGCTTGGCGTGGCTAGCCGACAGGTCGCCCACCACCTGGGCTGCGGCCAACGCCACGATGTCGCCCTTGGGGACCCGGCGGGCCAGCAGGCTGCGGGCGAACTCGATGCGCGCCCGGCTCGCCGCGGTGCGGGCCTTGAACTCCGCCCGCTCGACCGCCTGGCGTTCCCCCGCCCGGTCACCCTCCGGTGGCGCGGCCCGCTCGCCGGTCTCGGTGCCCGGTGGCTGCCCGCCGGCTTCGGCCTCGGGGTCGTCGTCGGCGGTCGACCGGTCAGCGTCGCCGTCGGCATCCCGGTCGGTGTCGCCATCTTTGGCGTCCGGGTCAGGGTCGGGGGTCGTGGTCCGATCGGCGGCGTCGAGACGGTGCTGGGCTCGCAGGACGGCCCGTTCGATGTCGCGCCGTTCCCATTCGTCGCCCACGATTGCGTCGATCACCTCGGGGTGGTCCCTCAGACCGAGCAGGGCCTGCCCGTCGGCCACGGTCAACGTCCCGGCGTGCAGCTCCCGCTGGACGGTCTTGGGGAGCTCCAACAAGGCGAGGCGGGCGGCGACGTGGCGGGCCGACCGGCCGATCCGGGAGGCCAGCTCCCGCTGGGTGAGACCGTGCTCGACGAGACGGAAGTAGCCCGACGCCTCCTCGATGGGGCTCAGGTCGCAGCGCTGCAGGTTCTCCACCAGCATGATCTCGACCCGCTCGGCATCGGTGAGCAGGCGGATCGTGCACGGCACCTCCCCCAGCCCGGCCTTCACCGCCGCGGCGTGGCGGCGATGCCCGGCCACGATCACGTAGCGGTCCCCCTCCACGGGGCTGACCAGCAGCGGTTCCACGATGCCGACCGAAGCGATGCTGGCGGCCAGGTCCCGCACGTCACCGGTACGGCGGCGCAAGTTGTCCTCAGCCGGGACGACCGAATCGATGGGAAGCAAAGAGAGCATCAGGGGTCCTTTCAGCCGTGCTCGTCGAGCAGGCGGGCGCAACGGTCGGGCCACGACGCCGGCCCGCAAGGCGTCACCCGGAACCCGCCCTCCGCCCAACGCACGGCGGCGACGGTCCCGTCGAACGACACGATCTCCACCCCATGGCCCGCCACCACCGCCGCCCGGGCCTGCGCCGTGGCCAGCGACAAGCTCGCCACCACCGGCCCCAACGCCCCGCCATCGATCCGCAGCCGGAACCGCACCGGCCCGTCACCCATGGTCGGGAACAGGCGAGGCTGGCCCCACACGGCCGTGCTCATCCGTCCGCTCCCGCAGGGAGCGGCCAGTCTGTGCACGCTCAGTTCGGCGTCCTCGCCTGGTCTTCGACCTGCACGTGGGTCGCGGACAATCCATTGCGGTGGCGACCGCTGAACCGGCACTCAGTCGGCGCTGGCGGGCGGCAGCGGTACCCGGTATCTCTCTGCACCTTCGCCTCGGGCGTGACAAGCGCGAGGTCATCGGGGACACGGCGGCACCGTGCTCATCTCGGGGAGTACCGTGCGAGGGCAGGAGAGTGCTGGCGGGAGGTGCGGGGTGCCGACGAAGATGGCGCTGTGGCAGCTGCAGGGGGACGGCTCTGCGACACCCGTTGCTGAGGAGCAGCTCCGGGCTGAGGCGCTGATCGAGTCAGCTGTTGAGTCAGCGCCGGAGTTGCTTGGCGTCGACGTTCTGATCGTTGGTCGACAGGTTCCGACGCCCTCTGGCCCACTCGACCTTCTCGCGATCGATGCAGAGGGTCACCTCGTGGTCATCGAGAACAAGCGCGACCGGACGCCGCGCGACGTGCTGGCTCAGACGCTGGACTACGCCGCCTATGTGAGCACGCTTGCCTTCGACGATGTCGCTGCGATCTACGAGGCGTACTGCTCACGCTCGGGATCAACCGAGACAGATCTCGCCGAGGTGTTCGAACAGCACTTCGGCGAGCAGCTCGATGCGATCGCCTACCCACCCCAGATGATCGTGGTCGCGTCGAGAATGGATGACTCGACGGAGCGCATGATCGGCTTCTTGGCCGACGGCTTCGGTGTCCCGGTGAACGCTGCGCTGTTCCAGCCGTTCACCGGAGGTCTGATCGGACGAACGTGGCTCCGGGTCGAGGAGTCTCCGCGGGTTGTCGCTCGATCCTCGAGCAACACCGAGTCCAGGGATCAGGCGAAGATCTTCTGGGATGCCTGGCTTCCCTTCGGCCGAGCGGCGCTTCCCGGCATCCGGTTGCCTGCGAATGGGCCGAGGTCAGTTCTCATTAAGCGCCGCATCGTCAGTGGCGTCCCGGCCGCACTCACAGTCTGGGTCAGCAGCGCGGAGGCCTACGCCGAGGTCCAGTTCGATGACGATGACCCCACGATGAACGAGGCACTCCTCAACGCGTTGCGATCGAAGCACGAGGCGATCGAGAGCAGCTACGGGTCGGTGCTCGACTGGCGCGGGCCCGAGTCTGGCGGTCTGATGACGAAGCGCACGAAGGTGGTCGCTCCAAAGGTGGGCATAGGCGACCGCGCCAGCCCCACGGACGATGGCCTCCAGGCCCTGGCCGACTCGGCGCAGCGGCTGCTGAAGGCGGTGCAGCCCCACCTGCAGTTGGCCAACGACACGGCCGTGAACGCCCTCGCGGAACTTGAGGCGGAAGCGGAGGTACAAGCTTCGGGTGACAGGGAACCCGACTTGGGAGTCGATACACAACTCGCCAGCCCCCCACCCTGAGCACCCCTGCTGGGCAGGCGTCACCGAGGCAGGTGGTGGCGCAAGGCATCCGGCGATGTCGAGCGCACCGGTCGCTCCTTGGTGCTCGCCACGACGATCCGTCCCGGCGTCGCCATGGGGGAAGACGGCACACGGCGACCCCGCATGAAAGTTACCTATTCACCGTCCTGGGCAGTACGCAATGCGAGGCTCGCTTCGAACGCGATGTCCGACGACCCGCCCTGCAGCTGACAGCCCTGGTGTCCTCTACCGCCGGTGACAGGGAACTCCGCTCCGCGGTCTCAATCGGTCGAAGCATCACGCGGTGGGAGGCTGCCTTCTGTTCGCCAGTGGGCGATTCGTGATCGCCACCGAGGGGCCTTCCACCCCGTTGCGTCGCTGAGTTCGTGCTCGGGAGAACTCCCGCTGTCGCGTTTCGACCGTCCGACGCGCTTTTCGTGGGTGATGAGCTCCCGTTGCCTTCTCACCCAGTTCCCCGATGCCGCCGACCGACCGACGCTGACCGTCGACGAGGTCGCCGAGCTGCTCGGTCTCAGCCGCAACAGCGTGTACGACGCGGTGCGCACGGGGGCGGTACCCTCGATACGGATCGGTCGGCGCTACCTCGTGCCGACCGCTCGCCTCGCCGAGATGCTCGGCCTCGCGGACGGATCATCGGACGCCGAACCCGACCCGTCCCCCGCGCAGCCAGGGCAGGCGCTGCCTTCGTAGATCGACTCCGGAGGCAACCATGCGCGGCCACATCGCGAAGAAGCACGACCGCTACTACGTCGTGCTCGAACACGGCATCGACCCCAGCACCGGGAAGCGTCGCCGGACCTGGCACCCCGTCGGGACCAAGAGACGAGAAGCCGAACAGGCCCTCGCCGAGCTGCTCGAGCAGAAGCGCACCGAGACCTACGTCGAACCACGCAAGCTGACCGTCGCCCAGTACCTGGTCGACGAGTGGCTCCCCGTCGCCAAGCACGAGCTGCGGCTGAGCACGTTCGACTCCTACCAGCGCAACACGCGTCTGCACGTCGTTCCCGGTATCGGGCGGATCGGCCTCCAGCGGCTGCGGCCCCTCGACCTGACCAAGTTCTACGCCCAGCTCCTGGCCACGGGCCGCAGGGACGGAAAGGGTGGGCTCAGCCCCAAGACGGTCCAGAACATCCACCAGATGATCCGCAAGGCGCTCGAGGACGCCGTGCAGCACAACTACGTCGTCCGCAACGTGGCCGCCGCCGCCAAGGTCCCCAAGGCCGGGAAGGCCGCAACAGACGAGATGCACGTCTGGACCGGGGAGGAACTGCGGAGCTTCCTCAGCGCGAACCGAGACTGCGTCCACTGGTCGGCGTGGTACCTCGCTGCCAACACCGGGATGCGCCGCGGCGAGATCCTCGGCCTGCGCTGGCGCGACGTCGACCTCGACGCCGCCCGGATCTCCGTGCGCCAAGCCATCATCAACGTCGCCTACAAGGTCCACCGCTCCGACGTGAAGACCCAGCGCAGCCAACGCGTCGTCGACATCAACTCCAGAACCGTCGCCGTGCTGCGCCGCCAACTCGGCGTCGTCCAGGGCTACCGGGCGGCGCTCGGCGACACCTACCAGGACCACGACCTCGTGTTCGCGAAGCCCGATGGCTCCCCCGTCCACCCCGACACGTTCAGCAAGGCCTTCGACCGCCGGGTCGCCAAGACGTCTGTACCCGTCATCCGTCTCCACGACTTGCGCCATACGCACGCCACCCTGCTCCTGCTGGCCGGCGTGCCACCCAAGGTCGTGTCCGAACGACTCGGCCACGCCACCGTCGCGTTCACCATGCAGGTCTACGCCCACGTCATCCCCGGCATGCAGGCCGACGCTGCCGCCGCCTTCGGTGACTTCGTGTTCGGCGACGACGACGAGGGCGACGACACCGACGAAGAGGTGCACGATGATGAGGAGTAGCCACGGGCGCCGACCATCCCGCGGCCGCTGCCGCTCCACCCCGGCACCCCAACTGACCAACGAGAGCTCCCCTCCCATGAAGCTCCACCCGAACATCGCCCATCTCCTCGACCCGGAGGCCCGCCACGCCGTCGACACAGCGATCGAGCTCCTCGACGACCTGTTCCTCGCTGGCATCGCCGAGACGCTCATGGCCGACCCCGACGAACCGCCCTACGTGGAGCTGTACACGTTCCTCCCGCCGCGCTACCTGGACTTCTACGACCTGCGTCTCCTGCGCCGCTGGTACATCTGCTTCCTCACCGTGACGGAGCGGCTCGCCAACGGCTGGGGTCTGCTGCGATGCCGAGGCGAGGAGCTCGCCCTTCAAGCGATCATCGAGTGCGCCCAGGACCAACTCGACATCGGCAT
Source organism: Acidimicrobiales bacterium (assembly GCA_025456085.1). Taxonomy (GTDB): domain Bacteria; phylum Actinomycetota; class Acidimicrobiia; order Acidimicrobiales; family Acidimicrobilacustridaceae; genus JALOLF01. Next base: position 27,682 of record JALOLF010000004.1, read on the forward strand.
CGACGAAGACGACGAGATCCGCACCCGGTTCTTCCGACTCGAGGACGACCTCTTCGAAGACCTCGACTACCTCGTCATGTGGCAACCCGAGCTCGACGGCATCGACGACCCCGAGACCGCCGAGGGCGCCCGCATGGACATGGGACCCATGCACCCCCGCCACTGGTTCGAACCGTTCCGAGACGAACTCCCCGTGCACCCGCTACTCGCCTGACAGCGGGAATGGTGAGTGGGGCCAGCCCAACCGGGGCGGCCCGGCCGTCGTCGGAACACGGCCCGCCCTCGCGCCGAGGCGGGGGCGTTCGGCTCGCTGTCACGGCACCGAGCGACACGGAGGGTGGACGGCACGACGAAGACCGCCGTCACCGGCGTATCGGGCAGGCAGCGATGGGTCTCCACGACATCTCATCCGACGGGGGTCCACCGAGTCGGCTGCCCACAGAAGCGACCCGCCGGTGGTCAACGAGCACGGCGCGCAGTCGCCATCTCGGCACGACCGAGAACGACAAGGGCTGGACTCCCCGGTCTGTCCCGAAGCCGGCCTTCGGGTGCGGACGGCGGTCTGGGGCACCACACCATGCAGTAGCTTGTCGTCGGCGGCGAGGAGCGGGCGGAAAGGGCTAGGGCATGCCGGCAGGTGACGAACGCCTCCTCCAAGACCAAGCCTGGCGACGACGCAACTCGATGTGGCTGTTGCCCACGGTGATCTGCTGCGGCGTCCTGACCTGGGCATCATTTCTCTACGTCGGGATCAAGGCGAAGCGGCCGTCGTGGCTCGCCGCCGCCGCGTTCTACGGCGTCGTCTTCGTCCTCTACTTCGTGCTCGCCGACACAGCCCCCGAGGCTGCCGACGGGACGACGACCACGTCCAGCTGGCAGAGCACCGCCGCCAGCATCTTCATGTTGGCGGTCTGGATCGGGGGAGCTGTCCACGCCCTGGTCATCAACCGCGAATGGCTTGCCCTGCAAGCGACTCCTCAGGATCCGGCGACCACCTCCTGGTTCTCGGCGAGTTCGGCGATCAACCCGTGGACGCTCGACGACCCATGGCGGTCGTTCGTGTCACAAGCCCTCACCATGCAACGCGACATCACGACCGCGGCGATCAGAACCCCTCCCGGACCCATGCGGGACCGACTCCAGGCCGTGGCTGGCCGCGTCGACACCTCCATGACCGAGGTGTGGCAGGTCGCCCAGGGAGGGCAACGGCTCGTCGAAGCACGGGCTCGCATCGACACCGCTGCCATCGCCCAACGACTCAACCAGCTTCCGACAGCCGGGCCGTTCAGGGCAGACCCGTCCCTGGCCGAGGCGGCTCGGGCACTACAGGCCCAACTCGATACCGCGACGCGCATCGAGCGCGAGGTCTCGTCCACCTACAACGGGCTGGTGCTGTTGAACGCTCGCTTCGGTGAGGTCGCTGCTCGTGTGATCGAGCTCTCGGCACGACCACATGCACTGGCCGATGTCGCCGCACTCGATACCGCCGTCGCGTCAGTCGTCCTCGAGTTGACCGCGATCCGACAGGCCCTCACCGAGATGGACCGATACCCGACAGGCAGATGAACACGAGTCAGCCGGTGCCGACGAGCACGCACTCTCCGCAGCCACAGCCTCAACCATGATCTACAACAGGACGAAAACATCGACGGTGCGTCGTCCCGGAGGCTGGGACCAGCTGCAGGGTGGCACCGCACCCGCTCAGCGAACGAAAGGCATCCCCGCACCATGAAGAAATCGAACGTGGTCACCCGTGTACTGGGCGGCGATCGGCTCGAGTGCCAAGTCAACTCACCTGACGGCGAAAGACTCACGCTGACCGGCACCACGACGGACGTGGAGCCCGCCGAGTTCATGGGGGCGGCAGCGCTGGCGGGCAACCGAGCCCTGATCAACAACGCGTGGGCCTTCGCGAAGTTCACGTATCAGAAGGTCCATCTCCCCACTCCCGAAGAACAGAAGCTCGCGGAGAAGCGGGCGAAGGCCCATCAGGACGTCGCGGAGTGGCTTGCCGATCTGGCCGACGACTTCGAGGTCGGGACGAAGCGAGGCTGGTGTTCTAGCTGCTTCACCAGGACGGACCACCGGAAGGGCAAGCGGCCGTTCGGTCAGCTTCCCGCCTACCTGTGCAGCACTTGCGGCTCGCCGACCCTGCCCTGCGCATACAAGCCCTGCGACAACATGGCGGTGCGGGAACGGGGTCCGATTCGGGTGCCGCGATACTGCGCCGAGCACAGCCACGAGATCCCGGGATTCGACAAGGCCGACCGCAAGATCGACACGCTCGTGGACTACCGAGCGTTCCTCGAGTACGACAAGCGAAACCTGAGCCACACCACCAAGGTTGTCGGTACCGGATTCGCGGCGCTCGCTCTGAGCGCTCCCGTCGCCCTCCTTGCTGCGCCAGCCATCGGAGGTGCGGTCGGCACACTCATCGGTGGCTACACCGGTGCCGCAGCCACCAGCTACGGGCTGGCGCTCCTGGGAGGAGGCTCGGTGGCCGCGGGGGGACTGGGCATGATCGGCGGCACTGCAGTGGTCACCGCAGTCGGCGGCACCCTGGGGGGTGCGCTGGGGGCGTCGATCACGAATGCCTACGTCCGCGAGGACAAGTCGTTCCACATCGAGATGCTGCAAGGTGGACACGGCGTACCGGTGGTCGTCTGCAACGGGTTTCTCAGCGAGAGCGGCCAAGGCTGGGGCGAGTGGAAGGACCTCGTCACGCGGCGGTATCCCGACTCACCCGTCTACCGAGTGCATTGGGGCGCCAAGGAACTCAAGGACCTGGGGATCCTCGCCGGCTACGGAACAGTGAAGGCTGCCGCACCCACCGCGATCAAGAAGGCTGCGATGGCCGCCACGAAGAAGGGAGCGGGCTTGCTTGGCCCGGTCGGCCCCGTGCTGCTGGGATCGTCGCTGGCCAAGAACCCCTGGCACGTCGCCAAGAACCGAGCTGACAAGACCGGGGTCGTCCTGGCCGACCTGCTGGCTCGCACGAAGGCGAAGTCCTACGTGCTGATCGGCCACAGCCTCGGCGCGAGGGTGATGGTGGTCACGGCCCAGACCCTGGCGACCAAGAGGGACGGCCCGCGAGTCGAGGCCGCCCATCTCACCGGCGCAGCCATCGGCGCCAAGAGCGACTGGCTCACCTTGACCAAACGGGTCAACGACACGATCTACAACTACTACTCGACCAACGACAACGTCTTGAAGTACCTGTACGCCGCCGCCATGGGAGGTCAGACCGCGGCCGGTGTCGCAGGCTTCACGCCGATTCCTCCCAGTCTGAAGAACATCGACGTCTCAGCACAGGTCGCGCGCCACTCCGACTACTACACGATGGTCACATTGCAGTGATGCCGAGACCCTCGACGGCGCCAAGGCCGGCGACGTCAGCCGTCCACAGCGCCGCTCCACCGACCCGGTGACTGCGATTGCAGCCACCATCCGTCTGATTCTCACCGAGCGGCGACACCGGACGCAGTGACGACCAAACGAGCCGCGGGTCCATTGCCGCCACGGAGCGTGGTCGGCCCTCGAGATGTCCATCGGGGTGACGGGCAGAACGGTCGCGACACGATTTCGGGAAATGGGTAGAAAAAAGGGCAGAAGTCGGGCGAAAACGCAGCAGGCCGGTTGTCCAAGCAACCGGCCTGACCTGCTCTTTCGTTGGTGGCGGGGGTAGGATTTGAACCTACGACCTTCGGGTTATGAGCCCGACGAGCTACCAGACTGCTCCACCCCGCGGCGTGGGCGTCAGGGTAGCAGCGGCACGACGAGCTTCCAATTCGGGTCCCGGCGCCTCACCGCAGGGTCGGCGCTGGCAGGTCCAGGTACTCGACGCCCTGCATCATGGCCATCATCTCCTCGCCCAACGCCGCCAGTTCGGGAGGCATCTCCAGCTGCTCGCCAGCCCGGGCCGCCTCCTCCGAGGAGAAGTAGACGACCTCCACCGACTCGTCGTCGAACCAGTGCACGACACCACCGAGGATGTCCCGACGGACCCTCTGCATGGTCTCGACCGTGGCGTCGTAGATCTCCTCGAGTCGGGCGCGGTCGGCGACCCGCCCCTTGAGGACCTGGACGAAGCCCGCGTCGTCCGAACCGCCACCTCCCCACTCCGTGACGTCGGTCGTCTCCCGGAACGACGGCGGTTCGACGAACAGCGGCGACACCTCGGACCACCACACGCTCTGCTCGGGGCGGGCCGCGTTGGCCGCCGCGTCCTCGGCCGAGCGGAACCGTGCTGCGATGAAGGTCGTCCCGTCCGCCGTGACCCCTCCCGTCGAGCCCAGGAAGCCCACCGCGCCCGGACGGCACGTCGCGTCCCACGAACGCTCCATGTCCACGAACGACGCAGGCTCACGGACCTTCCCCTCGATGATCTGCACGAACATCGCATCCCCCTCTCGTCAGCGGGAGTAGACCCCGACGGAGTCCACCTCGCACGCCTCGGTCCCCCACTCATAGGACACAACGGCTCCGAGCACCAGAGGCAATCCTGAGCCGGCATCGAATCATCGACGCAGCGTGGCGGCGGAAGGCCGCTGCGTCTTGATACACGCCGGGATGCTGCCGTGGTCGGTCCGCATCGGCGCCCGGCGACGCGCCCCGGGCGTCCTCAGCCGGCGAGTGGAGCGGCCATGGCGTGGAAGCCGCCGTCGACGTGGAGGACCTCACCGCTGATGGCCCGGGCCAGATGCGACAGCAGGAAGCACGTGGCGTCCGCGACCGGCTCCGGATCGTGCTCGTCCCAGCGCAACGGCGACGTGGTGGCCCAGGCACCGGTCAACAGCTCGAAGTTGGGGATGCCCGACGCCGCCCGGGTGCGCAGCGGGCCCGCAGCCACCAGGTTGACGCGGATGCCCCTGGGGCCGAGGTCCCGTGCCAGGTACCGGGCGCTCGAGCGCAGCGCCGCCTTGCACACGCCCATCCAGTTGTAGGTGGGCCAGGCCCGGTCGTCGGCATCGAAGTCGAGCCCGACGAGCGACGCGCCGCCCTCGGGGGCGAGGTCGCCGAGGAGCCGGCCGAGCGCGGTGAGGGTCCACGCACTGGTCCGAAAGGCCAGCTCCACGCCGGCCGGGTCGGCATCGGCCAGCGTGCCCCGCAGGGCGTCGCCCGGCGCGAACGCCACCGCGTGCAGGGCGCCGTCGAGCCCGCCGAGCTCGGCACCGACCTTCGGGATCGTCGCCGTGACCATCTCGCCGTCGGTCAGGTCGAGCGGCAACACCGTCAGATCGTCGCCGAGCGTGCGAGCCAACTCGACGACGTCGTCGAAGTCCCGGGGGAAGGCGGTCAGCACGATCCGTGCCCCCAGCTCGAGGCTCCGGCGGGCGGTGGCGTAGGCGATGCTGTCGGGGGTCGCCACGCCGGTGATGAGCAGTCGTCGTCCGGCGAGCACGTCAGCGCCCTCCCCGAACGGGCACGGCGATGGGGCGGACCGAGGCCCCTGGTCGGCTCACGTGAAGTACTCCGGTCTGCTGACGCTGGTGGGTGACACGAAGAACACGCCGGAACGGTCCTCGAAGTGGCGGCGAAGCGCCGACACGACCGCGTCGGTTCGATCGTCGGGCACCACGCACAGCACCATGCGCAGCGCGTCGTGGTCGTTGAACAGCAGACGCCCCTGTTGGACGCCACCGTGGCCGAACCCGGAGCTGGCGGCGAGCACCGTGTAGCCCGACGCGCCGCACGCCTGCAGCGTGGCGGTGACCGCAGCGACGTCGTCGCCGGACACCACGACCTCGATCTTGGTCATCGGCGTCAGTCCTGACTGGCTCATGACCGAACCTCCCTCGTCGCGGACGACCCGTCCTCGGTCGACGCTACGCCCCCGGCTGACGGCGTGACCACCGCACGACCGTCCACGGAATCCGATGCCGCGACCGCGACCCAGGACCCGCCGGGCAGACGGCGTCGCCAGGTCTCGCTGCCGGGTTCGACGACGACGAGGTGCACCCAGGCGCCGTCGAAGAGCTCCTGCAGGATCGGGTTGCGCTCGATGATCCCCTCGACGCGTCCCTGCGGCGCCACCACCACGGTGCACAGTCGCACCGGTTCGTGGCGCGGTCCGTCGAAGCCGGCGACGGACTGCCAGGGCAGGCCGGCCCGGAGATCGCCGCCGACCCCTTCGAGCACACCGACGCCGGCCACCGGGTTGTGCAGCGTCTTGTCGCCGGCGCCCCACCGCTGCGGGTCGACCGTCGAGCCGTAGTACTGCATGTTGATCCAGTGCGCCACGACCATGGGCGCGGTGAGGATCGTCTCGAGGGCCCGGCCCTCGACGTCGCCCGCCGGGTCGTAGGAGTGGAGGAACACCCGGCCCCCCAGATCGACCCCGGTGCTCAGCGACCGGGGCGCGACCAGGAAGGCGGCGTTGCCGGCCAGCCCCCATTCAGGTCGGGTCTGCGCCCAGTCCGCGGACCGGCGCCGGGCCCGCGTCGAAGCCGGTGCGCCGGCGCGGCCCGCCCCGGCGGGGAGCGCGGCCAGCCGTTCCGCAGCGTTGCGCTCACCGGCTCGGGCCAGATCGGCCTCGAGGCGGCGCAACGCCTCGGCGTGCACAGCGGGCGGCTCCTGCGCGAACAGCCGCACCCGGTCGGTGGTGGTGTCGTGCTCCGCAGCCACGAACCAGGTCGCTGCCGGCACCGCGATGCCCCGAGCGGCCAGCTCGGCACGCACCGCCGGATCGTTGAGCACCGCCGCAGCCGCCCGGGCGTTCGCCGCGCCGCGGTTCCCGCCACAGGCCCCGCAGTCCAGCGACGCGGCATGGGGGTTGGCGGTCGTGGTGGCGCCGTGGCCGCACAGCACGACGATGGGAGCGAACCCCGACGTCAGACCCATGGTGCGCAGTGCCGTCTCGGCCACCAGCGCACGCTCGGCCAACGTGTAGCCGACCGCCCCGTCACCCTCGACGCACAGGGCTCCGACCGGCGCGTCGGCGCGGGAGGCGGCGCCGGGAGCCAGTGTGCGCCCGACCGCCATCGGCCCCAGCACCCAGCCGGCCCCCTCGGCCAGGGCGTACATGGCCGCCGGGCCATGGGCGACGTCCTCGAAGCTGGCGCCGGTGGCGGCGCTCGTGCGGCGGCGGCGGGCGAGGTCCCGTCCGTCGGCCACCTCGGCCTCGCGCACCTCGATCTCGGGCTGCAACAAGGCGGGAGCCGACGCGATGGACTCGCTCGACCCGGCGGGCCGGAAGCGCATGGCCGCGGCGAAGAACCCGGCGAAGCCGACCGTCTCGTAGGGGCCGACCGCCTCGAGGTGTCGTCGAAGTCCCTCGGAGCGCACGTCGATGCAGCACACGACCTGCGCCGCCGGCGAGCCGTGCGACGCGGTCGTCGCCGGTGCAGGTCGGCCGGAGCCGGCGCCGAGCCCTTGCAGCAGCGAGGCCCGGAAGGTGTTCTCGAGTGCCGCGAGCACGGCCAGTCCCCGCTGGCGGGGGGAGCACCGACCGAGCACGGCGGCGGCCGCGACGCGCAGGTCGGCGTCGTCGGGGTCGAGACCCGTGGCGCGCAGCACCCCGGTGATGCGATCGGGGTCGACGGCATCCCGGTCGGCGATCGGCGCAGCGGGCCTGGCCGTGGGAACCACCCGGCCCCGCAGCTGCTCGTAGACCAGGGCGTCGCAGGTGAGCCCCACCGCCAACAGGTCGAGCAGCGCCAGGCGGGGCGCCGGGTCGTCAGCGGCTGCCCACTCGTCGCTCCAGCGGGCGAACCCGGCCCAGCCGGAGCGGCGGGCGACCTGCCCGCGCAGCTCGTCGGTCCAGCGGGCGTCGCCCACCCCGAGCACGTCGAGGGCCCGCAGCACAGCGTCGTCGGCCCGCCGCGGGAGTCCTTCGAGCCGCTGACGCACGTCACGACCGGCCAGCCGGCGCAGTCGACGGTCGTGCCGGGCGAGCGCCAGCCAGGTCGGCCACGCCCCCAGCGATCCGGCGCCCCGACCCGGGCCGTGGTGGTGCTCAACCAGGATGGCCAGCCATCGCGTCACCTCGTCGTCGACGGAGGCGGCGTACGAGGACCCGTGGTCGGCGTCGAAGGCCTCCAGGACGGTGCGTGGTGCCGCGACGCGGGCCGGGTCGGCGGCGGAAAGCAGATCGGCCACCACGAGCTCGGCGGGGTGGACGGCGTGGGACGGCCCGCCCAGCGGGTCCATCCCGGCCACGTCGGGCACGACCTCGGCGACCGCTGCCGCGAGGTCCGCCCGGGTGAGCCTGCCGTCGGCCAGAGCCCGACGGGCGTCGCCGGGACCGGGCAGGCCGGCCACCCCGAGCCAACGCGACGCCGTCGCGGTGGCGCCGTCGAACCCCCGGTCGGTGAGACCCTGCATGGGGTTCACGGCGATGAACCGCTCGATGGGCCACAGCGGGGCGACCAGACGGGCGGCCCGGGCGACATCGACCTGGAGCCGGCCTCGCAGCGCGGCCCGGTCGGTGCCGGCGACGGACAGGCCCGAGGGCGACGATTCGACGAGCGTCATGGGAGACTCCGAGCGGGAACGAGGTGCACGGCACCTGCAGGGCGGGGGGACGGGGGAAGCGGTGAGCGGGCGATCGGCCGCGGCCGGCCCACTGCGGCGAGCAGGGCCCACAGACGGGGGGCGTGGGCGGGGTGGCGCAACACCCACGAGCCGGCGAGGCCTCCGGCAGCGAGGACCGCCAGCGCGAGCGGCGCATCGATCGCGGCGTCGCCGATCGGCGGCAGCGCGCTCTCCAGCAGGGCCTTGAGCACCACCATGACACCGAGAGCCGCCAGCGTGAGGGCGGTCACCCCGGCGACACCGAGAACGGTGGTCCGCTGGTCGCCGAGGGGGCGGGTCAGCCACGCCCAGGCGCCCTGCGCGCCGGCCACGGCGAGGGCGACACCGACCATCCAGGCGTCGGCTCCCGAGAGGGTGAGACCAGCGGCGATCCCCACCACCGCAGCGACGCCGAGGCTCACCACGACCAACGCGGCGCGGCGCGCGGCGGACCCTTCGAGTCGGGCGGCGGGAGCGAAGCGCCGCTCACGGATGGCGGTCCCGATGGCGGCACCGACCCCCAGGAAGCGGGCCGACTTGTACAGGGCGTGGCCCGCCAGGTGGGTCAACGCGGCCGCAGGAGCACCCACGGCGATCGCCAGGAGCATGAAGCCCATCTGGGCCGAGGTCGAGACCGCCAACGCGCCCTTGGCATCCGACCGGGCGAGCATGGCCCCGGCCGAGACGAGCACCGTGGCGATGGTGGCGAGGGCGAGCAGCGCCGTGGCGGCGCCGACGCCGGTCACCAGATCGAGCGAGCGGATGAGCAGCACCGCACCGGCGTTCACCACGCCGGCGTGCAGCAGCGCCGAGGTCGGGGTGGGCGCGGCGACCGTGCCGGGCAGCCATGCCGGGAAGGGCAGCTGGGACGCCCGAGCGAGGGCGGCCAGCACCAGCAGGCCGGCCACGAGCGTGGCCACGCTCACCTCGGTCAGGCCCACCACCGAGAACGAGCGCTGCTGCAGGTCGCCAGCCACGCCGCCCAGGCCGTCGAGGGCCGGGTCGCCGACCACGGCCAGCACGACGACGGCGGCGACCACCAGGGCCAGGTCGCCGGAGCCGAGCGCCGTCACCGTCCGCATCGTCGCTGTGCGTCGAGCAGGCAGGCGCGGATGGTGGAGCAGTGCCACGACGGCGAGCGTGGTCAGCAGCCAACCGGCGACCAGCACGGTGAGGCGTCCGGCCGAGGCGACGAGCAGCGTGCCCGCCAGCACGGCGGAGCCACCTGCCGCGGTGCGCACGGCCTCCGATCCCGGATCGAGATAGCGCCGGGCGTAGACGAGCACGGTGAGGGCGATCGTCGATGCCACGCCGGCCACGAGGAGCGTGACCGCGTCGCCTCGCAGCCAGGCCGGATCCCCGCCGAGCGTTGCGGGCGATCCCACGGCGTGTAGCACCGCCAGGGCTGCGGTGGACCCCAGCGCCGCGGCGGTACCGGCGACCGCGAAGCCGCCGGCACGGGCGGATCGGTCGCGCCGACCTCGGAGGAGCTCGGCGACGGCGGCGAGCGAAGGGGCTGCGACGAGGACGAGGAGGAGAGGGGTTTCGAGCACGACCGCACTATACACGAACTTTGCTTCTGGTAATCAAGTTCGTGATTTGAGTTTCTGCGGCATACGGAGGGTGGCCCGGTTCAGCGTCCTTCGAAGGTCGGCTCGCGCTGCTCGAGGAACGACGCCACGGCCTCGCGGAAGTCCGCCGTCTGCATGAGACGCACCGTCTGGAGCAACACGTGATGCGTGTGCGAGACGAAGTCCTCGCTCAAGCCGTGGCGGAACAACCGCTTCATGGACTGCACGGCGAGCGGCGCGTTGGCGGCGATCTCCGCCGCCCACCGCCGCGCCGTGGGCAGGAGCTCGTCGTCGGACACGACGGTGTTGAGCAGGCCGATGCGCTCGGCTTCGACGGCGTCGAGATCGTTGCCCCGGAAGGAGATCTCCGCCGCCTTGGCCCACCCGAGCAGTCGGGGCAGGTACCACGTGCCGCCGCTCTCGGGCACCACACCCCGCTTGGCGAAGCCGGGGAGGAGCCGCGTCGAGGTGCCGCCGATGCGCATGTCGCAGCCGAGGGCGAGGTCGATCCCGTAGCCGGCTGCCGCTCCGTTGACGGCCGCGATGATCGGCGTGTCCATCTCGAACAACACCGTCGTCGGGATGTCCCTCGTGTGGGGCAGGCCACCGCTGAACGAACCCTGCGACCCGATGCCGCTGCCGCCCATGGCCTCCTTCAGATCGAGGCCCGAGCAGAACCCTTTGCCGGCTCCGGTCAGGATCACCGCCCGGACCTGCGGGTCGCCGTCCGCCGCCAGCAGCGCCTCGGTGAGCTGCTCGAGCATGGTGAAGGTGATGGCGTTGCGGCGGTGCGGCCGGTTCAGGGTGATGGTGGCGACGTGGTCGTCGACCTCGTAGGTGCACTCGCGCTCGTGTTGCTCATCGCTCATCGCTCCCCCTCCGGGCCGTGGCACGTGCGACGCTGCGGTCGCAGCCGTCGCCGACGACGCTAGGTCAGCACCGGGGCACCCGCTGACGGTGCGACCCGGCCCCACGACTCGGGAGCGGCGCGGCCCTTGGACCCTGGCACCGCGTCTCGACGGCCCCCATCATGGGCGACGCCCGACGACAGACGTGTGCAGAGGAGACTGCCGTGGACACACCGTTGGTCGCGTTGGTGGATCGAGCCGTCGACGACACCGCCAGGATCGTCGCCGCCGTGCAGCCGGACGACCTGGAGCGGCCGACACCCTGTGCGGACTTCGACGTCCGGGCCCTCCTGGCCCATCTGATCGGGGGCCTCGACGCCTTCGCCGTGCTGGCCGAGACGGGCGAGATGCGCTTCGAACCCGATCCCGACATCACCGCGGAGACGGCCTCGTCGAGCTACAGGGCGGCCGCGGAGCGGCTCCGCGCCGCGTGGCGCGCCCCGGGCGTCCTCGATCGCACCTACCAGGCCCCGTGGGGCGAGTCCACCGCCGAGCAGCTCCTGGGCTTCGCGCTCATCGAGCTCACCACGCACGGGTGGGACCTGGCTCGGGCCACGGGACAGACCAGGACCGTCGACGCCGACCTGGCCGAGGCCGCGCTCGCCGGTGCCCGGGCGTCGATGGACGACAGCGTGCGGGTCCCGGGCCTCTTCGGCCCCGAGGTCTCCATCGCCGCCGACGCTGCCGCTCCCGACCGCCTCGCCGCCTTCCTCGGCCGCCAGCCCTGATCGCCCCACGACCCGACCTCTCGCCGACTGGCGGCCGCCTGCCGACGCCGGTTCGCACCTGCCGCCACCGACGCCGTTCTTGCGCGATCCGGCGTCGGTCTCCGGTGGCGGAGGACCCGATTTCGGTGGCGGGCGGACTGAGGTGCGGCGGTGGAGGGCGGGCCGAGTTCGGGTAGCCGGGTGGGCGGGCGGTGCGGTGCGGTGCGGTGCGGTGCGCATCGGTATCCTTCGGTCGTGCTCGCATCGAACCTCGACCGGCCGGCCGCCACCACTGCGCTGACGCGCTGGGGCACACGACGGTGGGCCACCGCCGGCGCCGCGGCGATCGGCACCGCCCTGCTGATCGGCCTGCCGACCGACGTCATCCCCAACCCGGTGTTCGGCCGTCCGGTGCCGGTGACGTGGTGGGCGCTCCCCGTACTCCTCGTCACCTCCGCGCTGGGCGGGCTGCTGCTCGCGACCTACGTGCGGGAGCCCGGCACCGAGCTCGACCGACCGGCCCGGGCCGCCGGCATCGGCGGTCTGCTCGGCTACTTCGCCGTGGGTTGTCCCGTGTGCAACAAGCTGGTGGTGCTGGCCCTGGGCACGACCGGCGCGCTCGAGCTGTTCGCCCCGGTCCAACCGCTGCTGGCGGTGGGTTCGGTCGTGCTGCTCGCCGTCGCCCTGCGCGCCCGGCTGCGCGGCGAGATCGCCTGCCCGGTCGACACAGCAGCCCTGGGCTGAGATCTCGTCGTCCAGCCTCGGTCTCCGGGGTCACGTGACGGGATTTCGCGAGAGGCTGGGGGGGATGACCACCTGGACGCTCGAACGCCACGACCGCATCGCCGTCGCCACCTTCACCCGCCCGCCGCGCAACCTCATGAGCATGGCCGCCATGGGCGAGCTCGAGCGGCTGCTGGACGAGGTCGCCCGGGACGACTCGATCCACGTGCTGGTGCTCACCGGTGGGGTGCCCGGCTACTTCGTGGCCCACGCCGACCTGGACGACCTGGCCGCGCTGGGGCGGGGCGAGCCGGTGGAGGGCGACCCCGGCAGTTGGGCTCGGGCCATGGCGCTGCTCGAGTCGATGCCCCAGCCCGTGGTCGCCGCCGTCAACGGACAGGCCTGGGGTGGGGGCTGTGAGCTGTCGCTGGCGTGCACGCTGCGGGTCGCGGCGCAGTCCGCGCACCTCGGCCAACCGGAGGTCGTGGTGGGGATCATCCCCGGCGCCGGTGGCACGCAGCGCCTCCCCCGCCTGATCGGCGCGGGACGGGCCGCCTCCCTGGTGCTGACCGGGCGCATCGTCGATGCGGCGGAAGCCGAGCGCCTCGGCCTCGTGGAAGCGGTCCTGCCCGACGAGGACTTCCTCCCGGCCGTGCTGGCCTGGGTGGAGCCGATGGCCCGTCACCCCCGACACGCCGTCGTGGCCGCCAAGCGTGCCCTCGTCGAGGGGCTGCGCCTCCCGCTCGAGGACGGGCTCCGCCTCGAGTCGCAGCTGTTCATCGAGTGCCAGGTCCGACCCGAGACGGTGGCGATCCAGGAGCAGGCCGCCGACCTCGAGCGTGCGACCCCGCCGGACGAGCGGGTCGAGCTGTCCTGAGGTCCCGGCGACGGCCGCCGGACCAGGGGCCGATGCCTGCCAGGTGGGCGACCAGCGCGATCGCCCCCGCCAGCGCCACCGCCAGCAGGAACACGGCCACGGCGCCACCGACCGTGTCCAGCAGATCGGGGGCGAACACCAGCACACCCGCCATCGCCACCATGAGCGCGCCGCCCACCAGCTTCAACACCCGACCGTGGCGCTCCTGGAGCTTCGCGGCGCGCATGGCGGTCACGGCGACACCGAACACCAGCAGCTCGTCGAGCAGGAACACGAGCATGTAGACGGCGAAGAGTCCCGCCGCCTGCGCGCCATCGACGCCCTGCTCGACGAGCAGGTTCGTCCACAGCACGGGGAACCCGGCGGTGCACGGCGTCTCGAGCAGCGACACGCCCACGGCCAGCACGGACGTGGCCACCAGCGCCGCCGGCAGCGTCGGCTCCCGGTCGAGCAGGCGGATGCGGCGGTAGATGCCGGGCCTGCTCGAGTCGGGGATGGTCAGCGACAGCCCCTGGCGGTACCAGAGGTAGTCCTTCAGGTTCACCACACCGGCGGCCAGGGCGACCAGGGCCAGCACCACCCGGACCCACCCCAGGTAGGCGACGTAGGACAGCACGCTGTAGAGCCCGACGATGTAGAAGCCGTACAGGGCGGTGGTGATGAGGAGGAAGACGCCGCCGACGGCGACGACGCGCCGCCGGGATCCCTGGTGGATGACGATGGCCAACAACATCGTGAGCACCCACAGTGAGCAGGGGTTCACGCCGTCCACGAAGCCGATCACGACGGTGGCCACCAGCAGGGACGTGGACGCCACGTCGACCTCGCCGACGAAGGGGACCTCCACCGACGACGACACCTCCGCACCGTCGCCGTCCGTCGCGGCCTCGCCTCCCCCGAGCCGCGACACCACCTCGGCCCGGATGTCCTCCCCCGTCCGATCGCTGAACCCGATCCACACGCGGTCGCCGACGATGGTCACCGGGACACCGCTCGCGTCGAAGCCCAGCTCGTCGGCCCGGTCCTGCAACAGGTCACGGTTCGCGTCGTCGTACCAGACCTCGTACTGGCGGACCTCGAGATCGGGCTGCTCGGCGGCAAGGCCCTCCAGGAAGCGCTTCTCGGCCGCGCAGTGGGGACACCCGTCGCCCCAGAAGAGCTCCAGCACCACGGGTTCGGCGGCGGCCGTGCCGGCCACGGTCGTCGTGGCAGCGGTGGGGTCGAGCGTCTGACCCGCGGCGGGCGGCACCCTCCGCGTCGGCGCAGCGGCCACGAACGCCAGGGCCAGCGCGACCACGACGGCCAGGCCCACCGAGCGCGACACGAACCGGGACGCGGTCCGCCCGCGGGTCCGGGTCCGGGGCACAAGCCACCGGCGCGGAACCGGCGGGTGGACCGGTCCGGGCGACGGGGCGGCGAACCCGGATGACCTCCGGGCACGAGCCGAGAGCGTGGGGTGGAGTCCCACCCCTGCACCGTGCGCCATCCGCCGGGGTGCGGGCCAGGGACGGAAGGCCCGAGCGGCGCGGACGCCGGCCCCGTCCGGGACGGCAGGAGCCGACCCACCGGGGCCCGGCGGGGCGGGGGCCGGGCGGAGGCGTCGGGAACCGATCGGCGCTGCCCGGCGTTCACCTCTGCAAGCAGCTCGATCGACGTCGCGAACGCGACCGCCGAGCCGGACCCCGGTGGAGGATCACGCACCGATGTACACCGAACCCGCCCGCCCCCGTCGTCTCCGGTCGGTGGTGGCCGGCCTCGTGGTGGGGCTGGCGGCTGCCGCAGCCCTCGTCGTGGCCGTCGCACTGGTGGCGGTGTCGCTGTTCGACCCCTTCGCCACGACCGAGACCGAGCGGGCCAACCCGGTCGTGCTCACCGAGCTCCAGGATCTCCAGCGCTTCACCGCCGCCTCCGGCCGCTTCTCCACCATCGTCGACGTCGAGACCGACGCCAAGTACCTCCCCGACGTGGTGAAGGGCGAGCGCACGGTGTTCATCGCCGAAGGCGACGTCGAGGCCTACGTGGACTTCGCCGCGCTCACCGAGGACGGCATCGTCGTGTCCGAGGACGGGACCAGCGTGACCGTGCGCGTGCCCGAGCCGCAGCTGACCGAGCCCAGGCTCGATCCCGACGCCACCTACGTCGCCGCCCGTGACCGGGGGCTGCTCGACCGCCTCGAGGACGCCGTCACCGACGGGGAGCCCACCGACGACCAGGCGCTGCACCAGCGGGCCGACGAGAAGCTGACCGAAGCCGCCGACCAGAGCGAGCTGCGCGACCAGGCCCGCGAGAACACCGAGACCTTCCTGGTGTCGATGCTGGGCGCGATGGGCTACGAGCAGGTGACGGTGGAGTTCGTCGCCCCTTCCGGCTCCACCGCCTGAGCGTCCGGGACGTCCCCCGGCCGGCACGATCCGCACCGCCGACACCGCGCCGGCGAGGAGACATCGCACCCAGGAGGGACCTTCGGCCCTAGGTGCCGGCGGCGAGGCGAGGTTGGCTGGGGTCGCGACCTTCACGTCCGGTGCCTGCGACCCCCAGGAGGCGGCGATGCCCAGCCGTGCCGTCATCGACGACTTCCTCGCCCAGCGACGCCTCGCCTTCGTCGGCGCCTCGCACGACCCCAAGGAGTTCTCGGCCACCGTGTACCGGGAGCTGCGAGACCGGGGCTACGAGCTGTTCCCCGTCAACCCCCACGCCGAGCTGGTGGAGGGGGACCCGTGCCTGCCCGACGTGGCGTCGCTGCCCGACGGCATCGACGGCGCCATCGTCATGGTGCCCCCCGAGGCCAGCGCCGGCGTGGTGGAGGCGTGCATCGCGCGGGGCATTCCGCGGGTGTGGCTCCACAAGGGCGGCGGCCCCTCGTCTGCCACCGACGAGGCCGTGGCCCTGTGCCGCGAGCACGGCATCGAGGTGGTCGACGGGGCCTGCCCGATGATGTTCGCCGAGCCCGTGGCCTGGTTCCACCGGGTCCACCGCTTCGAGCGCACGCTCACCCACCAGATCACCACCTGAGCGGGCGCGCCCACCATCCGCCGTCCGTCCGCCGACGGAGGTGGCGCGGAGGTGGGACGCTCAGCCGGCGTGGCCGTGGCGCAGCAGGCGACCCGGGCGACCGGCGGGCGGCGTCACGTCGACACCGTCGCGACGGATGACGGCGCCGTTGACGATCACGGCGTCGATGCCGATGGCGTCGGCCACCAGGCGCTCGGCCCCGGCCGGGAGGTCCGCCACCCGACGCAGCGGGCCGGCACCGACCGTCGCCGGGTCGAACACGACGACGTCGGCGGGACGGCCCTCGGCCAGCAGGCCGCGGTCGGACAGGCCGAACACGTCGGCGGGGTCGCTGGTCAGCATGCGCACCGCCTCCTCCAACGAGAACGACCCCCGCTCGCGGACCCAGTGGCCCAGCAGATGGGTCGAGAAGCAGGCGTCGCAGAGCTGGCTGGCGTGCGCGCCCGCGTCGGACAGGCCCAGCACCGTCACGGGATCGGCCAGCAGCTCCTGGACCCGGTCCTCGTCGATGTTGACGGTGGCCATGCGGAAGCGGGCCGCGAGATCGCTCTCGAGGGCCAGGTCGAGGGCCAGGTCGGTCGGGTCCACCCCCCGTTCGGCGGCCAGGTCGGCCACACCCCGCCCCTCCAGCGACGGGTCGGCCGGGGACCAGCCCACGACCGTGGTGTCCCAGCTGCCGGCCAGCACGCCGGCCCCCTTGCCGGCCATCTGCTCGCGGAAGGCGCCACGCCAGGCCGGGTCCGCGTAGATGGTGCGCTTGCCGGCGAGGTCGGCGGCGGCCAGATCGGTGAACAGTCGGGAGCTCTCGAACGGGAACGGCTCGACGAAGGAGAACTCGAAGGTGAGCGGCCGGCACGACGCCTGGGGGCGCACCGGCAGCCCCTGGTCGGCGAGGGCGTGGGACTCCTGACGGAACCACTCGTCGACGCCCGGACCGCCGATGCCGGCGAGCAGGGCCGTCCAGCTCACCGGACGGCCGGTCCGTCGGGCGATCTCCGCGAACTCGGCGAACAACAACCCCGGGCCGAGCGTGGCCTGCACCACCCGGCCGCCTCCCTCGGCCGACGCCGCCGCCAGCTCGATGATCTCGGCGGTGGAGGCCGCCCGGCTGGGCACCGGCACGCCACGGAAGCCGACGTGGGTGGGCGACTTGGAGCTGGCGAAGCCCAGCGCACCCGCCGAGGCGGCCTCGACGACCAGGGCCCGCATGGCGGCGAGCTCCTCGTCGGTGGCCTCCCGCTCGACGGCCGCCTCCCCCATCACCTCCAGGCGCAGCGGCGTGTGGCCGAGCAGCACCGCCACGTTGATCACCGGTCGCGCCGCCTCCACGGCGTCGAGGTACGCCGGGAAGCTCTCGAAGGGCCAGGTGGCGCCGAGCCCGGCGTGGAGGGCCTCGGCGCTCATGCCCTCCACCTTCTCGAGGGTCCGGATGATGAGCTCGTGGTGCGCGGGTCGCGTGGGTGCCACCCCGAACCCGCAGTTCCCCAGCACCACCGAGGTCACGCCGTGCCAGGGCGACACCGACAGCAGGGGGTCCCACAGCAGCTGGGCGTCGTAGTGGGTGTGGATGTCCACGAAGCCGGGGCTCACCACCCGGCCGGTGGCGTCGATGGTGGTGGCCGCGTCCTGCGCGGCCTCGCCGATGGCCACGATCCGGCCGTCACGGATGGCGACGTCGGCCGTGAACCCGTCCCGCCCGGTGCCGTCGATGACCCGTCCACCGACGATCTTCAGGTCGTAGGCCACAGAACCCCCCGGTTGCGAAGGCCGGGCGCGCTCAGGTCGACGCGCCGGGCACGGTCGTGGTGGTCGTCGTCGTGCTGGGCGCCGTGAGCTCCTCGGCCCGGGCCAGCAGCTCCTGGGCCCGACGCACGGACTCCTGATAGGCCCCGAGGTCGCCGTCCTCCTTCAGCCTCGCCTCCGCCTCGTCCAGCAGGCGGCCGGCTTCGGCGATCAGCGTGGCCACGTCCTCCTCGCCCGGCTCGCCCGTGTCGGGGGGCAGCGTCGTCGAGGAGGTCGACGTCGAGGTGGAGCTCGACGTGGAGGAGGTGTCGGTCGTGTCCTCACCGTCGGGCTCGGGGAGGGGCTCCGCTCCCTCGAGGGTCTCGAGGTCGATGTCGTCGAAGAGCTGGGCCAGCGCCTCCCGCAGCGTGTCGGCCATGACGACCTCGTCGCCCAGGACAACGATCACGTTCTTGAGCTCCGGCGCCGGCGTGGCTCCCGACGCCGTGACGTACAGGGCGCGGACGTACAGCACGTGTCGGCCCACCGGCACCAGGTAGAGCTCGCTGAACTGGACCTGCGAGCCCTGCTGGTTGAGCGCGGTGATCTGGCGCGAGATCTCCTCCTGCTGCTGGATGCGCGAGCCCACCAGCGACGGACCGTCCACCGGGAGGTCGGAGGGCATCTCGTAGACGCGCAGGCGCCCGTAGTCCTCCGGATCGGAGTCGGCCATCATGAACGCCGTCAGCTTGTTGCGGTTGTTGCTGGCCGACTGGGGCACGAAGGTGCGCGACAGCACGAACGAGGGCTCGTCCTCACCGGGCAAGGTCAGCAGCTGGTAGTACGGGTCGACGCGGTCCTCGCTGCGGGTCACGGGGACCTGGCCTGCGGCCTGTGGCGCGACCACCAACGACGAGGTGGTCACCGCCGCGGCGTCGACGGTCGAGGGCGGCTCCTGGGCCACCGACCAGAAGTTCGTGCCGTTGTAGAAGTTCTGCGCGTCCTGGATGTGGTACTGGCCCCACATCGCGGTCTGCACCCGGAAGAGGTCGCCCGGGTAGCGCAGGTGGTTGCGCAGGTCCTGGGACATGGTGTCGGCATCGGCGAACAACCCCGGGAAGGCCCGCTGGTAGGCCTCGACGACGGGGTCGGCGTCGGGCTGGTCCATCACGTAGAGCTCCACGGTGCCGTCGTAGGCGTCGACGACGGCCTTCACCGAGTTGCGGACGTAGTTGAACCGGCCACCGGCCAGGTCGCCGGAGGCGGCGAGGCCGGCGTTGTCGGCGCGTTGGGCGTTGGGGTAGTAGGCCGAGGTCGTGTAGCCGTCGAGCATGTACACCAGGCGTCCGTCGGCCGCGACCGGGTAGGGGTTCGAGTCCCATTCCAGGAACGGCGCCAGCGTGCGGACCCGTTCGCGGACGTCGCGGATGTAGAGGATGCGCGACTCGCTGTCGATGAAGCGCGAGATGAGCAGGTCGAAGTCGTTGAAGCGCAGCGCGAACGCCGACTGGCGCACGAAGGACCCGAGCGGCACGCCGCCGGTGCCGGTGTACTCGGTGGTGACGTCCTGCTCGCCCTCGCCGACGTAGTCGACCTCGGGCCGGCTGGTGCCCACGATCGAGTAGCCACCCAGGCCCTCGCCGAAGTAGATGCGCGGCTGCTCGATCTCGAGATCGATGGCGTCCTCGCGGATGCGGGTGGGGACGTCGAGCACGGCGAAGTCGGGCTGGCCGCTGGTGGTCACCGCCGTCCCGGCCGACAGCGCCATGCCGAAGCCGTGCGTGTAGGCCAGGTGCTGGCCTTCCCAGGAGCTCTGGGGGATGCCGTTGATGTCCAGCTCGCGGTTGGCCAGCACGGCCAGCGTCGGAGCGAAGTCCCCGTCGGGGGTTCGCATCATGTAGCGGTCGGCGTCGAGCCCGGAGAAGCGGTAGAAGGACCGCACGCCCTGGAAGCGCTGGTAGGTGCTGGTCACGACCTTCGGGTCGAGGAGGGGGACGTTGCGGACGTTCTCCGGGTTGTCGAGGATGGCCTGGGCGGCCTCCTGCTGATCGGCGCTGTACTCGAACGACTCGACCTGGACCTCGTCGAGGCCGAGCGCAGCTCGCGTGGCCTCGATGTTGTTGCCGATCGCCTCCTGCTCGCGCGTCGACTGGTTGGGCTGCACCACGAAGCGCTGGATGAACGCCGGATAGGCCTCGCCGGCCACGATGGCCAGCAGGCTCCACAACCCCACGGCCACGACCGGCAGGACCCAGCCCCGGCGACGGATGTTGTACAGGAACAGTCCGCAGGAGATGAGCGAGATGCCGAGCAGCAGGTAGATCGCCGGGAGCTGGGCGTTCTGCTCGGTGTAGGTCATGCCGTCGACGATGCCCCGGGTGGACAGGGTGAGCTCGTAGCGCTGGAGCCAGTAGTCGGCTGCCTTGATGAGGGCGAGGCAGGCCAGCAGCACCGACAGGTGGGCCTTGACCTGCGGGGTGACGCGCTCGATCGCCGGCTGCAGGCGGATGCCACCGTTCAGGTAGTGGGCCACCGCCACGATGAGCAGGATGATCACGAAGGAGGCGAACATCCAGTCGACGACGGCTCCGTAGAACGGGAGCTGGAAGACGTAGAACCCGACGTCGGCGTCGTAGATGGGATCGACCGTGCCGAAGTCGACCCGGTTGGCGAACAGCAGCCACTCGTTCCACAGGCTGGACATGCTGACGCCGGTGAGCAGGCCGAAGGCCACCGCGACGACGACGCGCAGCACGCCGGCACGGCGTTCCTTGATGCGGTGGTACCGCGCCAGGAGCTCGTCGTCGGGCGTCAAGGGCCGGAAGGCGGGAGCGATCCGGTCCGCCACGAGCAGGTTCACCCACAGCACGACGGCGAAGAAGAGCGCGAAGACGCCGGCCAGGCCGATCTTGGTGACCAGCGTGGTGCGCCACACGTCGGAGCGTCCCACCGAGTCGAACCAGAGGTAGTCGGTCCAGAAGCCGGCGATGCCGCGCAGGGACGTGAACAGCACGAACGCCACCACGGCCAGCACGATGATGAAGATGCGTCCGCGGCCACTGGATTCGCGGCGTCGTCGCGGCATGTCGGTGGGCGCGCGCATGGGCGCTCAGCCTACGGGCATTCGCCGGGGGAAGGCGCGCGCCGGGGCGGCATCCGATGCACTCAGTCGCCGGTCCCCTCGGCCAGGGCCCGCTCGGTCACCTGACCGGCGTCGCCACCGTTCTCGGCCAGCACCCGCAGGGCGTCGTCGAGCGTCTCGACGGGCACCACGCGCATGTCGCCGGCGAACTCGAGGGTCTGCTCGTACTCGTCGGCGGGGACGATGAACAGGTCGACGCCGTCCTCGCGGGCCGCGACCGTCTTCTGGGGGACGCCGCCCACGAGCCCGACCGTGCCGTCGATGGAGATCGTGCCCGTCGTGGCGACCTTGAGGCTCCCGGTGAGGTTCCCGGGGGTCAGCACGTCGATGAGGCCCAGGGTGAAGGCCAGGCCCGCCGACGGGCCGCCCACCTGTCCGGACTCCACGCTCACCTGCAGGGGGAACTCGAAGCGCTGGTCCCGGGTGAGCGCGCTGACGCCCAGCATGGCGGCGGAGGCGTCGTCGGGGTTCGCGGCCAGCGTCACGGTCTCGGTGCGGGTCTCTCCACCGTCGTGGGGCTCGATCGTCAGGGTGATCTGGTCGCCTGGGGCGTGCGAGCGGATGGCAGCCACCAGTTCGTCGGACAACATGATCGGTGCACCGTCGACGGCCACGATGGTGTCGCCGGCCTCCAACACGTCGGCCGCCGGGTAGTCCCGGCCCACCTCGACCACCAGGGCTCCGGTCCCGGTCACGGAGACGTCGTAGCCGAGCTCCTGCAGGGCCACGGCGGTGGCCACCTCCTTGGCGTCGGTCATGGCCCGCAGGTTCTGCTCGCGGTTCTCGTCCGGGTCCTGACCGCCCAGAGCGGTGTCCTCGTCGAGCAGCTCCACGGCGGGGTCGAAGTAGTCGACGACCGCCTCGAGCGCCGTCGCCTGCCGGAACGACACCGTCGTGTAGTTCAGGTCGCCGGCGTCGGCGAGGAAGCTGTCGGCCCCGTCCACCTGGATGAGGGCCTGGGTGCGGTAGGTGTTGCCCGGCCCCACACGCCAGTAGGGGATCTTGACGAACGCCGAGGAGATCACCGCCGCGGCGAGCAGCACGCAGAAGCCACCGAGCCCCCACCACACACGCCGCACCCGGCGTCGACGGCGCGACCCGGTGCCGTCACCCGGGACCTCCGGCGTCAAGGCGCCGTCGCCGCCCCCGGGGATCGGAGCCCCCGGGGATCCGGGGACTACGCTCGCCCCCAACGGTTCGTCGTTCGTCGACACCTCGCACTCCCCTGCCTGCTCTCGCAGGCCTCGTCTGCGGCGGACCAGCCTGACATGAAAACGTCGAGCTCCCCCCACGGGGTTCCCGAACCGACCGGATCGACGCTGCGATGATCCTCTCCCGCAACCGCCGCCCGACGGTTGCTGTTCCCAGCCCCTATCCGGCCGACGACGCTGCGAACGCCCACCCCCGCTGGTGGGAGCGCCTCCGTGGCCTGGCCGGCATGAGCCTCATCGTGGTGGTGACCGGCGTGCTGGTGGCGGTCATCATCGGCGTGCTGCTGCTGGCGCTCGCCATCTACCTCGCGACGGGGATCACCTGAGCGGCCCGGACGACCGGGCTCGGCGGCGCGTCGCGGCGCTGGCCGGCCACCGAGGCGACGCCGACACCGCCCGTCGCCTCACCCGGGATCCGGCACCGCGGGTGCGGGCCACCGCCCTCGGCGCACTCGCCCGCTGCGATGCCCTCACCGCGTCGGACCTGGTGCGCGGCGGGACCGACGGCGACCCCCTGGTGCGGCGGCGGGCCGCGCAGCTGCTCGCCACGTGGGAGCCGACCGGCCCTTCGGACGCGGACGCCGCGCTCGGCGCCGCAGCCACGGCCCTACTCGACGACGCGGACCCGTCGGTCGTGGAGGTGGCCGCGTGGGCCGTGGGCGAGCACGCCTCCCGAGCAGCCGAGCACGACCGCACCCCCGCGCTGCCCGACCCGGTCGACGCCCTGGTCTCGCTGGCCGCCGACCACCAGGACCTGCTCGTGCGGGAAGCCGCGGTGGCCGCGCTGGGCGCCATCGGCGACGAGCGGGGCCGGGCCGCGATCCTCGCCGCGCTCGGCGACAAGCCCGCCATCCGACGGCGGGCGGTGCTGGCCCTGGCGCCGTTCGAGGGTCCCGACGTGGAGGAGGCCCTGGCCCGCGCCCTGCACGACCGGGACTGGCAGGTCCGCCAGGCCGCCGAGGACCTCACCGACCCCTGACCGTGGGCGGACGTGCGACATCTCGTCAGCGAACCCCGCTTGCCGGGGTCAGGTGACGGCATTTCGGAAGCAGGGCGGGCGCTTGTCGAGGAAGGCGGCGATGCCCTCCCTGGCGTCAGGGGTCTGGCTCGCCGCGGCCATGACCTCGATGGCATGGTCGTAGGCCTTGGGCTGGTCGAGGTCGATCTGGGTGTAGAAGGCCTGTTTGCCCAGGCCCTTGGAAGCGGCGCTGCCCCGGGTGGCCCGGGTCAGGAGCTCGAGGGTCGCGGCCTCCAACTCGGCGTCGGGCACCACCCGGTTGACGAGGCCCCACGCCGCGGCCGTGGCGGCGTCGATGGGATCACCGGTGAAGGCCAGCTCCAACGCCAGCTTGCGGGGGACGGCACGGCCCACGGCCACCAGCGGCGTGGTGCAGAACCACCCGCCCTTGCCTCCCGGCAGGGCGAACGCCGCAGAGGTGGCGGCGACCGCCAGGTCGCAGGTCGCCACGAGCTGGCACCCGGCGGCGGTGGCCAGGGCGTGGACGCGGGCCACGACCACCTGCGGGATGGCCTGCATGGTCTCCATCAGGTCGGTGCAGGTGCGCAGCAGCTCACGCATGGCCGCCAGGTCGGCGCCGGCCAGGTCGGCGAAGTCGTGCCCGGCCGAGAACACCGGGCCGTTGCCCGCCAGGATCACGCCCCAGGCGTCGCTGTCGCCCACCGCCCGGAAGGCATCGAGCAGCTCACGCAGATGCGTCAGCGACAGGGCGTTGCGCCGTGCGGGCAGGTTCATGGTGATGGTGGTGAACGGGCCGTCCCGCTCGACGAGGATGCAGTCGTAGGTCATGGTCGCTCCGGGAGATGGGGGCTGGAACGGCGAGGGCCGGCCCCTGGAGGCCGGCCCTGCGCCAACGACGGATCCGGGGCGCTCAGCCCTCGGGGATGTACTCCTTGGTGCGGCCCTCGACGTCGACGACCTCACCCTGGGTCTCCCAGCAGGTGCCGCTGTACTTGATGATGTACAGCGACTCGATCACGAACGGGTCCTCGACACCGTTGGTGTTGGCCGACACGCCGGGCAGCAGCAGCGGCAGGTCGACGTCCTGCAGGTTGTAGGCCGCCTCCATCACCGATTCCCGGGTGAGCTCCGGCGCGCTCTTCAGCGTCTCCTCGAGGAGCTGACCCATGCTCCAGCCGTAGGCCACGAAGCCGTTGCTGGCGTCCTCGGCGCTGCCGCCGTTGGCCTGCACCTGGGCCCGGAAGTCCTCCATGTTGGTCGCCAGCTCCGGGTCGAGCGCCTCGAGCTGGGCCTCACAGCCGGCCTTCGGGTCGGCGATGTAGCCGGTGGAGAGCACGTCGGTGGTGTCCTCCGGCGCGGCCAGGTTGAGGATGGTCTGCGAGGTGCAGGTGGCCGAGATGTAGGTGATGGGGTCCCAGCCGGCACCGGTGATGGCCTTGAGGGCGTTCGGGCAGGCGAGGCCCGTGGCCCCGACGAACACCGCGTCGGCGCCGGAGCCGGCCAGGGCGGTGATCTGGGCGGTCACGTCGGGCGAGTCGGAGTTGTAGACCTCCTCCTGCACGATCTCGATGTCGGTTCCCTCGATGGCGGTGACCAGCGCCTCGGCGTAGCCCTCACCGAAGTCGTCGTTCTGCTTCAGCACGGCCAGCGTGGCGTCGGGCTTCTGCTGCTGCAGGTAGTCGACGAAGACGGCTGCTTCGGTGGGGTAGGCGGGGATCGAGCCGATCAGGAACGGATAGGCCTCGGTCTGGCCCCACAGCTGCGAGCCGGTGCCCGTGAAGAGGTTCGGCACGCAGAGGCTGTCGACCGCGTTGTAGTCGTCGCGGAAGGCCAGGTTGTTGGGCGTGCCGATCACGTTGAACGTGGCGAAGACCTCGTCCTCCTGCACCAGCTTGTCGATGTTGGACTTGGTGGTGCCGGCGTTGTACACGTCGTCGTACTTGATCACCTCGATCTGGCGACCGTCGACGCCCCCGGCTTCGTTGACCGAGTTGATGTAGTACTCGTAGCCCCGGGAGATGGCGGCGAAGGCCGTGCCGTAGGGGCCGGAGAGCGGCAGGCTCACGCCGATCTTGATCGACGTGTCCGTGACCCCCGTGTCGGGCTGGTAGTCGGTGCACTCGCTGGTGTCGATGTCGAACCCGGTCGCCTGCTCGCCACCGGAGGTCGTGCCGTTGGAGGCACCGCCACCCGACGACTCCTCGTCGTCTCGACCGCCACCGCACGCGGTGGCTGCGAGACCGACGGCCATGCCCAGCGCCAAAAGGCGCGTCAGCCGTGATCGCTTCACCATGGGGACTCCCTCGCATCGCTCACTCGGACCGCCGACCGGCCCAACGGAAAAGTGGTTCAGGTGTCTATCCTGCCAGGAACCGAGCTGTGACGCCCGTCATGTTGCGACAAGAGTCCGGCCAACGGCGCCAAGGCGCGTGTGGGCGGACGATCGGCGCCGGGCAGCGCCGGCGCCGTCAGGCGGTCGAGACCGCCGGCTCGCCGCCGCCCGGTGGCGCCTTGCCCGCAGCGGCGACGGCCCGGCGCTGCTTCAGCCGGTACAGCGCCAGCTTGATGCCGCCGACCAACCCGTAGGGCGCCAGCATCATCAGGGCGATGAGCGCGGCGCCGAACACCAGGTCGATCAGCTCGGGGTTGTCCTTGAGGATGAGGTCGGGCATGACCGCCGGCGGCAGGATGTCGCCGTTGGGCAGCCACACCACGAGGTAGGCGCCGACCGCGGGGCCGAGGATCGTGGCCGCCCCACCGACGACCACCGCCACCAGGACCGTGATCGACAGCACGATGCCGAACTGGCCCGGGTCCACGAAGTTGGTCTGCCACACGTTCACCGCACCGCCCATGCCGGCGAGCATGGCCGAGATGCCGAACACGACGACCCGGTAGGCCGAGAGGTGCACGCCCATGGTCTCGGCCGCCGTCTCGTTGTCACGCGAGGCGATGAGCGCCCGACCGACGCGGCTGTGCACGAGGTTTCGCACCGCCACGAACGACAGGACCAGCAACACGACGGCGACGTAGTAGATCCACTGGTCGTTGGCGAGGTCGGTCGCCTCGGGGGCCTTGAACTTGGGGACGCGCAGGCCCTGGGTGCCGCCGGTGACGTCGCCGTAGCGCTTCACGACCTCGGGGAACAGGGTGGCGAGGGCCAGCGTCACGAGGGCCAGGTAGAGGCCCTTGATGCGCAGCGCCGGGAGGCCGATGAGCACGCCGAGCACGAACGCGGCCGCCGCGGAGGCCACGAGGGCGGCGCCGTGCGACCAGCCGTGGTCGGCCACCAGGATGGCCGTGGTGTACGCGCCCACCCCCATGAAGGCCCCGTGGCCGACCGAGATCAGCCCCGAGTAGCCGGTCAAGAGGTTCAAGCCGAGGGCCGCGAAGGCGAGGGCGATGACCTTGGTGAACAGGCCCACCTGCACGGGGGTGAAGTACTGGGGCACCCAGTACAGGACGCCGACGACGGCGACCCACACGACGACCTTGATCGCCGTGCGAGCGGCAGGTGACAGACCCCCGGCGGTGGGCGCCGGGGCGGTCGCAGTGGCGGTGGCGGTGGCGGCGCTCATACCCGGGTCACCTGTGCCTTCCCGAACAGGCCCTGGGGGCGGACCAGCAGCACCACGAGGATGAGCAGGAACGCCGGCAGGAGCTTGAGGTCGTTGCCGATGGCGTCGACGTAGTGGGCCAGCAACTCGGTCACCACGCCGACGATCAGGCCACCGACCACGGCGCCGAGGGGGCTGTCGAAGCCGCCCAGCGTGGCCGCGGCGAAGGCGTAGATGAGCGGGCCCAGCATCAGCGTCGAGTCGAGACCCACGTCGGCGGTGGCCACGCCGGCCAGCACGCCGAAGGCGGCCGAGAGACCCCAGCCGATCATGAGCATGTTGCCCACGGGCACGCCCACCAGGGCGGCGGACTCCGAGTTGGAGGCGACGCCCCGCATGGCCAGGCCCACCTTCGTGCGCTGGAAGAGCAGGTAGAGCACGAGCACCTCGGCGGCCAGCATGGCCAGCGTGCCGAGGGTCTGGTAGTCGATGCTGGCGCCGAAGATCTCGACCGAACCCGACCCGAAGAGCTGCGGGAAGGGCTTGGCCGTCTCGCCCCACAGCCAGGGGGCGAGGGCCTGGAAGCCGAGGAACAACCCGATGGTCACGATCACGACCGGCAGCGGGTTGTGGCCCGCCTTGTCCGAGACGGGCCGGATCAGCAGGCGTTCGATGAGCGCGCCCATGAGGAACGACACGACCATGCCCAGCAGCACCGAGGGCCACAGCGGGAGGCCGAAGCCGTCGTAGAACCCCCACACGATGAAGGTGGAGAACATCGCCATCTGACCCTGGGCGAAGTTCAGCAGGCCCGTGGCCCGGAAGATGATGACCACGGCGATGGCCAGGGTGGCGTAGATGGCGCCGCGTCCGAGGCCGAGGAAGAAGAACTGCAGGAACTCGCTCAACTGGTTCCCCCGCTGGTCGCCACTCGCTCGATCGGTGTCACGCTCGTCTCCCGCCTCAGTACCCGAGATAGGCCTTGCGCACGGCCTCGTCCTGCTGGAGCTGCTGCGCCGACCCCGCCGCCACGATGCCGCCGGTCTCGAGCACGTAGCCCCGGTTGCCCACGTCGAGGGCGAGGTTGGCGTTCTGCTCCACCACCAGCACTGCGGTCCCCTGCTCGGCGTTCACCTGCGCCAGGCTGCGGAACACCTCCTGGGTGACCAGTGGGGCCAGACCGAGCGACGGCTCGTCGAGCAGCAACAGGCGGGGTCGGGCCATGAGGGCGCGGGCGATGGCCAGCATCTGCTGCTCGCCGCCGCTCATGCTCCCCGCGGTCTGGGTGCGCCGCTCGCGCAGGCGGGGGAACAGCTCGAACCAGCGCTCCTTGTCGGCCTCGATCTCGCCGTCTTTGCGGGCGTACGCCCCGAGCTGGAGGTTCTCGTCGACGGTCAGGTCGGTGATGGTGCCCCGACCCTGGGGGACGTGGGCGACGCCGAGGCGCACGATCTGGTCGGGACGCCGGCCCAGCACCGAGTTGCCGTCGACGGTGGCGCTGCCCTTGCCGGCGATCATGCCCGACAGCGCCCGCAGCAGCGTGGTCTTGCCGGCGCCGTTGGCCCCCAGGACCACGACGATCTCGCCGTCCTCGACCGTCAGGTCGATGCCGCGCAGCACGGTGATGGGTCCGTAGCCGGCATGCAGATCCCGGACGTCGAGCAGTGGGCTCACGTGATGCCTCCACCCAGGTAGGCCTCGATGACCGTGGGGTCGTTCTGGACGTCCGCCGGGGCGCCCTCGGCGATCTTGCGCCCGAAGTCCATGACCACGACCTTCTCGGAGATCTCCATGACCATGCCCATGTGGTGCTCGACCAGCAGCACGGTGAGGTCGTGGTCGTCGCGCAGGCGCCGGATGACCGCCGCCAGCTCGTCGACCTCGGTGTGGGTGAGACCGGTCGCCGGTTCGTCGAGCATCAAGAGCTTCGGGTCCGACACCAACGAGCGGGCGATCTCGATGCGCTTGAGCGTGCCGTAGGGCAGCGCCTGGCACGGGCGCGAGGCGAGGGGGGCGAGGTGGAGCTTGTCCAGGATCTCCATGCTCGTGGCGCGGAGACGCTTCTCCTCCGAGCCCACCGGAGGGAGCCGGAAGGGGGTGGTCAGGAAGCCGCCCCGGCTGCGGCTGTGCGCGCCCACCATGACGTTCTCGAGCACGGTCAGGCCCGGCACGAGGGCCAGGTTCTGGAAGGTGCGGGAGATGCCGGCGGCTGCGATGCGGTGCGCCGGAAGGGCGAGGAGGTCCTGGCCGTCGAAGCTCACCCGGCCCTGACTGGGCGGGTAGAGCCGGCTCACCACGTTGAAGAAGGTGGTCTTGCCCGCGCCGTTGGGACCGATCAGCGCGCAGATCTGGCCCCGGTCGATGGTGAAGGTGAGACCGTCGAGCGCGAGCAGGCCGCCGAAGCGCACGCTCACGTCGTGAACGTCGAGCAGCGTCATTCAGGTCCTCGTGTCCATGAACATGACCTTCAGGTCGTCGTAGGCCTCGATGCAGTGGCCCGCCCCCAGCACCACGCACTCTAGAGGGGCGTCGACCAGGTGCACAGGGATCTCGGTCTCCTGCTGGATGCGCAGGTCGAGTCCGCGCAGCATGCCGCCGCCTCCGACGAGGTGGATGCCCTCGTGGATGAGGTCCTGCGCCAGCTCCGGAGGGGCCTGCCCGAGACAGGCGATGACGGCGTCGACCATGGCCGAGACCGGCTCGTCGATGGCGTCGCGCACCTCCTCGGCCGACAGGATCACCGTCTTGGGCAGACCGCTCATGAGCTCCCGACCGCGCACCTCGGCCGAGTACTCCTGCTCGGTGGGCCAGGCCGAGCCGATCCGCACCTTGATCTCCTCCGCGGTGCGCTCCCCGATGGCGATGCCGTACTCGCGACGGATGTAGGTCTGGACGTGGGCGTCGATGTCGAACGACCCGACCCGGACCGCCTCCAGCGCCACCACCCCGCCGAGGGAGATGAGGGCCACCTCGGTGGTGCCGCCGCCGATGTCGATCACCATGTTGCCGAGCGGCTCGCTGATGGGCAGCCCGGCACCGATGGCCGCGGCCATGGGCTGTTCGATCAGGTGGGCCTCGGCGGCGCCGGCCCGTCGGGCGGCCTCGGTCACCGCCCGACGCTCCACCGCGGTGATGGCCGACGGGACGCAGATCACCACGCGCGGGCGGTTGAACCGGCTCACCTTCACCCGCTGCAACAGGAGCCGGATCATCCGCTGCGTGATGTCGAAGTCGGTGATGGCCCCCTTGCGCAGCGGGCGCACCGCCACGATGTAGCTCGGCGTGCGGCCGATCATCTGCCACGCCTCGTGGCCCATGGCCAGCACCTCACCGGTGCGGCTGTTCAGCGCGATGACCGAGGGTTCGTTGAGCACGATCCCCTCGCCGCGGGCGTACACGAGCGTGTTGGCGGTACCCAGATCGATGGCGAGATCGCGAGCCAGGGTTCAGCGCTCCTCGTCGGTCGCGCCCCGGGCGGTGTCGCCGACGTGGCGGCGGGCGTCGCGGAGCTTGCGGGCCAGGTCGCCCTGTTCGGGAGCGGGCACGATGGGTGACGGTCGGTCCACTCGGCGGCGACCGGGGCGGCGATCGGTGCTCTCGGGGGCGTCTCGGCCGAGGGCGTCCATCTCCCGCTCGAACTGCTCGATGCTCGACATGAACGTCGTGGGTCGGTGGTGGCGCCACCACAGGAACAGCGACCCGACCACGCTCGCCACGACCGCGATGAGCAGGAACCCCACGCTGCCGCTCACGACCCGGCCTCCCGGGCCGACTCACGCACCGGCTGCGCCGCCGACGCCCAGTCGCTGCCGCCGGGCCAGTGCTCACGCTTCCAGATGGGGACGGTGGCCTTCAGCTCGTCGATGGCGAAGCGCGCCGCGGCGAACGCCTCTTCCCGGTGCGGAGCCGAAGCCACGACGAGCACGGACGTCTCCCCCAGGGGCACCGCGCCCAGCCGGTGCAGCAGCACCAGCCGGCCCAGGTCCGGCCACCGCGACCGCGCCCCGGCGGCGATGCGCTCGAGGCGCGCCACGACGTGCTCCTCGTAGGCCTCGTACTCGAGCAGGGTGACTCCCGTGCGGTCCTCGGCGTGGTCGCGGGTCGTGCCCGAGAAGGTCACCACCGCGCCGCAACCGGGCAGGACCGACCACGCCACCGCCTCGACCAGGGGCAGCGCGGCGCTGCTCAGGCCGAGCCAGTCCTCCCCCTGCGTAGGTGCGTCGACGGTCGTCACGGCCGCTCAGGGTAGTTCGGCGCCGCCACCCGCAGGTCCCTCGCACGGGCCGCGGCCAGTACGGCCGAGGTGGTCACTATCCTCGAACGACGTGCCCATCGACGATGACGACGACGGCGCGCTCGGCCAGCCCCTTCCACCCGAGGACCGCCTGTGGCGACACCCTTCGGAGGTCAATGCGCCCGGCGCCCCCCAGCCCATCGTCCTCGTCGCCAAGACGGTCGGATGGGGGCGGGTGGTCGCAGCCGCCGTGCTGGCCGGCATGCTCGGCGCGGCGTCGACGTTGGCGGTCCTGTCGCGCACGGACACCCTGGACGAGCGGGAGGAGGCCGGCACGGTCATCGAGCGCATCGACGCCGACCTGAGCCCCACACCCGGTGAATCCACCCTGGCCATCGCGTCCGACGTGCTGCCGAGCGTCGCCCGGGTCGAGACGACGGGACCGGGCGGGACCACGACGGGCACCGCAGTGGTGTTCCGCGACGACGGCCACCTGGTCACCACCGCCGACGTCGTCGACGGCGCCGAGCTGATCGTCGTCATCCTCGACGACGGGTCGCAGCTCGGCGCCACCTTCGTCGGGCGCGACATCGAGAGCGACGTGGCGGTGATCAAGGTGGAACAGGTCGGGCTGCCGCCCGCGGTCGGGGACCTGTCGCCGCAGGAGCTGACCTTCGGCGACCCCACGGTGGTCATCGACTTCGGGTCGAACCCCACCCGGGCGCCCGACATCGCCGAGGGCTTCCTCAGCACGGTCAGCCGCCAGGTCGACCGGGAGAACGATCGGCCGCTGTTCGGGCTCATCCAGACCAACACCCCGGCCAGCTTCGGCGCCTCCAGCCCGGGCTCGGTGCTCGTCAACGACTCCGGTGAGGTCGTCGGCATCGTCACGGGCCGGGCCGGCGGCGACCGAGGCGACGACGTGGAGGTGCCCGGCGACGCGGCGTCGCAGGCCGCGGCCGACGGACTCGTCCCCCAGTTCGCCACCCCTGCGGACTACGTGTGGAAGATCGCCGGCGAGCTGATCGACACCGGCGAGGTGCGCCACCCGCTCCTGGGGGTCGACGGCGAGACGGTCACGGGGGAGGAGGCGCAACGGCTCGACGTCGTGGGCGGCATGCGCATCGACTCCCTGCTCGCCGACGGCCCGGCCGAGAAGGCGGGGCTGCAGGAGGGCGACGTGATCGTGGCCATCGACGGCACCGCGGTGGGGTCCCTCAACGACCTCGTGACCGCCATCCGACGCAAGACCCCGGGGCAGTCGGTGTCGATCACCTACCTGCGCGAGACCGAGAAGGACGTCGCCCTCGCCACCCTGCAGGAGTGGACGCCCAACGTGCCCTGATCCCTCCCGCGCCTGCTACCGCCGCAACCGCCGGACGACGAGGTACGCGGCACCGACCACCGCGACGCCGGCGACCCCGACACCCACGAGCGAGAGCTGCTGGCGACGCCGGGCGCTGAGCGAGGCGAGCGCGCCGCCGGTGTCGGCCACGACGTAGGCCTCCTCACCGGTGTGGCTGGGCGTCCAGCCCGCCGCCTCCAACCGATCGTTGGCGACGACCCACGGGTGGGTCAGGTAGGCGAGCAGGCCCTCGGGGGTCCCGCCGGGCAGGCGACCCCGCCACGACCGCAGACGGGCCGCGAACCGGGGGCGCAGCGGCAACCGGGGCGCCGGGCCCCGCAACCGCCGCACCTGCTCGGCGGTGGTCCAACCGTCGGGGGCGACGTTGAACACCCCGTCCAGCCGACGGCGCCTCGCGACGTCCACCGCCGCGACGACGTCGTCGACGTGCACGAACTGCCGTGGGCTCTCGCCGTCCTCGACCGGCAGTCCACCGGCGGACCACGCGGACCGTCGCAGCCAACCGCCGTCGTCGGGATGCACGACGACGGCGGTGCGCAGCAGCGCCACCGTGGCGCCGCTGCGACCACGCCACTCGAGCACCAGACGCTCCAGCTCGGCGTGCTCGAGTGCGAACGCCGACGCCGGTCCGGGCCGAACCGGTGCGTCCTCGGTGAGCGGCACCGGGTTGTCGGGCCACGCCCCGTAGACCATGGCCGTGGAGCGCACGACCACGTGCCGTACACCGGCCGCCGCCGCGGCGTCGAGCACCCACCGGCAGGCGTCGAGGTCCCCGCTGGCGAGCCCGGAGCCGTCGATCGACTCCGCCGCCGGCACCGCGGTCCCCAGCAGCACCAGCACGTCGGCGTCGCGCAGCAGGCCCTGCCACTCCGCCGGCGTGGGCACGCCGGGCACCCAGTCGACCAGGGCACCGGCGGGCAGCTTGGGACGACGGAGGGGGTCGCCGGCGGCGCCCTCCACCGCCACGACGTGGTGCACGTCGGGATCGTCGGCGATGGCCGCCACCACACCCGACCCGAGCACGGATGCCGCCCCGGTGACCACGACCCTGTCTGCCATCCACGCATTGTGCCGTCATCGGCATGGGCACCGCCATCGGTCACGCACGACCCGGGGCCGCGGTTCGGTCCACCGGCCCTACCATGCACGGTGTGAGCGACAGCACCCCACCGATCGGGCCGGGCGACGGCGATCCCGACGAACCGAACCCGTTCGCCGGGGTACCCATCTTCGGTGATCTGATGAAGCTCTTCGGCCAGCAGCAGCCCGGCCCCATGAGCTGGGACACCGCCCGGCAGTTCGCCCTGTCCATCGCCACCGAGGGCAGGCCCGAGGCCAACATCGATCCCGTGACCCGCCTCGGCATCGAGGAGCTGGCACGGGTGGCCGAACTGCAGGTCGCCAACGCGACCGGCCTCGAGGTCTCCCAGACCGGTCAGGGCATCACCATCGCCCCGGTCACCCGGGCACTGTGGGCCCAGCAGACCCTGGAGGCCTATCGTCCGCTGTTCGACGTGCTGGCGGCATCGCTCGACCAGCAGCCCGGCGACGAGGCGGCGCCCGACCCCGCCGATCCGTTCGGGTTCCTGGCGCCGCTCATGCGGGCCATCGGCCCCATGATGCTCGGGCTCACCGCCGGCAGCATGGTGGGCCACCTGGCCCAACGCAGCTTCGGCCAGTACGACCTGCCCATCCCCCGGCCGCCCGGCGATCGGTTGCTGATCGTGGTGCCCAACATCGACGCCTTCGGCGGGGACTGGAGCCTGCCCCTCGACGACCTCCGCCTGTGGGTGTGCCTGAACGAGGTCACCCACCACGCCGTGCTGGGCGTACCCCACGTCCGGGAGCGACTCGACACACTCCTGCGCGACTACCTGGCGCGCTTCGAACCCGATCCCGGGCGCCTGGATCTGCTCGGCGACTTCGAGAACCTCGACGCCTCGGGCCCGGAGGCCTTCCAGTCCCTCATGGCCGATCCCGAGATGGTGTTGGGGGCGTTGCAGTCACCGGCGCAGCGTGAGCTGCTCCCGCACCTCGAGGCGGCGGTGGCGGTCGTGGTGGGCTACGTCGACCACGTCATGGACCGCATCGGCACGGGCCTCGTGGGCCAGTACGCCATGATCACCGAAGCCGTCCGGCGCCGGCGCGTCGAGGCCGCACCGCACGACCGCTTCGTGGAGCGGCTGTTCGGTCTCGAGCTCACGCAGGCCCAGTACGACCGGGGCACCGCGTTCGTGAACGGCGTCCTGGAACGAGCCGGCGACGACGGCCTGCGACGGCTGTGGGCGTCGCCCCGCGAGCTCCCCACTCCCGCCGAGGTCGACGCCCCCGGGCTGTGGCTCGCCCGCATCGACCTGCCCGACTGAACCCGAGCGCGGAGGCGATCCGGGCGGCGCCCGTCAGTGCGGCCCGCCGTCGACGGTGCGACGGCGGCGGTCGGCCCGACGGGCGGCGGCGGACCCACCCGGCGACAACTCCACGGTCGGGGCATCCAGCGGCGAGGAGCCCGGGATCGCCACACCCGGCGGCAGCTCCACCGTCGGGGCATCCAGCGGCGCCACCCCCGGAACGGCCACACCCGGCGGCAGCTCCACCGTCGGGGCATCCAGCGGCGAGGAGCCCGGGATCGCCACACCCGGCGGCAGCTCCACCGTCGGCGTGTCCAGCAGCGACGAGCCGGTCACACCGGCGTCGACGGCCGGGGCGGCAGAGAGCGCCTCGAAGCCGGGCAACGGTGGCGTCTCCACCGTGCGCCAGGCCGGCTCCGGATAGGTGAACGGCGCTGCGCCCGGTGTGGCCAACCGCAGGTCGCCGGCCGCGACATCCACGGTGCGCACGCCCTCACCGGGACCGAAGTCGAGCGGCTCCTGCCCGAGATCGATGACCGCCTCAGCCGGCTCGGGGACCGGCGGTGCCGGCTCCGGATGGTCCTCGGCGACTGCGCGCTCGCCGTCGAACAGCACCGACCCCGACGGCTCGGCGCGCTCGGGCTCCACGGGAGTCGGCTCGACCGGGTCGAAGATGCCGGCGGGCTCCGGCGTGAGCAGGGTCGACGGGAGCGGCTCGTCGGCGAGGCCGAGCAGCCCCGGCGACGCCGTGACGGGCCCCGCTGCGCCGTGCTCGTCGGCCGCCACGCCGGCGGTGGATCCCGCCCCGGTCGGTCCCACGAACGCCTCGGACGTGGCCTCGGGTCGCGCCACGACAGGCGCGTCGTCGTCCGGGATCTCGGGCGCAGGGACCTCGGACCGGGTCAGGCCGGGTTCGGGCACGTCGAGCGGGGGCGGGCCGTGGCCATCGGGCAGCACGAGCGTGGCGTCCGTCGGCTCCCAGGCGTCGCCGGCCACGGGCACCGCTCCCGGGTCGAGGGCGGTCTCCTCGCCGGACGAGCGGCGCGCCCACAACCGACGCCGGGGCAGGCTCGGCTCGGGCAGGAGCTGGGGTCGGGGTTGGCGCTGCCGACGAGCGTCGTCGTCGATGCGGCGCATGCCGAGGTCGTAGGAGACGAGCGCGCCGCCGGCCACCACCGCCACGAACACGAAGCCCACCTCCAGAGGCGGACGCAGCGCCACGGGGATGAGCGCGCCGAGCACCCACACGAGCTGGAAGCGGGTCTCGAAGCGGGCGAAGGAGCGACCCCGGTTGGCGTCGGGAGCGTCACGCTGCACGAGCGAATCGAAGGACTGCTTGGCGATGTTGGAGGAGACCCCGGCGCCGAGAGCGACCAGCGCCGCACCCCACAGGCCTCCCATCAGCGCGGTCAGGACCCCCGTCACGGCGAGCACGCCGAGCGCCACCATGAAGATGCGCTCCTCCACCAGCGAACGCCGCAGGCGCGGTGCGGTGGCCGCGCCGGCGAGGACACCGATCTGGGCCGAGGCCGCCGCCACGCCCAGGCCGATGGCCGAGTTCTCCGCCTTGAAGTAGAAGGCCATGAGGAACGACAGGAACCCGACCACGCCGCGCACCAGCGCCATGGAGGTGGCCGCCAGGCGGATCCGGGCGCCTCGCAGCTCGACGATCTCCGCCTCGGCCGGTGGTTCC
Organism: Acidimicrobiales bacterium; assembly: GCA_025456085.1. GTDB lineage: Bacteria > Actinomycetota > Acidimicrobiia > Acidimicrobiales > Acidimicrobilacustridaceae > JALOLF01. The sequence continues at coordinate 64,243 of JALOLF010000004.1, forward strand.
TCGGCCACCCGGGTCGAGGGGAGCTTCGAGCCCAGCACGGCGGCGCCGGCGAACACCAGCGTCGCCAGGCCCAGCACCAGCGCGGGGCCACCGTCGTCGCCACCCAGCTTGAACAGGATCCCGGCGATGGGCGCCGCGGCCACGACGGACAGGCCGCTGAGCAGGGTCAGCTTGGAGTTCGCCTCGACGAGCTCCTCGTCGCTGCGCACCACCGTGGGCACGAACGCACCCCGCGCGATCACGTACCCCTTGGACAGGGCGAGCATGAGGAAGCCCTCGAGGTAGAACAGCCACGAGTCGTAGTGACGGATCAGCAGCGCCGCGACCAACGCCCGTAGGGCGCAGACGGCCACGATCATCCACTTGCGGCCGCCGCGCATGCGGTCGAGCGCCGGGCCGATGAGGGGCGCGGCCACGGCGAAGGGCGCCACCGTGAACACCAGCAGCGCCGCCACCTTGCCGCGTGCCTCGTCGACGTCCACGGAGAAGAACACCGTGCCGGCCATGGCCACGGTGAAGATGGCGTCGCCGGCCACCGACAGGGCGTGGGTGCGGGCGAAGCGGGCGAACGGCGACGGGGCCCACGGCCGGGTGGGATCCCGGCTCACGTCACCGTGATGGGCCCTGGTGTTCACCCGGCCCATGGTAGGGGTGCCGGGTCAGGCCCGCGGTACCTCGTACTTGTACCCCAGCCCCCGGATGGTGACGATCTGCGCGGGGTTGGAGGGATCCGTCTCGACCTTCGAGCGCAGCCGCTTGATGTGCACGTCGAGGGTCTTGGTGTCGCCGACGTAGTCGGCACCCCACACCCGGTGGATGAGCACGTCACGGGTCAGGACCCGACCGGCGTTCTCCATGAGCAGGGCCAGGAGCTCGAACTCCTTGAGGGGCAGCGCCACGAGCTGACCCCGGATGAAGACCTCGTGGCGCTGGTGGTCGACGCGGACGTCGCCCACCTCCACGACGTCGTCGTCACCGTTCGCCCGGCGCAGCGCGTCCTCGGCCGGCCGGCGACGCAGCACGGCCCGGATGCGGGCGACGAGCTCGCGCAGCCGGTAGGGCTTGGTGACGTAGTCGTCGGCACCGACCTCCAGCCCGACCACGGTGTCGATCTCGGCGCCCTTGGCCGTGACCATGATGATCGGCACGTCCGAGCGCGACCGCAGCTGGCGACACACGTCGATGCCGGAGACCTTGGGCAGCATCACGTCGAGCAGGACGATGTCGGGATCGGCGTCGTCGAAGACCTCCAGCGCCTCGGCGCCGTCGCGGGCCACGCGGACCGCGAAGCCCTCCCGCTTCAGGCCGACCGTGAGCGCATCGACGAAGGAGTCCTCGTCCTCCACGATGAGCACGGACGTCGGGGTAGCCATGGGTGTGTCCCTCTCCTTCTCGTCACGAGGCGGCTGCCTCGGGCAGGTCCACGGCCACCGGCCCGGAGGCCGTCGGTAGCCGCAGCGCAAAGGTCGAGCCTTCCCCCAGCCTCGACGAGACGGTGACCTCTCCCCGGTGGTTGTTCGCCACGTGGCGCACGATGGCGAGGCCCAGCCCGGTGCCGCCGGTCTTGCGGCTGCGGGCCTGGTCCACCCGGTAGAAGCGTTCGAACACCCGCTCGAGGTCGCGAGCGGGGATGCCGATGCCGTGGTCCACCACGGCGATCTCCACCACCGTGCCGTCGGTGGTGGCCCGGACCTCGACCGAGGACGCGGGCTCGGAGTACTTCACGGCGTTCTCGAGCAGGTTGTACAGGGCCGAGATGAGCTGGCGTCGATCCCCCAGGACGGCCAGGCGGCGGTTGGGCTCCTGGACCTCCAGGTCGATGCCGGCCTGCTCGGCTGCGGGCCGGATGCGGCTGACGGCCTCGGCCACGACCAGGTGCACCGGCACCAGATCGCTCGTGGGCAGTTCGCTGCTCTCGATGCGGCTCAGCTCCAGCAGGTCGTCCACCGTGCGCCCCACCCGGGCCGCCTCGGCCTGCAGGCGCTCGGCCAGGCGGCGGGTGACGTCGAGGTCCTCCTCGTCGACCAGCGTCTCGGCCAACAGGCTCAGGGCGCCGATGGGCGACTTGAGCTCGTGGCTGATGTTGGCCACGAAGTCGCGCCGGACCTCCTCGAGGCGTCGGCGCTCGGTGATGTCCTCGATGACGGCCAGGGCGCCCACCCGTCCGGCCGTCGGCATCGGCACCGAGGACACCACGAGGGTGCGGCGGGGTGGCCCGTACAGGTCGAGCACCTGCGTGTCGGCCCGCCCCCGACGCGCCCGGGCCAACTGCTCGGTGACCGCCGCCTCGACGAGTGCCTCCGCGTGACGCGCGTCCACGTAGGCCTGCGCACCGTGGTTGCGGTAGAGCACCGCCCCGTCGTCGGCGGCGATGACCACCCCCTGGGGGATGGCCTCGAGCGCCTGCTCCAGGCGGGCTCGCACGCCGCGCTCCCGCTCCACCTGGCCCCGGGCCTGATCGACGGCCCGGTCGAGGCGCACGAGCACCTCCGGGACCCGCAGGGCACCCTCGGCGTGCAGATCGGGCACCAGGCGGTGCACCGAGTCACGCAGCCGGGCGGTCTCCCGCCGGCGCGCCATCAGGCCCAGCGCCGCGACCGCTGCGGCACCGAGCAGCGCCCCCACGACCAGCGACCACAGCGCGCTCAGGGTCGGGCCTCCTGCTCCGTCGGCGCGCTGCGGACCATGTCAGCTGCTGGACGCGGGCCCCGGAACGTCATCTGCGCTCCGCTCGTCGCTCTCGGCGCGCAGGTGCTCGCCGATCTCGTCGTGCACCCGCTTGCGCACCTCTGCACGGGCGGCGCCGCTGTGCTCGGGGAGCCACCCGGTGACCATGTACTCGACCCGCTGGCCGATGTTCACCGCATGGTCGCCGATGCGCTCGTAGTAGCGCCCGATGAGGGCGAGCTGCACCGAGGCCTGCAGATCGATCGTGCCCTCGTGGTGGGCCTCGAAGATGGCCTGGATGTAGTCACCGTGCAGCGCGTCGAGCTGGTCGTCCATGTCGTCGAGCGCGGCGGCCAGGCCGGCGTTGTGCTCGACGTAGGCGTCGACCGCGAGCTTGAACAGGCGGCACGCCTCCTCTCCCATGCGCTCGATCAACCCTCGCAGACGGGCGTCGAACTCCGCCCCGTAGAGGCGCCGGGAGCCCTTGGCCACGTTGACCATGAGGTCGCCCGACCGCTCGATCTCCGAGGTGAGCCGGATGGCGGTCACGATGGCCCGCAGGTCGCTGGCCATGGGCTGCTGCAGGGCCAGCACGTGGTAGCAGTGGTCCTCGATGCGCAGGGCGAGGTCGTCGATCACGTCGTCGTCCTCGATGAGCTGCTGCGCGCCCTCGAGGTCGTTGGCCAGCAGCAGCTCGGTGCCCCGGGGGATGAACTCGGTGACCAGCGCGGCGAGGCGCACGATGTCGGCTCGGATCGTGTCGAGCTCGAGGTGGAAGGTCTTGCGCTGCTCCTGCATCACTGTCCTGTCAGGTGGGGGCCTCAACGGACCTCGGCGGCGAGATGGCCCTTGTCGCCGGTGAGGAGGTACTGGATCCTACGGCCGAGCAGGGTGCAGTGGTCGCTGATGCGCTGCAGCGAATGGCCCACCGACAGGGAGTGCAGCGCAGTCGGCACGGCGTCCTCGCCGCTGAGGCGCAGCAGCGCGGTGGCGAGCGCCTCGCTCAGGTGGGCCATGTTCTCCGACCCGGCCGCCAGCCGGTCGGCCAACGGCAGGTCCTCGGAGGCCCAGGCCCGCTCGGCGTCCCGGTAGCGCTCGACGGCGAGATCCGCCATGGTCTGGAGCATGTCGTAGGTCTCGGGGTTGCCCTTGATGAGCCCCCATTCGGGCGCCAGCTTCACGACGCGGAGCGACAGGTCCCCGATGCGCTCGAGCGAACCCGTGTACTTGATGACCGACACCACGAGACGCAGGTCGGAGGCCATCGGGTTCTCCAGCGCCAGCACGTCGTAGCACCGCTCGGTGAGCGAGACGTTCATGGCGTCGATGTCGTCGTCGACCTCGAGCGCCCGCCGGGCGATCTCCGTGCTGCCTGTCGACAGGACCTCGCGCATGCGCTCCAGGTTCTGGTCCACCAGCACACCCATCATCTCGGTCTGGAGCTTGAACTCGTGCAGCTCCTCGCCGTAGTGGTGGCGGGTGTGGTGGGGCCTAGCCGAATCGTCCGGTGACATAGTTCTCCGTCCGTTCGTCACGGGGGTTCGAAAAGATGGTCTCGGTGCGGTCGTACTCCACCAGCAGACCGGTGCGGCGGTCGCTGAGCTCGTTGACCTCGGTGGTGAAGAAGGCGGTGCGATCGCTGACCCGGGCGGCCTGCTGCATGTTGTGGGTCACGATGACGATCGTGTAGTCCTGCTTGAGCTCCTGCATCAGGTCCTCGATGCGGGCCGTGGCGATGGGGTCGAGCGAGGCGCACGGCTCGTCCATGAGCAGCACGTCGGGCGACACGGCCACGGCGCGGGCGATGCACATGCGCTGCTGCTGACCGCCGGACAGGCCCATGGCCGAGTCCTTCAGCCGGTCCTTGACCTCGTCCCACAGGGCCGCCCGGCGCAGCGACTCCTCGACCAGGCCGTCGAGGTCGCCCTTGAACCCCGCGATGCGCGGCCCGAAGGCGAGGTTGTCGTAGATGGACTTGGGGAAGGGGTTCGGCTTCTGGAAGACCATGCCGATGCGTCGGCGAACCTCGACGGGGTCCACGTTCGAGCCGTACAGATCGATGCCGTGGTAGTCGATCTCGCCCTCCACCCGGGCGGTCTCGATGAGGTCGTTCATGCGGTTGAAGCAGCGCAGCACGGTGCTCTTGCCGCACCCGGACGTGCCGATGAAGGCGGTGATCTCGTGCTGGCGGATGGCGAGCGAGACGTCGCGCACCGCCTTGAACTCGCCGTAGTAGACGCTCAGACCTCGGATGTCGAACACCACCTCGTTCTCCTCCGAGGCGGTGGTGGCGCCGCTCGACGCCACGCCGGACAGGTCCTGCTCGTGTGCTGTCACCTTGACCTCGGTTGCCATGGGACTACTGGTGCCTCTTCTTGTCGTAGCGATTCCGGAACACGATGGCGGTTGCGTTGGCGGTCAGCACCACGACGAGGAGCACGATGATCGCCGCCGCGGTGTTCTCGGGCCAGCCCGCCTGGGGCTGTCGCGCCCAGTCGTAGATGATGTTCGGGAGGGTGGTGAAGGGACCCTGCAGCTCGTCGGTGAAGCTCGCGTCCTTCGAGGAGGCGAAGAAGCCGGTCACGGCACCGACCAGGATGAGCGGCGCCGCCTCGCCCAGAGCCCGGGCGATGGACAGCACCGTTCCGGTGAGGATGCCGGGTAGGGCGTAGGGAAGCACGTGGTGGCGGATGACCTCCCACTGCGACGCCCCCACCCCGTAGCCGGCTTCCCGGATGGCGTAGGGGACGGCCCGTAGGGCCTCGGCCGAGGTGATGATCACGATCGGCAGCACCAGCACGGCCATGGTGAACCCACCGGCGATGACCGACCGCCCTCCGGTGATCCCGTCGAGGATCTCCACGAACACCGTGAAGCCCAGGATGCCGTAGACGATCGAGGGGACACCGGCCAGGTTGCGGATCGTGGTGTTGATGAGGCGGTTCAGCCAGTTGTCCCGCGCGTACTCCTCGAGGTGGATGGCGGCGGCGATGCCCGTGGGGATGGCGAAGACGACCACGAACACCGCGATCCAGAACGAGCCGTAGAGCGCCTGCCAGACGCCGGCGGTGTCGGGGTTGCCGGAGGTGCCGCTGGTGAGGAAGTCGAGGCCCCGCTCGGTGAGGGTGCCGATGCCGTCCCAGAAGACGGTCCACAACAGCACCAGCAGCAGCACGAGCGCCACGACGAGGCTGGCCAGGACCGACAGCTGGAACAGCAGGCCCTTCCAGTCCGTGCCGCCCCGCTGGATACGTGCCGCCACGGCCTGCTGGGTCTGCTTGGTGGTGGTGAGTCCCATGGTGGTCGACCTCAGTACCGGTTGCGGACCCGGCGCACGAACCGCTCCCCGATGATGTTGAGCACGAACGTGATGGCGAACAGGAGCAGCCCGACCAGGAAGAGGCTGGGGAAGGCGGTGCTCGCGCCCTTCACCTGGTCGGTGCCGGTGGCCAGCGAGGCCATGGCGGCGGTCATGGTGGTGCCCGGACCGAGCGGGTCGGTGGTGTAGAGCGAGCCGCCCGTACCGCCGGCGGCGATGGTCACCACCATCGTCTCGCCGACGGCCCGGGACACGCCCAGGATGAAGGCGGCGACGAGGCCCGAGGTGGCGGCGGGCAGCACGACCCGCAGCGTGGTCGTGGCCTTGCGGGCGCCCAGACCGGCGGATGCCTCTCGCAGGGCGTTGGGCACCGAGCGCAGGGAGTCCTCCGAGACGGTCGCCACGAGCGGGATCGTGAGGATGCCCACGCCGAGACCGGCCGCCATGAGGCTGAACAGGCTCTCGCCACCCAGGATGCTCTGCACGATGTTGGGCGAGAGCCAGGTCAGGGCGAAGAAGCCGAGGACCACCGAGGGGATGCCGGCCAGGACCTCGATGACGGGCTTGAGGGTGCGGCGCAGCCGGGGGCTGGCGTACTCACCCAGCCACACCGCCGCGCCGAGGCCGAGCGGGGCCGCCACCAGCATGCCGATGCCGGTGACGATCAGGCTGCCCACCAGCAGGGTCTTGAGATCGAACATGCCCCGACGAGGGAACCAGCCATCGCTCCAGAGGGGTGCCAGGCTGCCTTCCTCCTCCCGGAGGAGCGACAGGAAGTCGAGGGACCGCACGACCAGGATCACCACGATGGCAACCGTGATCAGGATCGAGGTGAGGCCTGCGCCCAGGAAGACGACACGCACGACCGATTCCCGGCGACGCCTGGCGGCGCTGCCGGTGAGGTCGATGGGGATGGGCATCGCCGGTACGGAGGCGATGGCCGTCTCGGTGGCCATGGCCGGTGCTCCCTCGGGTCGGTGAGGCAAGAGGATGCCGCCTCGGCGGCGGGAGCGCCAGCGATGCTGGCCCTCCCGCCGCCGTGCGGCGGTGACGCTCCGCGGGACGGACCGTCCTCAGACGGCGTTCCAGGCGTCGACGGTCGCCTGCCAGTCCTCGTCGGTGAGCTGCACGTAGCCGGCGTCGGCGACGGCCTGCGTGCCGGCGTCGGTCATGTAGAAGTCCACGAAGGCCTGCACCGACGGGTTCTCGGCGATGGACGCCTTGCTCACGTAGATGAACAGGTCGCGGGCCAGCGGATACTCACCCGAGGCGATGGTCTCGTCGGTGGGCTCGACGCAGGTGCCGTCCTCGCCGGCGACGGCGATGGCCTTCATGCGCTCGGCCTCGGCCTTGTAGAAGGCGTAGCCGACCCACCCGAAGGAGGTGTCACTGCCCTCGATGCCCTGCACGATCACGTTGTCGTTGGGCGAGCTCTGGTAGTCGGGCCGGGTCGACTCGGCCTCGTCCTCGCTGATCTTGCCCTCCTCCACGCGCGTCTCGGCGGTGGGCGTGATGGCCAGCTCGACGAAGGTGTCGTAGGTGCCGGACTCCTCACCGGGACCGGTGATGGTCAGCGGGGCGTCGGGCAGGTCGGTGTACTCCGAGCCCACCTCGGCGGCCAGCTCGTTGGCCGCGGCCCAGGTGTCGAACCCGGTCGACTCGGGCCCCACGATGGCGTAGATGGCCTGCTCGTCGAGGCACTCGATGGCCTCGTTGGCGGGCGAGGTGGCCACGGTGATGCCGTCGATGCCGACCTTCAGCTCGACGTACTCGATGCCGGCGTCGGCGCACGCCTGGGCCTCCTCGTCCTTGATCGGGCGGGAGGCGTTCGAGATGTCGGTCTCACCGGCGCAGAAGAGCTCGAAGCCGTCACCCGTACCCGGGCCGTCGACGCTGATGCCGACGTCGGGGTTCTCGGCCTTGAACCCCTCGGCCACGAGCGAGGTGATGGGCTGGACGGTGGAGGAGCCCGAGATCACGACCTCGCCGCTGGCACTGCCGCCGGCCGAGGTGCCCCCGGTGCTGGTCCCCTCCTCGTCGTCGTCGCTGCACCCGACGGCGATGAGCGCCGGGATGGCCGCGACGGCGGCGATCTTGAGGAAACGACGTTGTGAACGCAAGGTGTGCCCTCCTTGGGCGATGGACATGACTGGTCGCACGGCGACGGGCGCACGGTACGGACGACGGGCGAACGCAGGCTGACTGCTACGTGAACGGGAGGTGAACTGCGGCGGAAGATTGCCTCACGGCCGCCACAGGCCGGGTCCGTCGGTGTGGTGCTCGTCGGGGTCAGGCGTCGGCGGCGGAGCCGTGACGCGCCGCGAAGGCGTCGAGCACGAGGCGGTCGCGCTCGTAGCTGAGCAGGCGGCGAGCCTCGGTCACGGGGACCCAGCGCAGCTCGTCGACCTCGGCGTTGGGCCGGAACGAGCCGCCCGTCACCGTCATCTCCCAGTAGCGCACCGTCTTGGTGCGACCCTTGTTGTCGACGTAGTCGACACGTGCCACCTCGCGACCGAGCACGGCCTCGAAGCCCGTCTCCTCGCGGACCTCGCGGACCGCGCCCTGCTCGTGGGTCTCGCCGCGGTCGAGCTTGCCCTTGGGCAGCGACCAGTCGTCGTAGCGGGGTCGGTGCACGACGACGACCTCGACCGACTTCCTGCGGCCGCGACGCCACAGCACCCCACCGGCGGCCTGGACCTGGGAGGGCCTGGCGCTCACTCGAGCCACTCGGTGATCTTGCGGCGGTCGGCCCTGGCCCAGGCGCGCTCGAAGTCGTAGCGGGCCACCTCGGCCAGCCGTTGGACGTGGGCGACGAGCAGCCCCGCCACGAACGCCGCCCGGCGGGGCAGGGCACCGGCCGCCGAGCGCAGCGCCGCCTCGCCCGACAGGGCGCCCCACAGCTCGGTGGCGTCGTCCTCGACCTTGGTGATGCGTCGCAGGGGCCGGTCGACCGGCAGCCCCGGCAGCGCGCCGGCGGCAACCACCCCGGCGTGGACCACCGCCAGATCGGAACGCAGCGCCGACAGCGCCTCGAGGTCGAACGACGCCCGCCGGACGTGGCGGCGTGCGTCGCGCCACCACGGCCGCATGAGGCGGGGCAGGCCCAGCTCCCCCACCGGCCGACGGCCCCGGCGGGTCACCTCGCCGCCCAGCCCGTCGACGCAGCGCTCCAGGAACCGCAGGTGCCGTGCGGATCGCAGACGGTGCACGAGCCGGGCGTGGGCCCTGGTGCGCTGCGCGTCGAGGTGGGCCATCACCGCCTGTGCAGCGTCGCGGTCCGCATCCTGCTCGAGGGCTTCCACCGCGGCCGCCACGACGGAGCGCACCACGTCGTGCTCGACGACGCGCTGCGCCAGGTCGTACAGCGCTGCCAGATCGGCGTCCCCGGGACGCGGGGCGTCGGGCGACAGCACGTCCGCGAAGAAGTACCAGGCGGCCCAGAGATCCACGGCGGCACGGGCGAAGGCCGCCACCGCGACGCCGGAACCGTCGCTGCGGACGTGGCGGTCGAGGGCGATCACCTCCGCCACCCCGCGAGCCACCGCGGCGCGGGCCACGTCGCCCATGCGGGCCGTCGCGTCGAGCGGCGGGACGACCACGTCCGCGGGTTCGAGCGCGGCAGGGCCGAGCGCCCGAACGACCTTGGGCACCGGATCGGCGGAGCCGGCCCCGGCCTCGTGCAGCACCTCGACCACCCCTTCGAGCAGACCGTCCGGGGCCCGCGGGGTCACCTCGACCTCGATCTCGCGGAACCGGTCACGCACCGTGTCGCCCTCGAGCACCTCGACGGCGTCGTCGGCGAGCTCGGCCAACAGGCCGCCGGCGGCATCCACGATGTGCAGGCGTCGACGCCAGGTGCGCAACCGGGCCACGGGCACCAGCGGCGCCGTCCGGGCGAAGGCCACGACCAGGTCGCGCACCCGCTGGGGCATCTCCACCGCTCGGTCGACGACGTCGATCTCCTCGCGGGCGAGCAGCCCGGAGGAGACCTCGAACAGCTCCTGGCGCGGGAACTTGACCGTCCACCGGGTGCTGCCCTCGCCAGTGCGGCGCCGCACGGTCACCCCGCTGCGGGCCAACCGCAGATCCTCCGTGTCGTGGTAGACCGCATCGAGTCGCTGCGCCGGTGCGGCCTCCACGACGGCGCCCTCCAGGCCCGCGGAGAGGTCGGGGATCACCAGATCCGGACCCGCCGACAGCTTCGCTTCGCGTTCGAGGGCCACGTCGACTCCTTCAGCCCGTCGAACGGCGAGCCAGGGCGAGCTCCTGGAGCCGGGCGTGCGTCTCGACCGTCGCCCGGCGCTCGCCGTGGCACCAGGTGCCGTCGGGGCGCAGGAACCAGGCCAGCGTGTCGTCGGCCAGATCGACGTCGAGGATCTCCTGGAGGCGTGCCTTCAGCGCCGGGTCCTGGACGGGGGTGAGGGCTTCGACCCGGCGGTCGAGGTTGCGGGGCATCCAGTCGGCGGAGCCGATGTAGTAGCAGGGCCCGCCGTCCTCGCCCCCGTTGGCGAAGTGGTAGATGCGGGAGTGCTCCAGGTACTGCCCGACGATGGAGCGCACCCGGATGTTCTCCGACAGCCCGGGGACGCCGGGCCGCAGGCAGCAGATGCCGCGCACGACGAGGTCGACCGGGATCCCCGCCCGGGACGCCTCGTAGAGGGCGTCGATCATCTTGGGGTCGACCAGGCTGTTCATCTTGGCCACGATGCGACCCCTGCCGGGCCCGGCGGCGATCTCGCCGTCGATGAGCGCCCGCAGCCGCGGCCGCATCTCCCGCGGGGACACGAGGAGCCGCTCGAACCGGGGCAGCCGGGCGTAGCCGGTGAGCAGGTTGAACAGCTGGGTGAGATCGCGGCCGATGGCGGGATCGCAGGTGAGCAGACCCACGTCCTCGTAGAGCCGGGCCGTCTTGGGGTTGTAGTTGCCGGTGCCGATGTGGCAGTAGCGGCGCAGACCCGCCGCCTCGTCGCGGATCACCAGCGTGGTCTTGGTGTGGATCTTCAGCCCCACGAGGCCGTAGGAGACGTGCACACCCGCCTTCTCGAGCTCGCGTGCCCACTCGATGTTGGCCCGCTCGTCGAAGCGCGCCTTGAGCTCCACCAACGCCGCGACCTGCTTGCCCCGCTCGGCGGCGCGGATCAGCGACCGGATGATCGAGCTGTCGCCCGACGTGCGGTACAGGGTGATCTTGATGGCCAGCACCTTGGGGTCCATCGACGCCTGGCGGATGAACTCCTCCACCGACGAGGCGAAGGAGGTGTAGGGGTGGTGCAGGAGCAGGTCGCCCTTGCGGATCTCGGCGAAGAAGTTGACCGGTTCGCGCTCGTCGCTCGCCAGGCGGCGCTCGGTGATGGGCACCCACACCGGGTCCTTCAGGTCGGGGCGGTCGAGCGCGTGCACCGCCCACAGCCCCCCGAGGTCGAGCGGGCCGACGAAGGGGTAGACGTCGTCGTCTTCCAGGTCGAGCTCGCGCTGGAGGAGCTCACGGATCTCCTCGGAGGTGGCGGCGTCGATCTCGAGGCGCACGGCCCGGCCGAACCGACGCCGGCGGAGCTCGAGCTCGACCGCCGCCAGCAGGTCGTCCGCCTCCTCCTCCTCGAGGGTGAGGTCCGCATTGCGGGTGACCCGGAAGCTGGTGGCGGCCGCGACCTCCATGCCCGGGAAGAGCTGGTCGAGGTGGGCGGCGATGACCTGTTCCAGGGGCACGAAGCGCTCGCCGTCGGGCATGACCACGAACCGCGGGAGCAGGGTCGGCACCTTCACCCGGGCGAAGCGGCGGGCACCGGAGTCGGGCTCGACGACGATCACCGCCAGGTTCAGGGACAGATCCGAGATGTACGGGAAGGGATGACCGGGGTCGACGGCCAGCGGGGTGAGCACGGGGAAGACCCGCTCCTCGAAGACCCCGTCGAGGTACTTGCGGTCGTCCTCGTCGAGCTCGTCCCACCCCGAGAACACGATGCCCACGTCGGCCAGCGCCGGGACGAGATGGCGCAGGAAGACCTCCTCCTGGCGGGCGGTGAGGCCTTCCACCCGATCCCGGATGTCGAGCAGTTGCTGGGCCGGTGTGGCGCCGTCAGGCGTCGTGGAGGACAGGCCCGCGGCGACCTGGTCCTTCATGCCGGCGACGCGCACCTGGAAGAACTCGTCGAGGTTCTGACTGAAGATGGCGCAGAACTTGGCCCGCTCCAACAGCGGGAAGTGCGGGTCCTCGGCCAGGGCCAGGACCCGGGCGTTGAAGTCGAGCCAGGACAGCTCCCGGTTGATGAACCGCCCCCGGTCCGACGCGCCGGCCGGTGGCAGCGAGCGCCCCACGGTCCAGTTGCCGACCACGGCATCGGACGCGCTGGAACCACGTGGGTGTGCGGACATCGGGCGCAGCGTAGTTGCGAACGCGCCCACGCCGAGGTGGATCAGCGTCGGACGGCGACCGGGACCGGGGCCGGCGCGGTGTGCCGGCGACGACCCACCAGGACGAGGCCCACGCCCGCCAGGGCGAGGGTGCCACCCACGAGGGCCAGACGCCCGGTGTCGTCACCGGTGACCGGCAGTGAGGACGTGCCGGTCGTCGTCGTGCCCGAGGCCGAGGGCGACGTGGAGGCATCGGCGGCGCCGACCTGGCTCGGCTGGGTCGTGGCCGCCACGGTCGTCGGGGCGACCGTGGACGGCACGTACCCGCCGTCCTGCGCACCCGCAGCCGCTGGTGCCGATACGGCGACCACGATCGCCAGGGCCAGGCCACTTCTCGCCAGTCGCTCGCGCATCTGTCCCTCACCATCCGGGGGGCTCGTCGCCCCGCTGCGGTCGCGAGTCTCTCGTCCTCCGGGGTCCGCGTCCACGCTTCGGCGTCGATCGACGCGAAGGTTCGTCTGCGCGTCACCACGATGTCGTGTGACCGTCACCGACGCCCTCGCGCCGAACCGCCGGCGCGGGCACCGTCGCGTTCGATGACCCCTCTCGGCCGCCCCGAGTTCACCTGAACTTCACCGCAGGATCGCCGCCTCGTTGCCACGGGGTCACCCGAGACGACTTGACTGTCGACGTCCAGGGCCCGCACCCCGGGGCATCCTTCCCCTCGACGGCATCGGCGTCCGGCGCACGGCGACGGTCTCGTCCGCCCCGGGGTGCGGCTCTGGGCCCAGCACCGGCGCGTCGGCCTCAGACCGCGGTGTCCTCCTCCTCGGGGATGCCCAGATCCCACTCGAGGACGAAGTTCTCACGCTCGGCATCGCGCACGACACGCTCGCGGTTGCGGCGGAACTGGGGGTCGTGGGGTGGCAGCAGCAGGAGCCGCGCCTGCGTGCGGGCACGGAAGTCGTCGATGACCGAGCGCTCACCGAAGTCGGAACGGACCTCCCAGTGCGGAGCGACCGGGCCGAGGTACACGACCCGCACATGACCCCGGGGCGGTTCGGCTGGCGTTTCGATCTGGGACATGCCGGAGGCTCCTCACACGACGAAGCGGACTCGTCAGCCTAGCCCCCGGCTGCGTCGCCCCCACGTCGACGCGACCGTGCGGGTCCGGGTGGTGTCGCCCCCTCCACCGTCCTAATCGCCGGTGTCGGCCCTGCTCTTCAGGGTCACGGTGGTCTCGATGACATCACCGTCGCGCTCGAGCTCGATGTCCAGCTCGTCGCCGGGTTCGCTGCTCGTGATGCGCTCGCCCACGTCCTCGGGCCCTTCGATCGTCTCGCCGCCGATCGACACGATGACGTCGCCGGGCCGCAGACCGGCTGCCTCGGCGGCGGAGTCCGGGACCACCTCGGTCACGAAGGCTCCCTCCTCGGTGAGGACGCCGTACTCGTCGAGCACGCTGGCGTTCACGTCGCTCACCGCCATCGTGCTGACCCCCAGGAAGGCGGTGTCCGGTGTGATCTCGCCCCGGCCCTCCCGGAGATCCTCGATCACGGGCTTGATCTCGTCGATGGCGATGGCGAACCCGATGTTCTGGGCGTCGTCGATGATGGCGGTGTTGATGCCGACGACCTCGCCGGCGCCGTTCAGGAGCGGACCCCCCGAGTTGCCCGGATTGATGGCGGCATCGGTCTGGATGAGGTTGCGCAGCACCGAGTTGGGCACCGGGATCGTGCGGTCCTTGGCGGACACGATGCCCTCCGTCACGCTCGGCGGGCCCGACAGGTTCAACGCGTTGCCGATGGCGACCACCCGGTCCCCCACCTGGACGTCGGCCGAGCTCCCGAGCTCCGCGGGGACGAGCTCCTCGTCGGGATCGAGGAGTCGGATCAGGGCGATGTCGTCGTCGGGCAGGCTTCCCACGAGCTCGGCGGTGAGCACCTCGCCGTCGAACAACGTGACCTGCATCTCGTTGAAGCCGGCGATCACGTGGGCGTTGGTGAGCACCAGCCCCTCCTCGGAGATGATGACGCCGGAACCGGCGCCGCCGTAGACCTCGCGGCCCCCCTCCTCGCCCGTGCGGATGGACACCACCGACGGCTGCACCTTGGCCAGCAGGGCCTGGATGTCGAGCTGCCCGCCCGGACCGGTCGTCGGGGTCGTGGTGCCCTCGGACGTCGACGTGGCTGCGGTCTCGGTGTCGAAGGCGAGGATCAGGCCGCCGGTGACGGCGGCGGCCACGAGACCGGCCACCAGCGCCATCAGCGCGGCGACGCCGAGGCCGACGGCGCGCCGGGGACGGGGTTCGTCGACGGCGGGCAGGGCCGGGACCGCGGCGACCGACGGGGCGGGAGCACCCCAGCCGCGTCCCGGGGCGGCGTCGTACAACGGTGGGCCCGCCGGGTAGCCGGCGGCCGGGCGCCCAACCGACGAGCCGGCTGCGGACCGGGCGGTGGCGTCGCCCCTGCCCCAACCGGCGGGGGCGGCAGCGGCGGCGGCACCTGCCCCGACGAAGGGAGATCCCGACGGGAAGGCACCGGGTTGGCGGACCGGCGCCGCACCCAGCGGAGGCGACGATGCTCCCGGCGCCACGAAGGCCGGCCCGCCCGACGCGGGGGCGAACGGCGACGGCGGCGCGGTGGCGTTGCCGAGCGGTACGGAGGGGACAGCCGCGTCGCTGACGGCGACGGCGCCGTCGAAGGGGCGCGTCGGCGCCCCGAGCGAGGGCGGGAGCGGCGGAGCCGGTGCCGCCGCGACGACGGGGGGCTGTTCCACCGTGGGTGCGACGTCGACCGTGCCGGGCAGCTCGACCGTGGGCGAGTCGCTTCCACCGTCGGGGTGGTCCCCCTGCCCCGCCGTGGCGACCGAGGCGTCCCGTGGCTGTCCGTGCGGGGCCTCCACGCCGACACCGGCACCGCGGAGCTCCGCCGGGTCGCCCTCGAACGTCGAATCGTCGCGCACCCCAGACACTCCTTCGTCCGGCTCCCTCGCCGGAGCTGCGGTCCACGCGATGGTACCGGCCGATTCCCGTTTCTGGCCGCGCGGCGGTACCCTTGTCCTCCACCCTTGTGGGCCACAGACAATTTCTTGTCGCTGGGAACTTTGTCGGCCCTCGCTCCGTAGAACAGGACGGAAACGGAGGCATTCGATGGACAACGACTGGATGGCGCGTGGCAACTGCCGCCACGAGCCACCTGCGACGTTCTTTCCCAGCGACGGCGTTGGTGTCGAGGTCGCGAAGAAGATCTGCGAGACCTGCCCGGTGAAGGAGCCGTGCCTGGAGTACGCGCTCTACTACCGCATCGACCACGGGGTCTGGGGCGGGGCGTCGGAGCGTCAACGCCGGCGGCTGCTCAAGCAGCGGCGTCTCACCGTGCGCCCTGCGGCGCGCGACACCTTCGCCACCACCGTCTGACCCGTCGCCCGGGCCGGCGACCAGCCGGGTCGGGGCCGCCGACGGCCACAGCACGACCGAACTGCCGGTTGCCACCCAGGCGACCGGCAGTCGTCGCGCCCGTGGACGGTGCGACGTGCAACGGTGAACGCGACGTCCCCACGTTCGCCCCGACGGACGTGCCGACCACGCAGGATGACGAACGGCGCACCGGTGGACCGGCGAGCGGACGGTCGGGCCGGCGCCCGACCGGTCGATCAGCCGCCCAGGCCGAAGCGGACGACGACCTCTCTCGCCGTCGCCTGCGCCCGATCCGGCAGGGACTGGTCCCCCTCGGCGTCGGGCAGGTCCTGCATCACCTCGACCATCTCGGGCTCCGGCACCGACCCCACCACCGTGTACACCACGATCCCCCGGCGCATGACCATGACCTCGTCCTGGCCGGTGATCATCTTCCAGGCGTCCTCGTCGCCGAGCTGGACGGCGCTGCCCTGCTCGGGCATGGCGTCCCAGTCCGGCGTGCCGACCTGGGCGTACACCGACACGGCGTCGTCGCCCTGCTGGTACACGAAGTGCATGATCCGGCCGTCGGAGTGGTAGGCGGCCGTGCGCCGGAACCCGTCGCCCAGGGCCTCGGGCGCCTCGTAGGGATCGGGCATCGCCGCCAGCTCGGCGTCGGCGAAGGACTCGAAGCCGTCGCCTTCGGCAGCGTCCGGCGAGGCCGTGGTGCTGACCTCGTCGTGGCGGGCCAGGTAGCGCTCGACCGGTGGGGCGACGGGGTCGGCCGCAGCCGGCTGGACCGGCTCGGACACCGCCCCGAGCAGCACGACCGTCACCGCTGCCGCCGCCGCCGCACCCCCGGCCCAGGCCGCATAGGGCCGCGGTCGCCGCCGGGAGGACGGCGTGGCGCCAGGTGTGCTCGACGCCGCAGCCGGGGCTCGGTCACGACCCCCTGCCGGTGTCCCGTCGAGCAACATGCGCTCGTAGAAGCCGAAGGGCGGCTCGACCGCGGGCAGTCCACGCAGCGTGGAGCGCACGGCAGCCAGCTCGGTGAGCTCCTCGCGAGCCCGGGGGGACCGGCCGAGGAGGGACTCGACGTCGGCCCGCTCGGCTGCGTCGAGCTCACCGTCGAGATAGGCGCTCAGCTCCTCGAGGAGCTCGGCGTCGGAGCTCACGACAACACCTCCCTCAGCGCGCTGCGGCCGCGATGGATGCGGCTGCGGACGGTGCCCACCGGCACGTCCACCATCTCGGAGATCTCCTGGTACGGAAGCCCCACGACGTCGCACAGCACCACGGCCACCCTGTAGTCCTCGGGGAGGTTGAGGAGTGCAGCTTGCACGTGATCGGGGAGGTTTGCGGCATCGAGCGCCTCATCCGCGGCGATCGCGCCGGGGATGACCCGCTCGGCGTCCTCGGGGAGGGCCTCCACCGGGCGGCGCTGCCGACGCCGGACGTCGTCGAGGAAGGCGTTCGTGGTGATGCGGGAGAGCCAGGCCTCCATGGAGCCCGGCTGATAGGTCGCCAATCCTCGTTGCACGCGAAGCAACACGTCCTGCACCAGATCCTGTGCGTCGTCACGGTTCCCGGTGAGCCGGTACGCAACCGTGTAGAGGAACCGCCCGTGGATCCGGGCCACTTCCTCCCAGGTCGGTACCCGGTCGGCGTCATCGCTGACCGTCACGCCGAACCCACTGGTCCGGGGAGTCCGACGACCCCGACGAAGGGGTCAATGCGAACGAACCGGCCGGCGGAGTCGGAGATCAGGCTCACCATGCAAACGACGCTCGAGCGCAACTGGTTCCCGGTGCGGGAACGGGTGGATCAGGCGTTCTGCGAGGGCGACGACGAGGGACCGTCGTCGGTGTCCTCCTCGGTCTGCGCCTTCTTGAACTCTTTCTGCGCCTGACCGAGTGACTTCGCCAGCTTCGGGAGCTGCGATCCACCGAAGATCAGCAGGATCACGGCGAATACCAGGATGAGTTCTCCGCCTCCGAGGCCAGCCATGTCCGACACCCTAGCTCACCGGAGCAGCGCAGCGGCAACGCGGCTCGCCCGACCACCCGGACGCGCGGGAGACTCCTCACGTGCTCGAAGTCGTCGTCAACATCAGCGAAGGGCGGCGACTCGACGTCGTCGGCCTCGTGACCCGGGCCGGCGGCCCCGATGTGCTGGACGTGCACACCGACGCGGACCACAACCGCTCGGTACTCACCCTGGTCGGCGAGGGTGCCGCCCGGGCCGTCGCCGCCGCCGCCGTGCTGCAGCTCGACCTGCGTACCCACCGGGGGGTGCACCCCCGCATCGGAGTGCTCGACGTCGTGCCCTTCGTGCCCCTTGGGCCTTCGACGTTGCGCGACGCCCTCGACGCCCGCGACGCGTTCGCCCGCTGGCTGGGCGACGACCTCGGGGTGCCATGCTTCCTCTACGGCCCCGAGCGGTCGTTGCCGACCGTGCGCCGCTCGGCGTTCACCGACCTGGCGCCCGATACCGGGCCGCGACACCCGCATCCCACCGCGGGAGCGACCGCTGTCGGCGCCCGCCTGCCGTTGGTGGCCTACAACCTGTGGTTGGCCGAACCCGATCTGGCGCGTGCCCGCGCCATCGCCGCAGGGCTTCGCGGACCGACGGTACGGGCTCTGGGACTGGCCGTCGCAGACGCGGTGCAGGTGTCGATGAACCTGGTCGCGCCGGACGTCACCGGACCCGCCGACGTCTACGACCTCGTGTCACGGGAGGCCGCCGTCGCCCGGGCGGAACTGGTGGGGCTGCTCCCGGCCGCGGTGCTGCGCCGCACACCCCGCGAGCGCTGGGCCGAGCTCGACCTGGCCGAGGACCGCACCATCGAAGCGCGGCTCGCGACCACTGGCCGCACCGTCGACGACCCCTGATCGACGGGCCCGAGGGGAACCGAGGTGTCAGGCGGAGGCGCCGGCCGATGCCACGGCCACGGGCACGCCGGCCGAACCGGCGCGGGCCAGGGCACGCTGGCGGCGGATGCGGCGCCGCTCGCGCTCGCTCATCCCGCCCCAGATGCCGAACTTCTCGCCGTTGGCCAGTGCATACTCGAGGCAGTCCTCGCGCACCACACAACCCCGGCAGACCTCTTTCGCCTCGCGGGTCGAGGCCCCCCGCTCCGGGAAGAACAGATCAGGATCCACGCCGAGGCAGTTGGCGTAGTCCTGCCAGGACTTGTCCACGGACGCATCTCCGGCTGCTGCACTGCGCATGTCCGGTCTCCTTCTCCCTGCCTGGGCAGGGA
>JALOLF010000237.1 GCA_025456085.1 Acidimicrobiales bacterium
CGAAGGGCTGCCACATGGCGGGGATGAGGATGCCGCCGCGCAGACCCGAGGCGTGGGCCCGGCGGATCTCGGCCACCGCGGCGTCGACGTCGACCATGATCGGCACGATGGCCACACCGGCGCGCCGCGCCGGGCTCTGGTTGCACAGCTCGGCCAGCCACCGGTTGTGGGCCCGGGCTCCGGCGAAGAGCAGCTCGGCGGGCGTGTCCCCCGTGGCCCCGAGACCCGCCCCGAACGGCGCGGAGGCGCCGGAGCTCACCGAGTCGGCGTCGGGGAAGATGACCTCGCCGGCCACGCCGTCGGCGTCGAGCTCGGCGTCACGGCGCGATGCGTCCCAGCTGCCTCGCAGGCCCTCCTCGTGCTCGGCGTGCCACTCGTCCGAGAACTCCTTGTTGAGGAAGCCCTGCTGGGCGAGCTCGGCCATGCGGGCCCGGGCCTCGAGCGCCTCGTCGAAGCGCTCCCGGTACTCGGGGTCGAGCCACTCGCGGTACTCGCGGTTGGGCAGCCCGGCGTGGCAGTCGGCGGAGATCACCAGGTACGTGGTCATGTCGGTTCCTCGGGGGTCAGTCGTCCTTGCCGAGCGGCGAGAGGTCGTCGTAGCGCTGATGGGCGAAGGGCGCCAGGTCGGCGGCGGGCACGCGCTCGACCAGCCGACCGGTCTGGCGGGTGCGCCGCTCCGACAACGTGATCGTCACGGGTCCTCGCACCGGGAGGTCGGCGACGGGGTCGAAGCGCGAGTCGCGCAGCACGAGGGTGCCGTCCACCATCCGGTGGGCCCGGGTCTCGGTGTGGCGCGTGCAGTAGACGAGCCACGGGTCGTCGTCGAAGCCGTCGCCGTCGGGAGCACGGAGGAACTTGAAGTAGAAGTCGAGGCGCTCCTCGGCCGGAGGGACCGGGAGCTCGGCGCCCAGGTCGCCCGTCACCTCGATGATGGTGGTGCCCATGCGCGTCACGCTCGCCGCCAGGGCGTCACCGTCGAGGTCCAGCGTGATCTGGGCCAGCTTCTTGGGCTCGCCGAAGGTCTCGCGGCCCCCGATCACCGACTGCTCGGTGCTCATGGGCATGACCAGGGGGTAGAAGCCGTCGTTGCCGGCGTGGCGGGCAGCCACGGCGAAGGTGCCGGCGCCGAAGGAGGGCAGGCCCCGACCGAGGTCCACCCGGGAGATCCCGACCTTCACCACCGGCACCTCGCCCGGCTCCAGCGGTGGGGGCAGGACCGCGGCCACCACCTCGGGATCGGTCTCGAAGGTCGCGGTCACCGAGGTCGACCAGGCGCCGACGCTCGTTGCGGCGACCTCACGGTCGCGGCGCTGCTCGACCGGCCGTGCGGCGTAGCGGATGGTGGGCATGGGCGGGTCCTCGTGGGTCGGAGATCAGGGGGTCGACGGGCGTTGGGGGCGGTGGATCCGCGTCGGGGCTCAGGTGCCGAGGAACCGGGCTGCGGCGAAGGCCGGGCAGCGCAGGGACTCGTCGGGGAGGTCGGCCGGCGCCAGGGGCGCCGCGACGTCGGCCGGACTGGGGCCGAAGCGCTCGGCCAGCGGCGCCAGCGCGTCGAGGTCGAAGCCATAGACCCGGGCCGCGTTGGCGCCGACCATGGCCCGCACCTCCTCGGTGGGTACCCCGGCGAAGGCCAGGCGCAGGTGCTCCTTCGACCAGGGCCAGCAGCCCTCCAGGTGGGGGAAGTCGCTGCCCCACATGATGCGATCGACCCCGACCCGGTGGCGCAGGTCGACCTCGTGGCGGCGGATGAAGCTCGAACCGAGCTGGCACTGGCGGGCCCAGTACTCCGACGGCGTCAGCGAGAGCTTCCCCAGCGACCCGCCGAAGCGCGCCTCCTGAGACCCCGACGCGCCACCCGCGCCGGCGAGCCGGCCGTGGTAGTAGTCGAGCCGCGTCAGCTCGTCGGGGATCCACGCCGTGCCCTGCTCGGTGAACACGAACTGCAGGTCGGGATGGCGTTCCAGGACGCCGGCGAAGATCAGGTGCCACAGCGTGCGGTGGGCCCACCAGGTGACCTCGAGCAGGAAGATGGCCGACGCTGCGGGATAGTCCCCCATGTCGGGCGCAGCGCTGCCGCTGTGGTGGTTGACCGGCAGGCCGAGCTCCTCGCACACCTGCCAGATGGGCTCGTAGTCGGGGGCGTAGAGCGGCGGGACACCCGAGCCGGGCGGGGCACCGGGGAGCAGCACTCCGCCGGTGAGGCCGTGCTCGGCCGCCCACCGGATCTCGGCCACCGAGCCCTCGACGTCGTGGAGCATGATCTGGCACACGCCTGCCCGCCGGCCCGGCGCGTCGGCACAGAAGTCGGCCAGCCACCGGTTGTGGGCCCGCAGCCCGGCCCAGCGACGCTCCAGGTCGCCGGCGGAGGCGCCGGGAGGCTGCTCCACCAGGGACACCTTGGGGAAGAACGGCGGGATGGTGTTGGGGAACACCACCTCGGCCACCACCCCGTCGGCCTCCAACTCGGCGAGGCGACGCGCCGAGTCCCAGTTGCGACCGGCCTCGGGGCCCTTCACGTCGTCGTAGGGGTTGTCGAAGCCGGCGGCCCAGGCGTCGAAGTCGTCGTGGTACCGGGACTCGAGATAGGGGCGGTAGGCACCGATGTCGGCGCCGCCGTGGCAGTCCGACGAGATGACGACGTAGTTGGCTGTCGTCGCGCTGTCCCCGGTCGTCGCCGGCATGGGCGAGCCCCCTCCCTCGTCTCCCCGCCGGGCCTGACGCAGCGACGGGACCGCGTCGCAGGCGCTCCCCCGATGCGCCCGCGCCGCGGACGACGCCTGTTGTACCAGTCGCCCCTCCATCGACGCAAGACGATGTTGAAAACTGTCCTCCCCAGTTCTAGGGTCCGCCCATGGGCGCCACCGACGAGCTCGTCTACAACCCCTTCGCGTTCTCCCTGCACGAGGATCCCTACGAGGTGTACCGCCGCCTGCGCGACGAGGCCCCCGCCTACTGGAACGACGACCTCGCCTTCTGGGCGCTGAGCCGCTACGAGGACGTGCAGGAGGCGTTCCGCGACTTCGCCACCTACTCCTCCGCCGACGGGATCTCCCTGGAGGCACGGGGCCGGCGCGAGGGGCTGCCGATGATGATCACCCTCGACCCGCCCGAGCACACCGCCATGCGCAAGCTCGTCAACCGGGTGTTCACCACCCGCCGGGTCGCCGAGATGGAGGCCGAGACCCGCCGAATCATCACCGGCTACCTCGACCGCGTCGTCGAGGCCGGCTCGTGCGACCTCGTCGCCGACTTCACCGGACCGTTCCCCATGGACGTGATCTCCGCGGTGCTCGGCGTCCCCGAAGCCGACCGCCCGATGCTGCGGGTCTACGCCGACCAGATCCTGGTGCGCGAGGACGGGTCCATGGAGCTGCCCCCCGAGGCCATGGCCGGCTTCGGCGCCATCCTGGGCTACTTCGCCGGGGATCTCCCCCGTCGGCGCCAGGGCGAGGGAACGGGCCTGGTGAGCGACCTGCTGGGCCTGGAGCTCGAGGGCCGACCCCTCACCGACGCCGAGGTGCTGGGCTTCTGCCTGCTGTTCATCATCGCCGGCCACGAGACCACCACGAAGATGGTGGCCAACGCGGTGGAGCTGCTCAGCCGGCATCCCGATCAACGGGCGAAGCTCGTGGCCGACCCGTCCCTGGCCCCCGACTGCGTGGAGGAGGTGCTGCGGTTCCACAACTCCACGCAGTACATGCACCGCACGCTCACCCGTGATGTCGAGCTGCACGGCCGCACCCTGCGCGCCGGCGACTCGGTGCTGCTG
>JALOLF010000238.1 GCA_025456085.1 Acidimicrobiales bacterium
CGCGTCGGCCACCAGCCCGAACCACCGGGCCGCGGTGTCGACGTCCTTGTCGCCGCGGCCCGACAGGTTGACCAGGATCGTCACCGGACGCTGCTCGGCGGCAGCGCGGGCACCGAGCAGGCGCGCGCCGGCGAGGGCGTGGGCGGTCTCGATGGCGGGCAGGATGCCCTCGGTACGCGCGAGCAGCCCGAACGCCTCCATCGCCTCGGCGTCGGTGATCGGCTCGTAGTGGGCCCGGCCGGTGTCGCGCAGCCACGAGTGCTCCGGACCGACTCCCGGATAGTCCAGCCCCGCCGAGATCGAGTGCGACTCGATGGTCTGGCCCATCTCGTCCTGCAGCAGGTAGGAGCGGGCGCCGTGCAGCACGCCGGGGCTGCCGCCGGTGAGCGTCGCCGCGTGCCGCCCGGTCTCGACGCCGTCCCCACCCGCCTCGAACCCGTGGAGCGCCACCTGCCGGTCGTCGAGAAAGGCGTGGAAGATGCCGATCGCGTTGCTGCCGCCCCCGACGCACGCCGCCACCGCGTCAGGCAGCCGCCCCGTGAGCTCGAGCACCTGCGCTCGGGCCTCGATGCCGATGACCCGGTGGAACTCGCGGACCATGACCGGGAAGGGGTGCGGCCCGGCGACGGTGCCGAGCAGGTAGTGCGTGTCGGCGACGTTGGTCACCCAGTCGCGCATGGCCTCGTTGATGGCGTCCTTGAGGGTGCGGCTGCCCGTGCGCACGGGCACCACCTGCGCACCGAGCAGTTGCATGCGGGCGACGTTGAGGGCCTGCCGCACGGTGTCCTGCTCGCCCATGTAGACGGTGCAGTCGAGCCCGAACAGGGCCGCCGCGGTGGCGGTGGCCACTCCGTGCTGCCCGGCGCCCGTCTCGGCTATCACCCGGGTCTTGCCCATGCGGCGCGTCAGCAGCGCCTGGCCGAGCACGTTGTTGATCTTGTGGGACCCGGTGTGGTTGAGGTCCTCCCGCTTGAGCAGCACGCGTGCGCCGGACGCCGCCTGGGCGCCGAACCGCGCCGCCTCGGTCAGGGGGCTCGGCCGACCGGTGTACGTGCGCTGCAAGTGGTCGAGCTCGGCGGCGAAGGCGGGGTCGGTCTGGGCGGCGCGGAAGGCCGTGTCCAGCTCGTCGAGGGCGGCAACCAGTGCCTCGGGCACGAAGCGGCCACCGTAGGGACCGAAGTGACCGGTGGCGTCGGGGTCGTGCTGCGGGTGCGTGGTCGTCATCGCCGGGCCCGGTGGCCCAACGCCGGGTGGGAGCCGGCAGCAACCATCTCGGCCACCGCGGAGGCCGGGTCGGCACCGCGTGCCGAGCCTGACACGAGCGAGGTGCCCACCAGCACGGCGTCCGCGCCCGCCTGGGCCATCTCGAAGACGTCGTGCGGGCTGCGGATGCCCGACTCGGCGATGCGCACCACACCGTCGGGGATCAGGGGCGCGAGATCGACGAACGTCGACAGGTCGACCCGCAGCGTGCGCAGGTCGCGGTTGTTGATGCCCACCACCCGCGCGCCGGCGAGCAGGGCTCTCTCGACCTCCAGCGCCGTGTGGGCCTCCACCAGCGGGGTCAGCCCGATCGACTCGGCCCGCTCCACCAGACAGATCAGGGCGTCCTGCTCGAGCACCGAGGCCATCAGCAGCACGAGGTCGGCACCGACGGCGCGCGCCTCCCACAGCTGGTAGGACGACACCACGAAGTCCTTGCGCAGCACCGGTACGTCCACGGCCGACCGGACGGCCGCCAGGTCGTCCAGGCTGCCGCCGAACCGACGGCTCTCCGTGAGGACACTCACCGCAGCGGCGCCGCCGCTGGCGTAGGCGCGGGCGAGCGCGGCCGGGTCGTCGATGGGCGCCAATGCTCCCTGGGACGGGCTGGCGCGCTTCACCTCGGCGATCACCCCGACGCCGGGCGAGCGCAGCAACGGCAGCGCGTCGAGTGCTGGCGGCATGCGCTGGGCCCGACGCTTGAGGTCGTCGAGCGACACGCGGGCTTGGCGCTCGGCGAGGTCGGTGCGCACCCCGGCCACGATCTCGGCCAGCACGCCCGCAGGGCTGTCCACAGCGGCCACTGTAGAGCGGCCAGCGGGCCTGACTCGTCACGGCTCCGCGCCGCCAGTACGGTCGTGAGCACACGCAGCGGACGCCGGTCCGCAGAGGGGACGGAATCATGTCGAGCAGCGACGCCGACCGCCCGGGTGGGCCCGGGGAGCCCGCAGCCACACCACCCCCGCCGCCCGCGGCGGCCCCGGACTACCCGACGACGCCCTACAGCCCTTCTTCCCCGACGTACGCCTCCTCCCCGACGCAGGGGTACCCCCCGACGCAGGGGTACCCCCCGACGCAGGGGTACCCGCAGCAGCAGCCGTACCCGCAGGCCCCCTACCCCTACGGCGCCGCCGCGCCGGTCGCCCCACCCACCGACGACAAGGCTGTCTGGGCCCTGGTCTCGGCCATCGCCGGGTTCGTGGTGTGCCCGTCGCTGTCGGCCATCCGCGCCTCCGGCGGCACGCTCGGGGGCGACGGTATGGCCAAGGCGGCCCGCATCATGTCGATCATCGGCCTGGTGCTGTACGGCGGCCTGATCCTGCTGGCGGTGTTCTTCGTGGTCCTTGGCCTGCTGTCCTACCCGGCCGGGTTCGACACCGCAGGCCTGGCGACCTGACGCCGGGTGCCGTCAGGGGGTCAGCATCTCCATCCCCGGCAGGTTGCGCACCACCATGTAGGCCAGCAGAACAGCGGCGAGCATCGCGCCCGCCCGGTTGCTCAGGGCGATGAGGCTCACGGCTCGGCCCGACGCGCGCAGCGCCGTCCACCGCAGCCACAGCACGACGAGCACCGGCACCGCGACCACCACGAGAACGTTCAGGCCCGCGGCCGCGCCCAGGTCGCCGGCGACCAGCGCCTGCACCGCTCTCGTCCCCCCGCACAAGGGGCACCACAGACCCGTGAGGGCGTGCAACGGGCACTCGGGCACCAGGGAGACGCCAAGCCGGCCCGCGACCACCGCTGCACCGGTGGCGACGACGACGCCACCGGCAGTGAGCAGAGGGGCCGCCAGCAGCCGGGCGCGAGGGCGCGTCCCCGTCCCGGCCATCGCCATGGCTCGACGGTAGCCCAGACCTAGGCCGATGGACCGGTGACGGCGGGCAGCCGCAGCGTGAAACGTGCGCCTCCCTCGGCCGCGTGACCCGCCTCGACGGTGCCGCCCATGCGCCGGGCCAACCGGTCGACCAGGGCGAGCCCCAGGCCCGACCCACCGGGGCGCACCCCCTCGTAGCGGTCCCGCAGCACCCCCTGGTCGAAGGCGACGGGGAGGTCGGCATCGGTCAGCCCCGGCCCACCATCCCTGACCTCCAGCACCGGGGTGTCGGAGTCCGGGTCGAGACGCGCCGCGAGCACGACGGGCCGGCCGGCCGGCGTGACCCGCACGGCGTTGCCCACCAGGGCGTCGAGCACCTGGCGGGTGCGCACCGGGTCGGCCCTCGCCGGCACCGGGTGCTCGGGGGTCTGCACGCTCAACGCCTGTCCGGCCTGCCGGGCGGGCTCCGTCCACGCCAGCGCAGCCTCGCGCACCAGCGACACCAGATCGAGGTCGACGAGGTCCACAGCGAAGTCGTCGGCCTCGGCCCGCGCCAGGGCCAGCAGGTCGGCCATGAGCCGATCCAGCCGCGCCGCCTCGGTACCGATCACGCCGCCGGCCGCGGCGGCGTCGTCCGGCGGCACCACTCCGTCGGACAAGGCCTCCGCGTACCCACGGATCGCCGTGAGCGGTGTGCGCAGCTCGTGGCTCACCGACAGCAGGAAGCGACGCTGCCGCGTCTCGCTGAGCTCGAGCGCATCGGCGAGGGCATTGAGCGCGAGTGCGACGTCGGCCACCTCCGTCGGACCCTCGGGGTCGACCCGCGCCGACCGCTCCCCGGTCGACAGAGCCCGCGCCGCCTGTGCGGTGCGGTGTAGGGGACGGGCGAGGCGTCGCGCCGCCAGGGCCCCTGCCACCGTGGCCACGCCGAGCCCGACAACCAGGGCCACGGCCAGCCGTTGCAGCACGGGAGTGGCCACGTCGTCCACGGCGGCACTCGCCGGCCGCGTGAGCGCGATGGCGGACGACGCCGACACGCGGCGCACCTCGACGAGCTGGCGCGGGTCACCCCCGACTCCGCTGGCCGAGCCGGTGCGCAGCGCCCGCGCGAGAAGATCGGCGGGCACGGCGGCACCGGGGTCGCCACCGGGGCCGATCAGGTAGGCACGCACGCCCTGCCGCTCCAGGGCGTCGGCGGCGGCCAGCAGGTCGGACTCACCCTCGAAGGGCAGGGCCCCGGTGAGGCGGGCCACCACGTCAGCCTGGCGCGCCAGGGTCGACTGCGCCTGCGACTGGGCGGCCGAGCGCACCAGGCCCAGGCTCACCAGGCCCACGGCCAGCACGGTGAGCAGGGCGGTGAGCACGCCGAGCAGCACCAGGCGGCCGGCGAGGGTGTCGCGGGACCGGTGCGGCGGCCCGTCGGTCATCGCTGCACGCCGTAGCCGACACCACGCACGGTACGAATGCTCAGGGCGTCCCCGAGCTTGGCTCGAACCTGGGCCACGTGCACGTCGACGGTGCGGGTGGTCACGACAGGGCCGTACCCCCAGACGGCGGACAGCAGCTCCTCGCGGCTGAAGACTCGCCCGGGCTGGCGCATGAGGTGGGCCAGCAGGTCGAACTCGGTGGCGGTGAACTCGACCGCTCTCCCGCCGACCTCCACCCGGCGCTCGTCGGGGAACAGCCGCACCTGTCCGACGTCCACCGGGGTGCCGCCGCTGAGCGGCCGGCCGCGGCGCAGCACCGCCTTGACCCGGGCGACCATCTCTCGCGGCGAGAACGGCTTGGTGAGGTAGTCGTCGGCCCCCATCTCGAGGCCGAGCACCCGGTCGACCTCCTCGTCGCGCGCGGTGACGAACAGCAGCGGCGTGGCGTCACCCTCGTCGCGCAGGCGCCGACAGACCTCCACCCCGTCGATGCCGGGCAGTCCGACATCGAGGATGACGGCAACGGGGCGGAGCGACCGCACCGCCTGCAGGGCCTGCTCGCCCGTGGTCACCACCTGCACACTGAAGCCCGCACGGGTCAGGTACAGGCGCTGCAGCTCGGCGATGGCGGGCTCGTCCTCGACGACGAGGACAAGCCCTCGGGAGACGTCGCTGCTCACGGAAGCAGCCGGTGAGGCCTCAGGCCGCGTCGGCGTGCTCGGACGCGGTGTCGACCTGCTTGCCCATGCCCATCATCTGCATGACCTTGCCGACGACGGCACCCAGCACGACGATGCCGGCGGAGACCGCCAGCAGCGTCCAGTTGAGCAGCACGACCGCGACACAGCCGACCAGGAAGCCGATCATGATGATCGACACCGCGGTCCAGGCAGCGGGGGTCTGACCGTGGTTGTCGTGGTGCTCGGCTGACTGCGCCATAGGTCGAGCATACGACCTAAGGGCCCGCTGGGTCCGCGGTCGGGTCGTCCCCGCGGTCGAGCGCGACCCAGGGGTCGTCGCGGACGGCTGCCGGACGGGCCTCGTAGCGGTCCGACAACCCGGCCCACCGGGCGGCGTACACGACCACCAGGACGCCGGCGAGCGCGACCGCCGCCAACCCGAGGGCGGTGGCCGCAGGCCAGACGGTCGTGCTGGCGGAGGCAGCCGAGGCTGCCTCGTCCCCGACCTCCACCGACCACCACAGGCGTGCTCGCCCGACCAGATCAGCCAGTGTCACCAGGGTCTGCACCAGGGCGACAGCCGCGACCAGCAGCACCAGAGCCCCTACCACGCGTCGCCCCCACCCGCGAGCAGTGAAGGCGGCCAGCGACCCGGCCAGGGCGACGATCCCGGCGGCGGTGGTCAGCGGCACCAGTGCGGCTCCGGTGACCGTGACCTGCAGCGGGACGAGGTCGGACGGCACGGACAGCCGTACCCAGGTCTGGGCCGCCGCGACGGTGGTCACCGCGCCGGCCAGCGCCAGCAGCAGCAGCACCGATCGGCGGCTCACCCGTCCCCCGACACCGCCGGCCGGCCCATCGAGGCGGCGACGGCGGCGGCGCGCAGCACCGCCATG
>JALOLF010000239.1 GCA_025456085.1 Acidimicrobiales bacterium
CGTCGGGGTTGGCGTGCAGGTCTGCGGGGGTGGGTGGCCGGTGGGGTTCACGGTCCTGGGCGGCGCGGAGGGCGGCGTCGATCTGGGCGCCCCAGTGGAGGGGGAGGTTGGCGTGGAGGTGCCAGCGGCCGTGGTCGTCGGTGGAGGAGTGCACGGTGTCGTCGTGACCGGCGGGCGGTTCGGGTTCGTGGGCGGCGCGCTCGCCGTCGCCGTCGCCGGAAGGGGTGGGGTGCTCGGGGCGGACGCGCTGGTAGGAGCGCAGCAGGGTCTGGAGCTGGGCGCCCGTGGCGGACTCGGCCACGGCGAGGATGTCGGTCTCGTTGGCGGCGGTCGCGACGCGGGCGATGCGGGTGGCGGTGGCTTCGGAGAGCTGGCCGGCGGCGAACGCGGCCCGGGTGGCGGGGAGTCGGGGGAGGCGGCGGGCCAGGGTCACCAGCCGGTGGGCTTCGTCGGGCAGCAGGCGGCACTCGCGGCACAGCCATCCGACGACCGGTTCGCCCAGGTCGTTCTCGTGGGTGAGGGTCTCGGTGACGACGTCGACCAGCTCGGCCTGCAGCCCACCGATCCGCGCCGCCAGCGAGCGGGCCCGATGCGACAGCTCCGCCGGTGACGGCCTCGTCGACGCGCCGAGCGGGGCGGTGGTCGTCGCCTCGGTGGGCGGGTCGGCCAGGCGTGGATCGAACATGTGTTCGTATCCTAGGCCGGGCATCGTCGACGCCGCAAGGGGTGATCCACGCCCGCTCGGCTCGGCGCCCACACGGGATCGGCGCCGGCTCAGACCCGCTTCGCCGCGTCCTGGTAGGCCGCGCGCTCGGCGACGGCGTCGATGCCCGGCTGCGGCTCGACGACCAGACCTGCGCCGAGGTCCCAGGCGTCGGCCACCTCGTCGAACCCGGCGCCCGTCAGCACGGCAGCGGCCTGCACGCAGGCGCCGGTCGCCACGGTCTCGTCGGCGTCCGGCACGAGCACCGGCAGCCCGGTGAGGTCGGCCACCACCCGCCGGTACGCCGGCGAGCGGGCGCCACCACCGATGAGGAACTGCCGTCCCTCGAGTGCGACGCCGGCCGCGGTGAGCGCGTCGCGCCCGTCCAGCAGGCCGCACACGACGCCGAGATGGGCGGCAAGGGCCAGTTGCTCGCGTGTCGTGGAGGTGCGCAGGCCGGTGACCAGACCGGTTGCATCGGGGCGGTCGGGGGTCCGTTCCCCGTCGAAGTACGGCACGAACACCGGCCGCCCGGCGCGGCCCGCGTCCCGATCGAGCCCGGCGAGCGCGAGGTCGGCCACGGTCGCCGTGTCGACGCCCAGCCAGGCGGCCACCGTGTCGGTGACCCTGGTGGCGTTGAGGGTGCACACCAGCGGCAGGAACCGTCCGGTGGCGTCGGCGAAGCCGGCGACCGCACCGGTGGCGTCGGCGGTGGGGAGTTCGCTCGCCGCGAACGCCGTGCCCGACGTGCCGAGCGAGATCGCCACGTCGCCCGGCCGCAGGCCCAGCCCGAGCGCGGCGGCCATGTTGTCACCCGTGCCCGGCCCGACCGGGATGCCGACGGGCAGGCCGAGCTCGTCGGCGGCGTCGGCCGACAGCGTGCCGGCGACGTCTCCCGGAGCGAGCACCCGGGGGAGCAGACCGAACAGGTCGCGCTCGGCGTCCACGGCGGCCAGCAGCTCCGGGTCGTAGCGCCCGGTCCGTGGTGACCACCATCCGGTGCCCGACGCGTCACCCCGATCGGTCACGGGCTCGCCCGTGAGCCGCCAGGTGAGCCAGTCGTGGGGCAGCAGCACCCGCCGGGCGGCGGCATAGGTACGGGGCTCGTGGTCGCGCAGCCAGCGCAACTTGGTGACGGTGAAGGACGCCACCGGGACGCTGCCGCAGGCGGTCGCCCAGCGCCGCGCTCCCAGGGCCGCCACGAGCGCCGCGGCCTGCGGCGCGGACGTGGTGTCGTTCCAGAGCTTGGCGGGCCGCAGCACCTCGTCGTCGGCACCCAGCACGACCAGCCCGTGCTGCTGGCCGGCGACGGCCAGGGCGACCACGTCCCGCCGGTGCGCACCGAGCTGTGCGCAGGCCTCGCGCAGGGCGGTCCACCAGGCGTCGGGGTGCTGCTCGCTGGTCGGCGGGCTGGTGGGGGGATGCGGGGCGCGGCCCGTGGCCACCAGGGTACCGGTGTCGACGTCGCGCAGCTCGACCTTGGTCGACTGGGTCGAGGAGTCCACCCCGGCGACGAGACCCACGGTGGCCTCAGCGCGCCCGCTCGACGAAGCGGGCCACGAGGTGCTCGAGCTCCTCCTGGCGGCCCGACACGGGCTCGGGCTCGGGCCCGCCGTCCAGCGCCCGCCGATGCAGCTCGGCGAGCGATGCGTTGCCGGCGAACCAGCTCCGTGCCTCCTCGCCGTCCCAGCCGACGTAGCGCTCGGTGCGGCGCCGCTCGAGCGAGCCGTCCTCGACCATGGCCGCCGCGACGAGCAGGGACCGGGCGAGCGTGTCGAGCCCGGCGATGTGGGCGCGGAACAGGTCGGTGCGGTCGATCGATTGCCGGCGAAGCTTCGCGTCGAAGTTGAACCCGCCCGTGGTGAGCCCGCCGCCGCGCAGGATCTCGTACAGCCCGAGTGAGAGCTGCTCCACGGAGCCCGGGAAGCGGTCGACGTCCCAGCCCAGCCGGTCGTCGCCGGCGTTGGCGTCGACCGAGCCGAAGATCCCCGCCGCCATCGCGTAGGCGATCTCGTGGTGGAAGTCGTGCCCCGCGAGCGTCGCGTGGTTGACCTCGATGTTGACCTTCACCTCGTCGACCAGATCGAAGCGCTGCAGGAAGGCGTACACGGCCGCCACGTCGAAGTCGTACTGGTGCTTGGTGGGTTCGAAGGGCTTGGGCTCGACGAGGATCGTGCCCGGGAAGCCGATGCGGTGCTTGTGCTCCACGACGAGCGTGAGGAAGCGGCCGAGCTGGTCGAGCTCGCGTCGCAGGTCGGTGTTGAGCAGGGTCTCGTAGCCCTCCCGCCCGCCCCACAGGACGTAGTTGGCGCCCCCGAGGCGGTGGGTGGCCTCGAGGCAGTGGCAGACCTGGGCTGCGGCGTAGGCGAACACCTCCGGGTCCGGGTTGGTGGCGGCCCCGGCTGCGTAGCGGGGATGGGAGAACAGGTTGGCCGTACCCCACAGCAGGCCGATCCCGGTGCGGGTCAGGTGCTCGGCGGTCTCGTCCACCAGGGCGTCGAGTCGGGCGCAGCTCTCGGCGAAGTCCGCGCCCTCCGGGGCGAGGTCACGGTCGTGGAAGCAGAAGAACGGCGTGCCCAGCTTCTCGAGGAACTCGAACGCCGCGGCGAGCCTGCCCCGGGCCGCACCCATCGGGTCGGCGACCGCCGGCTGCCCGAGCCACGGTCGGTCGAGGGTGGCCTGCCCGAAGGGGTCCGAGCCGTCCCAGGCGAAGGAGTGCCACAGGCAGACGGCGGGCCGCAGGTGCTCGGCCATGGTGCGTCCCGACACCACCCGGTCGGCGTCGTACCAGCGGAAGGCGAGCGCGTCGTCGGCATCGGGGCCCCCGTAGGGGATGTGCTCGGGGACCTCGGTGAAGAACGGCTCGGGCATGTGACGATGCTGGCACGCCGCCCGGGGCGCGCGCCGCGCCGTCAGCCGGCCCGGCGACCGCTGGCCCTGCTCCGACCGCCCGCACCGCGACGGTTGCCGGTCGTCGGCCCGCCGCTGCGGCCGCCACGACCACCGGGCTTC
>JALOLF010000134.1 GCA_025456085.1 Acidimicrobiales bacterium
TGCGAGTGGGTGATCGTGCACGCCGAGGCGTGTCTGCACCTGCACCGGGTCCTGGGCGGCATCCGGGAGGCGGGGGGCCGTCCCGCGGTCGCCCTCAACCCCGCCACCCCGCCCGAGGCCGTGGCCCACGTGCTGGACCTGGTGGACCTGGTGCTGGTGATGACCGTCAACCCCGGCTTCGGCGGCCAGCGCTACATCGCCACCATGGAGCCCAAGATCGCGTGGCTGCGCCGGTTGATCGCCGATCGGGGCCTCGACGTGGACCTGGAGGTCGACGGCGGCATCGGTCCGTCCACCGTCGCCGCGGCGGCCGGTGCCGGCGCCAACGTCCTGGTGGCCGGCTCGGCGCTGTTCCGCGACGAGCTGGGCCTCGAGCACGCGGTGGCCGACCTGCGGGCCCGGGCCGAGGCCGCCCGGGTCTGACCCGTCCGGGTCCACCGTCGCCGCGCCTCTCCCCCCGGCAACGAGCTGATCGGCCCCGGCGGGGTCACCCACCGGTGGGTCGGGCTGGGCCATACTGCCCCGGCACGGCCGCGGGCGGGTTCTTCGTGGAGCTCTCCGTGACGCGCCTGCACGCCACCCGAAGCCGCCTGGTCCCCGCCGCCGCCGGGGCGCTGATCGTCGTCGTGCTGACGGTCTCGGGCGTCACCGTCGCCTGCGACACCGCGCCCGACCGCAGCATCGAGGCCTTCTGCCGCGAGCTCGCCCAGGCCCGACAGCTCGACGACGCGCTGGCCAGCGCCGACCCCGACGCCATCGACGACGCCATCGACGAGCTGCGCGACGTCGAGGAGGTGGCCCCCACCGAGATCCGGGCCCAGGTGGCGGTCCTGCTCGACGTGGCCGACGGCGTCGGCGCCACCCTGTCCACCGCACCCGACGGCCAGGCCTCCGCCGACGCCGCCTTCGCCGACCTCCAGGGGCGCCTCCCCGACATCGAGACCGCGGGCACGCAGATGCAGGCCTACGCCGCCGCCAACTGCGGGGTCGAGCTCAACTCGACCGCGGTCCCCCAGACCGGCGCACCCGGGAGCACCACCTCGTCCACCACCCCTGCGGCGTCCACCTCCTCGACGACGGCCACCGAGGACTGAAACGGCGGGCCCGGGGGCCCGCCGTCCGAGGTGATCACGTCGCGGGAGCCCCGCCCGCCTCAGAGCATCTCGCCGCGCTTGACGATCACGTGGTCGATGATGCCGTAGTCCCTGGCCTGTTCGGCGGTGAACCAGCGGTCGCGCTCGGAGTCGGCCTGGATCTGGTCGACCTCCTGGCCGGTGTGGAAGGCGATGCGCTCGGCCATGAGCCGCTTCGTGTAGAGCATCTGCTCGGCCTGGATGGCGATGTCGGAGGCCTGGCCCTGCACGCCGCCGAGCGGCTGGTGCATGAGGATCCGGGCATGGGGCAGCGAGAAGCGCTTGCCCGGCGCCCCCGCGCACAGCAGGAACTGCCCCATGGAGGCGCCGAGGCCCATGCAGATCGTGCCCACGTCGGGCTGCACGAACTGCATGGTGTCGTAGATGGCCATGCCGGAGGTGACCGAGCCGCCCGGCGAGTTGATGTAGAGCCAGATGTCCTTCTCGGGGTCCTGGCCTTCGAGGTAGATCATCTGGGCGATGAGCTGGTTGGCGACGGTGTCGTTGACCTCGGACCCGAGGAACACGATGCGCTCCTTGAGCAGCATCTTGAAGATGTCCAGGCTCGGGTCCATGACGCCCTGCTGGGCCACGGGCAGGAGTGGCGGGGTGTCCATCGGTCTCCTTCGACTCTCCGGGGGGCCTGACGGCCGTGTGACGCCTGAGGCTATCGGCTCCGGGGCCTCGGGCGGTCCCGGTACAGTCGGACCGACCGCGGGCGTGGCGGAATTGGCAGACGCGCCAGGTTTAGGTCCTGGTGTCGAAAGACGTGGGGGTTCGAGTCCCCCCGCCCGCACCGCACCCACCCTCCCCCGCAGCGCACGCCCGGCGACCCACCGACCGCTGCTCGCCCTCGCGTGGACCGCAGGCGGGCGCCGGGTCAGGCCCGCGGGTCGATCGGGGTGACCACACCGAAGGCGGCCTCGATGGCCTCGGCGGCGTCGAGGCACAGGTCCTCGCGGAAGCGCGGACCGATCACCTGCACCCCCACGGGCAACCCGTCGGCGATCCCGACGGGCACGGCCACGGCGGGCAGCCCCACCAGGTTCACCGTGACGGTGGTGCGCAACCGTCGGATGGTGGCCTCCACCTCGTCGTGACCGGCGAGGTCGAAGCCGACCTCGAACGGCGGATGCGTGCCGACCGGGGCCAGCACCAGGGGCGTGTCGAGCTGGAAGGCGTCCCACAGCCGGGCGGCGGCGTGACGGTCGATGCCGGCCGACACCAACCCCGCCAGATCGGGCGGTGGACGCAGCTCGAAGGCCAGCTCGAAGAAGCGGCGGGCGTCCTCGCCCACGACCATGCCGAGCAGGGGGAACATGACGTGCACGTCGGCCACGACCAGCCGGGTCCAGACCTCGTGGGTCTCCTCCAGCCGGGGCGGCATCGCCTCCACCACCTCGTAGCCGGCATCGGCCAGCGCATCGGCTGCGGCCCGGACGCCGGCCACCACGTCGGGGTGCACGTCACCACCCGGTGGCCGGTCCACGACGGCCACCCGCCGGGGCCCGGCCAGGGGCGGCCCGACCAGCGGCGCGTCGACGGATTTGGGATCGCGCGGGTCCCGACCGGCCAGCACCCCGAAGGCCAGTCGCAGGTCACGGATGTGTCGAGCCATGGGACCCTGCACCGACATGGCCTGGAAGGCGGGCGTGGGATCGAGGGGCTCGATGCTGTACGCGTGGGGGATGCGGCCCACCGTGGGCTTCAGGCACACGGTGCCGCAGCACTGCGAGGGCCAGCGCATGGAGCCGCCGAGGTCGTTGCCCAGCCCGATGGGGCTCATGCCCGTGGCCAGCGCCGCGGCCTCTCCCCCGCTCGAACCTCCGGGTGTGCGACCCGGGTCCCACGGGTTGCGCGTGGGGCCGTTGAGACTCGAGTCGGTGTGCATGCGCATGGCGAAGTCGGGCAGGTTCGTGCGCCCGAGGGGGATGGCCCCGGCCGCCTTCATGCGCTGCACGCCGGGCGCGTCGAGCGACGGCAGGGCACCGGCGAGGGCGTGCACCCCCTGGGTGGTGGGGCTGCCCGTGCAGTCGACGTTCTCCTTCACGGTGAAGGGCACGCCGTGCAACGGCCCGAGCGGCTCCCCGGCCGCACGACGCCGGTCGGCCTCGCCGGCCGCGATCGTCGCCTCCTCCACCAGGACACGGGTCACGGCGTTCACCGCGGGGTTGACCGCCTCGATCCGGGCCAGGTGCGCGTCGACGACCTCGCGACTCGACACCTCACCGGCGGCGATGCGGGCCGCGAGGTGGGCCGCACCGTGCTGCCAGAGCTCTGCTGCCATGGTGTCTCCCGTTCCCTCGTCGATGCGCCCGCCGGCGACGTCCGCGTGGCGAGCCTACGCGGCGGGATCCATCGAGGGCTCGAACGGCACCACCCGTCCCCGACCACGCTTCTTGGCCTCGTAGACCGCCAGGTCCGCGTGGCGCAACAGGTCGATGCCCCGCACCCGGCCGTCGCCGAAGGCCACGCCCACGCTGGCGGTGAAGGTCTCCGGCCGACCGAGCTCGGGGTAGGGAGCGCCGACGGCCCGCACGATGCGCTCGGCCACCAGGATCGCCTCGCCCGGGTCCACGAGCTGCTCGCACACGACGACGAACTCGTCGCCGCCGAGGCGGGCGGTGAGGTCGCCGCGCCGCACCGCGCCGTCGATGCGCCGGGCCACCTGCACCAGCAGCTCGTCGCCGGCCTGGTGACCGAGGTGGTCGTTGACGCTCTTGAACCCGTCGAGGTCCACGAACAGCACCGCGCACACCCGGCCGCTGCGCGAGGCCCGGGCCAGGGCCGACTCCAGCCGGTCGAACAGCACCGGCCGGTTGGCGAGCCCCGTCAGCACGTCGCGACTGGCCTGCTCGCGCAGGGACCGCTCCGCCGCCTTGAGCTCGGAGATGTCCCGGGCGATGAGCGACAGGTACTCGAGCTCGCCGTCGGGCGTGCGGTGCGAGACGAGCGACAGCGACACCGGTACGAGCCGGCCGCCCGCCGGGTGCAACACCAGCTCGCCCTCCCAGTGGCCCTCCGACACGGCCCGGGGCAGGGCGTCCTCGAGGACCCTGGCGCGGCAGTTCTCCGCGAAGAGCCGCTCGAAGCTGGGCCGCGGCTCACCGTCGACCGGGATGGGCAGGTGCCGCTGGCCCGCCTGGTTGAGGTACGCCAGATGCCCGTCGGGGGCGACGATGGCCACGACGTCGGTCAGGACGTCGGTGACCTCGGCGAAGCGCCGCGACGACAGCTTGGCGTCGACCTCGTCGGTGATGTCCACCCAGGCCGAGACCGAGGAGATCCACTGACCGTCCTCGTCGAACTGCGGCGTGGCGTACGAGCGCACCCATCGGACCGTCCCGTCGGGCCGCACGATGCGGAACTCGAGCCGGTAGGGCGACTTCTCGCGCACCGACGTCGCCGCGGTGAGCACGGCGGACACGAGATCGTCGGGATGGACGAGATCCACCACGACGATGCCGTGCTCGGCGATGGCACTGCCCGAGGGCAGGTCTGCGTCGGGGCCGTAGAGCAGGTGCAGGGCCGCCGGGTTCGCCCAGTGCACGAGGCCGCGCAGACCGATCACCAGCAGGCCGACGTCCAGCGAGCCGACGAGCGCCGACACGTCGGCGCGCTCCAGGGCGGAGGGTCGGGACGAGGTCGCCGCGATGGGCGGAGGTCCGGACGCGTCGGGGTCGGGTCGTGGAGGCAGCTCGGAGGTGGGGGTCATGACGACTCCTCCAGGAGTCCACCTTCTTTGTACACCCGAGCACGGTCGGTGACCAGGCACCTAGCCTGCGTGGGATGCACGTGGAGGACCTGCCGACACCCGCCCTGGTGGTCGACCTCGACGTGCTGCGACGCAACCTGGCCGTGATGGGCTCCCGGTGGCCGGGGAGGGCCCTGCGCACCCACGTGAAGGCGTTCAAGTCCACCCCGCTCGCCCGCGCCGTCGCCGCCGCCGGCCACCCGAGCTTCTGCGCCGCGACGGTGCGGGAGGTGGCGGGCCTGGCCCGCGCCGGGCTCGGCGAGGACCTCCTGCTGGCCAACGAGACCCTCCACCTGCACGAGCTGGGCGAGCTGGTGGAACGCGGCCTCGCCCGCATCACGGTGGCGGTGGACTCCCCCGAGACCGTCGACGCCGCCCGGGCCGGCGGCATCCGCGAGGTGCTGGTCGACGTCAACGTGGGGCTTCCCCGGTGCGGCTGTCGACCGGAGGAGGCCGGCAGCCTGGCGGACCTGGCCCGACGACGGGGCCTCGAGGTGCGCGGCGTGATGGGCTACGAGGGACACGTGGTCGGCACCGAGGACCGGGCCCGACGGGCCCGCGGCACCGAGCGGGCCATGGAGCTGCTGGTGGCGGCGCACGAGGCCGTGGGCGGCGAGGTCGTGTCGGGAGGCGGCACGGGCACCTGGGACCTCAACACCTGGGTGAGCGAGCTGCAGGCCGGCTCGTACCTGCTCATGGACACGGCCTACACGCGCCTGGGTCTCCCGTTCGAGCAGGCGTCGTGGGTGCAGGGCACGGTGATCTCGGTGGACCGGGACGGCGGTGCGGTGGCCGACGTGGGGCTCAAGGCGCTGGGGATGGACCACGGCGACCCGACGATCGAGGGCGCGGTGGTGCTGTTGTGCTCCGACGAGCACGTGACCTTCCTGCCGGACGGCGACGGCACCCGGTGGCGGGTCGGTGACCCGGTGCGGGTCTGGCCGGCCCACGTCGACCCCACCGTCGCCTACCACGACCGGTTCCACGTGAGCATCGAGGAGCGGGTGGTGGACATCTGGCCGGTCGACCTGCGCGGCTGGTGAGCGGGCACTCGGCGTCAGCGCCGTGGGACCCGGTCGACGCCGACGGGTCGGGCATCGCGCCGGGGCGGCGGGTCAGGTCAGCTTCATGAACAGCCGCTCGATCTCGGCCAGCGGGTAGCCGTCGGCCTCGGCGCGCTGGGGGTCGTCCATGCAGTACGCCACGCCGGCGGTCACCAGGCGGAACCCGGCCTGCTCGAGCGCTCGGATGGACGCCGAGAGCTGGGTGACGATGTCGCGGCAGTCACGGCCTTCCAGCACCATGCGCTCGACGCCCTGCACCTGGCCGGCGGCGCGGCGCAGCCGCTTGACGACGTCATCGACGACTTCGGGGGGCAGATCCATGGGAGCCTCCACAGGACCCGTCGGTCGGACTCGACTCGACGGGACGAGCATACCACCGGGGGTATCCAGTCGGGAGTCCACCCGGGTCCGGCGGGTCGTGCCGGTCCCGCTCGCCCGGCTCACCCGGCTCGTCCGACTCGTCCGGCTCGGCACACCCGGCTCGCCCGTCGGGGCGATCGGGAACTCAGGTCGACGCGACGTCCCGGTCCAGCCGGACGGCCAGCGCCCGGAAGGCCCGGCCCCGATGGGAGATGGCGTGCTTCTCCTCGGCGGTCATCTCGGCGAAGGTGCGGCCGTCTCCCTCCGCGGGCACGAAGA
Source organism: Acidimicrobiales bacterium (assembly GCA_025456085.1). GTDB lineage: Bacteria > Actinomycetota > Acidimicrobiia > Acidimicrobiales > Acidimicrobilacustridaceae > JALOLF01. The sequence continues at coordinate 6,591 of JALOLF010000134.1, forward strand.
CGGGGTCGTACCCGAAGCCCCCGGCCCCGCGGGCGTGGGAGGCGATCACGCCCTCGACCGTCCCCTCGGCGATCACCTCCGTGCCGTCGGGTCGGCGCAGCAGGGCCACGGTGCGGAACCGTGCCCGCCGCTGGACGGGAGCGCGGGCACCGACCCGCTCGAGCTCGGCCAGCAGCCGGGCCACGTTGCGGGCGTCGTCGGCGTCGTCGCCGGCGTAGCGGGCCGAGTGCACGCCGGGTGCCCCGCCCAGCGCGTCGACCTCCAGCCCGGTGTCGTCGGCGAGACCGGCGGCGTCGGTGGCAGCCACCACGGCCCGGGCCTTCAGACGGGCGTTGGCGACGAGGGTGTCGCCGTCCTCGTCGGGCACGGGCAGGTCCACCGGGCGGGGCTCCAACACGAACGACGCACCCAGGATGGCGGCGATCTCGGCCGCCTTGTGGGGGTTGGCGCTGGCCAGCACGATCCGCGCACCGGCGCTCGGCGCCGTCACCCGCCCCTCACCCCCCTCACCGACCGCCGGAGGGGCATCGCGGTCACCGACGGGGCGCGGGCGGCTCGGCGAGCAGCGCCCGCTGGGTGGCCACGATGTCCTCGATGCCCAGCTGCGCCAGGTCGAGCAGCTCGTCGAGCTCGCCCCGACTGAAGGCCAGCCCCTCTGCGGTGCCCTGCACCTCGACGAAGCGACTCGACTCGGTCATGACCACGTTCAGGTCCACCTCGGCGGCCGAGTCCTCCACGTAGGGCAGGTCGAGCAGGGGCGAGCCGCCGACGATGCCGACCGAGACCGCGGCCACCGCCTCGCGCAGCGGGTGGACCTGGAGGTCTCGACGCTGCACCAGCCGGGTGAGGGCGTCGTGCAGGGCGAGGAAGCCGCCGTTGATCGACGCGCAGCGGGTGCCGCCGTCGGCCTGGAGCACGTCGCAGTCCACCACCACCTGCCGCTCCCCCAGCGCCACCATGTCGCACACGGCGCGCAGGGAGCGGCCGATGAGGCGTTGGATCTCCTGGGTGCGACCCGACTGCTTGCCGGCCGCGGCCTCCCGTCGGATGCGTTCCCCCGACGAGCCGGGCAGCATGCCGTACTCGGCGGTGACCCAGCCCTTGCCCGAGCCCCGCATCCAACGGGGCACGTCGTCCTCCACCGACGCCGTGCAGAGCACGACGGTTCGTCCGACGGTGACGAGCACCGACCCCAGCGCCTGCTCGGTGAAGTCGCGCTCGAAGGTGATGGGTCGCAGCTGATCGGGGGCACGGCCGTCGGGTCTCACGGAGCTCTCCTCGTCGGGGACCCCGCACCGTACCGCCCGAAGCGCCCCCGGCTAGACCTCGTAGTCCACGTGCTCGCCCGCGACCTCGATCTCGCGGCCGAAGGCCTCGCGCCCCTCGAGGTGGTAGACGCCACGGTCGGAGCCGGGCTGCAGGTGGGTGAGCACGAGGCGGCCCACGCCGGCGCGGCGGGCCATCTCACCGGCCTGGCGGGCGCTCAGGTGCAGGATGCCCAGGTGTTCGGCGTCGGCGAGGTGCGTCGCCTCGCACACTGCGAGGTCCACGGGGCCCTGGCGGTAGGTCGTGAACTCCTCGAAGGACCAGTCGGGTCCGGTGTCGGCGGAGTAGGCGACGCTCGAGCTGCCCACCCCGACCCGCACGGCGAGGGTCTCGACGTAGTGGTGGGTGCCCGAGAAGACCACGTCGAGTGCGCCGCAGCGCACGGTCGTGCCGTCGGTGATCTCCCGGAACTCGAAGACCGGTTCGGCGCCGTCGATGAGCAGCGCAGCCCGCTCCCGGTTCTCGGCCGTGACGTAGACCGGCAGGCCCTCCCGGCCGAAGAAGTACTTGTGTGCCACGTGCAGGCCGGTCAGGTCCACCCAGTGGTCCGCATGGGCGTGGCTCAGGATCACGGCGTCGAGCTGATCGAGGGGCAGGTGGCGCTGCAGGTTGGCCAGCGATCCCGGCCCCAGGTCCACCACGACGTTCACACCCCCGCCCTGGACGAGGTAGCCGCTGCAGGCCGCGCCGGGGCCGGGATAGCTGCCGGAGGCGCCGAGCACGGTCACCTTCAGGTCCATGCGGTCCCCCTCAGGCCCACGAGACGGCCTCCGTGTGATCGAGCTCGGGGCCCAGCAGGCGCCGGCCCAGCTCACGGAACCAGGCCACATCGCCCGAGCTGAGCCACCGGTGGCGCGCGCTGCGGGGCGGGTCGGCCGGCGGGCGGGCGAGGCCCCACTCCTCGAGCTCGCGCCGCACCGTGAAGGCGGTCTCGTCGGCCGAGGAGACGAGCACCACGTCGCGGCCCATCACGTCGCTGATGGTGCGGGCCAGGAACGGGTAGTGCGTGCAGCCGAGCAGCAACGTGTCGACCTCGGCCTCGGCCAACGGGGCGAGGAGGCGTTCGGCGAGCACGTGGACCTGGTCGCTGCCGGTCTCGCCGCGCTCCACGAACTCCACGAAACCGGGACAGGCGGCGCAGGTCAGCTTGACGTGCTCGTGCGTCTCGGCGACGGCGTGCTGGTAGGCGCCGGAGCCGATCGTGCCGACCGTGCCGATGACACCCACGTTGCCGTTGCGGGTGGCGGCGACGAGCGACGTCACACCCGGCTCGATGACCCCGATCACCGGTACGGCGAAGGTGGCCCGCAACTCGTCGAGCGCGGCGGCCGAGGCGGTGTTGCACGCCACGATGACGAGCTTCACGTCGTGCACGTCGACGAGGTAGCGGGTGATCTGGAGCGCGAAGTCACGCACCTCGGCGAGGGGCCGGGGCCCGTAGGGGTAGCGACCGGTGTCCCCGACGTACACGAGGTCCTCGTCGGGGAGGAGGTCGATGAGCGCCCGCGCCACGGTGAGGCCCCCGAAACCGCTGTCGAACATCCCGATGGGGCGGGCATCCATCCCCGGCACGCTAGCGCCGCGACGACGCCGGACCACGGCGTGCACGACGGACCGCCCGGTCGGCACGGGCCGTGGTGCGCGCTGGGCAGGAACGGGCTGTCAGAAGTAGATGATGCGAGCGGCCTTCTCGGCCACCTGCTCGAGGTCGTCGGTGTAGGCGCCGGTGGACAGGTACTTCCACCCGCCGTCGCACACGATGAACACGATGGTGCCATCGTCGAGGCGTTCGGCCACCCGGGCCGCGCCGGCCATGGCCGCCCCCGAGGAGATGCCGGCGAAGATGCCGGTCTCGTTCACGAGGCGCCGCGTCCACTCCAGCGACTCGAGGGGGCGCACGATGCGCTTGCCGTCGAGCAGCTCGGGCCCGCCCCACTTCTCGTACACCGGCGGGATGTAGCCCTCCTCGAGGTTGCGCAGACCCTCCACGAGCTCGCCCAGGGGCGGCTCGACGGCCATGACCCTCACCTCGGGCTTCTGCTCCTTGAGATAGGTCCCGACCCCCATGAGCGTGCCGCTGGTGCCGAGCCCGGCCACGAAGTGGGTGATCCCGGGGCAGTCCCGCAGGATCTCGGGGCCGGTGGTCTCGTAGTGCGCCCGGGGGTTGGCCTCGTTGGCGTACTGGTAGAGGAAGGCCCAGTCGGGGTGCTCGTCGGACAGCTCGATGGCCCGGCGCACCGCCCCGTTGGAGCCCTCGCTGCCGGGCGTGAGGATGATCTCCGCACCCCACACCTCGAGCAGCTGGCGGCGCTCGATCGACACGTTCTCGGGCAGCACGATCTTGATCGGGTAGCCCTTCAGTCGGGCGATCATGGCCAGCGCGATGCCCGTGTTGCCCGAGGACGGCTCGATGATCGTCCGGCCGGGGGTCAGGGTGCCGTCGGCCTCGGCCTCGAGCACCATCTGACGGGCGATGCGGTCCTTGACCGAGCCGGCCGGGTTCTGGCTCTCCAGCTTGGCGATGATGCGCACGCCGGGGTTGGGGCTGAGCTGGGACACGTCGACCATCGGCGTGTTGCCGATGAGGTCGAGGATCGAGGAGAGGATCGCCATGGGCCGCGCTCCAGAGCCTGGCCGGACGGGCGTTCCGCGCCGGCTGCGCTCATTGTCGGAAATGTCGACCGGATTTGTAAAGAATCCTAGCCGTGGACCAGAACAACGGACTCCTCGGCGATCTTCCCGTCGACGATGCGGTAGCTGCGCAGCACCGGCTCGGGGAGGCGGAGGCTCACGATCACGTAGTGCCACGCCGGGTCGACGGCCTGGCGCACGTCGGTCGGCGACGGGTAGGCGTCGGTGTGGGTGTGGGAGTGGACGACTCCGATGAGCTGGCCACCCCGGTCCTCGGCATCGCGGTCGGCGCGGAGGTGGTCCCTGGGGTCGACGGTGTAGACGCGGGAGGACTCGGCCGTGTTGCGGCACCGGTAGAACCGCTCCACGACGGCGACGTCGCGATCGCCGCTCGGGCGGTGGTCGTGGTCCGGGCCGCCGTCGACGCCGCCCACGCCGGTGGTGCCGCCTGTACCGCCGGGGCCGCCGGGGCTGCCGGGGCCGCCGCCCAGCAGGCCGCAGGCCTCGTCGGGCAGCTCGTCGTAGGCGTGGCCGACGATGTCGAGGTAGACGGGGTACGGCAGGTGCAGCATCGCCGGTGAGGCTACCGCCGCGGCCCACTGTCGGAATCCGACAGCCACACGCCAACCCACCCGGCGGTCCGCGCTGGAACCGCGGCCCACGATCGGAATCCGACAGCCACACGCCAACCCACCCGGCGGACAGCCACACGCCAACCCACCCGGCGGCCAGCGCTGGAACCGCGGCCCACTGTCGGAATCCGACAGCCACACGCCAACCCACCCGGCGGTCCGCGGCGTTGCCGGGGGTGGTCCGGCCGTCGACACGTCACGTGCGCCGCGGGTGGGCCAACAGGAACGACACGATCTCGTAGCTTGCGTCATAGTCCGGGTAGGGCTCGACGTCGAGCCTGCCGGCGCCGGCCGAAGATCCGGGCCAGGGGTGCGCTGCTCCGTCGATGGTCACGAAGCGAACCTCGCTCCCGCCGTCGCAGGACATCCAGGTGTCGGTCACGAGGTCGCCCATGACCGTGGTGGAGGGCTCGGCGGGACAACCATCCACCTCGGCGATGGCGCGGACCCCGTCGATCGCCGGATGGAAGGCCACGCCGGCGGCGCTGTCGGCCCCCACGCCGCCATCGATCGGGTGGTTCCTGTCGGCGGTGCCGTGCACGTGCAACAGCGACACGGACTGCACGGGCGCGCAGTCGTCGATGCCGAGCGAACCGGCGACGACGCCGACCGCCACGATGCGATCGCTGAGCTCGCAGGCCAGCCGGTAGGCCATGATCCCGCCGTTGGAGTGGCCAGCGGCGTAGATGCGGGCGGGATCGACCTCGTACTCACCGCCGATGCGGTCGATGAGGGCCGCCACGAAGCCGACGTCGTCCACGTCCCGGCGTACCGCCGAGCCGCAGCAGTAGCCGCCGTTCCAGGTGCGCAGCCCGGTCTCCTGCGGCGGCACGCCCACCCCGTCGGGATAGACGACCAGGAATCCGTTGGCCTCGGCCAACCGATCGAACCGGCTGTTGAGCTGGAACTGGGTTCCCCAACCGGTGCCGCCGTGCAACGCCACCAGCAACGGGACCGACCCGGCCGGGAGGTCGGCGGGCACGTAGAGGCGGTAGGTGCGGGTGCGTCCGTCTGCGGTGTCGAGTTGACCCTCCACACTGGAGCCCGTCGGCTCGACGCCGGGCGCGGCCGTCGGCGGCGGCGCCCCGACCGAGGCCCCGGGCGACGCCGCCCCGGTGGTGGACGGCACCTCGGTCGAGCCGCCTGACCGACCCGCAGGAGCGGGCGGTTCCGAGGCGTCGACGTCGGACCTCGAGGACGTCCCGGCGGCAGTGGTCGACGCGCTCGATGCCCCAGGCACGTCGCGGTCGCCGGTGCGACCGCAGCCCGAGACCACGGAGGCGACGATGACGACGACGGCGAGCAGACCCCACGTCCGCAGCATCCGGCGCCGAACGTGGTTCCGGAAGAAGATGTTCCTACCGGCCATGCGCGCATGCTCCTCCAGAGCTGCGACGTGATCGTGGAGAAGCTGTGAGGATCGCGTGAAGCCGAAGCCCCCGCATCCCGCTCCCGTCGGCATCGGGGACGCGCCCGGTGCCCGACCACTGGCGCGTCCCGCTGTCGGGTTCCGACAACACCACGCGTTCCCCGACAGCACCTCGCGGCACCGGGACGTCACGACCATGAGCCACGACGTGACCCTCGGCGCCCACCCCGGCAGCAAGGCACCTCCCACCCGACGCCGGCCCCTCGGGCGCGCCGGCCCGTCGGGCGGTGGTCAGGCGACGGACCTCGCGACCTCGACGTGGCGCCCGATGTCGAGCAGCACGTCCACCACGTAGGCGCGATCGTCGACGAGGTGACGATAGGTGAAACGCGTGACCTCGTAGCCGTGGCGCTGCGCCAGGTGATCGCGGGCGGCGTCACGCTCGAAGTCCGCTCGACGGGTGTGCCAGCGCCGCCCGTCGGCCTCGAGGATGCGTCGCCAGGAGGGGATGAAGAAGTCGACCCGGCAGGCACCGTCCGGCCACCAGGGGAAGGCCGCCTGCGGTACCGCATCGGGCAGTCGGGAGTCGCGCAGGACCGACCGCAGCGAGGCCTCCAACTCGCTCTCCGTGGGGACGTAGCCCTCCTGCGACACCTCCGCGAGCAGATGGGACACCCGGCCGATCCCGTGCGATCGACGGGGCAACAGCGCGGCATGGCGCTGCGCCAGCTCCTCCACCCGGAGACGTCGGGCGACGAGGAGGTCGTCCACGGCCCGGTCGAGCACGGTCTGCGTGGAGCTGGCGGCCACGTCGCAGACCGTCTGCGCCAACGAGACCACGTGGATGCCACTCACCCGGCAGGTGGGCAGATCCTCCCGCCGCCGCACGGTGGCCAGGCGACTCGAGCCGCGGCACGACGGCGCCACCGTGAGCTCCAACGCCCCGGGACGGAAGCCGGTGAGGCCGTGGAGCACGGCGGCGGATCGTCCTGACAGCGCAGCGTCGGGCAGGCTCAACTCGGCCGCCTTGGCCTGACGGAGCCAGGTACCGGGATGGCTCGCGAGCGCGAAGACGGCCCGGTCCAGCCGGACCCAACTGCCGTTGACGAGCCGGCGACGGATGTAGCTGTCATCGCCGCCCAGCGCCTGCACCTGCGCACGGTGGAACGCGCCGTGCTGGGAGCGGGCAAGGGCGGCGATGCCACGGTCGATGTCGAATCGGGTCATGCCGAGATGCTGGCGCAGGGGTGTGACAGCTCGGGCCACCCACGCACCCACCCCACCCCACACCACCCACCGGCCCCGAGAGCCTCTGTCGGAATCCGACAGCCACACGCACACCCACCTCACACCACCCACCGGTCCCGCGAGCCACTGTCGGAATCCGACAGCCACACGCACACCCACCTCACACCACCCACCGGCCCCGCGAGCCACTGTCGGAATCCGACAGCCACACGCACACCCACACCGATCCGCCACGGGCCGGAGCTGCTCGCCGGTGCGCGCCATCGCATGGGGTCGTACCGGCGACGCGGCGGTAGCCTCCACTCCCCTATGACCCCGCCCGGCACCAAGCTGATCGCGAGCAACCGCCAGGCCCGCCACGACTACGAGATCCTCGAGACCGTGGAGGCCGGCCTCGTGCTGCGTGGGAGCGAGGTGAAGGCCCTGCGGGAAGCGAAGGCCCAGGTGAAGGAGGCCTACGCCCGCATCGAGGGCGGCGAGGCGTGGCTCCTCGGGATGCACATCTCCCCCTGGCGCACCGCCGCGGGCTTCGGGTCGCACGACCCCGACCGGCGACGCAAGCTGTTGCTGCATCGGGACGAGATCGACCGTTTGCGAGCGCGGGTCGACCAGGAGCGGCTCGTGCTGGTGCCGCTGGCGCTGTACTTCAAGGACGGCCGCGTCAAGGTCGACCTGGCCCTGGCCCGACCTCGCCGCAAGGGCGATCGCCGCGACGCCATCGCCAAGCGCGACGCCGACCTCGAGGCCCGCAAGGCGATGGGACGCCAGGCCAAGCGCGGCTGGGACTGACCCGCTCCCAACCGGTGACCTCCAGCCCTGGCCGGCGTCGGGGCCCCGCACGACAGTGAGGGCAGCGACAGGAGGAGGTCCGTCATGCGCCACCGTGCCTCGCTGTTCGGCGCCGCCCTGCTCGCGCTGGCGCTGGTCGGCCTGCCGGCATCGCCCGCGGCCGCACCACCACCGCCCGAGGAGATCACCGTCGCCCCCAACGGTGCGCTGGTCGACGGCCAGCAGGTCACCGTCAGCGGCCGGGTCGACACCGACTTCGGCCTCATGGAGATCTTCCAGTGCCGGGCCGGTGCCGTCGACGAGCTCGACTGCGATCTCGACGTGTCGGACTTCATCTCGATCGGGGCGGACGGCACCTTCGCCTACGTCGGGTTCCCGATCGACGCGCGCATCTTCACGATGAGCGGCGACGAGGTGGACTGCCGCGCCGCGCCGGGCACCTGCACGGTCGGGGTCGGGTTCGTCCTCGACGCCGACGAGGCCCTGCACGCGCCCCTCGTGTTCGACCCCGCCGCACCCCTGGTGCCTGCGGTCACCGCGACGGCCACGCCGAACCAGGGCCTCGTCGACGGACAACTCGTGCGGATCCAGGGCGAGCACCTGTCCGATCTGCACGAGACGTTCGTCTACCAGTGCGTCGCCGGTGAGCCGCTGGCCCCGGGGACCTGCGCGTTCACCGCTGTCGTACGCGTCGTGTCGCAGGGCGGGCGCATCGACGTCGAGGTGCCGGTGCGCACGCCGATGCAGCCGACGACCGGCCCGACCGTGGACTGCGCGGTCGCACCCGGCGCGTGCGAGCTGCGCGTGTCGTCGGGTCTGTCGGAACACCCGGACCGGCTGGCGCGCCTCCCGCTGTCCTTCACCACGCCCGAGCCGTCGACCACGACGAGCACGACCACCACGACGGCCCCGGCCACGACCACGACCGCTCGACCGGCGCCCGCCACCCCGACCTACACCGGCTGACCGAGCCCGACCCCACGACCGTCGGGCGGACGCCGCCGCGACCGGGCCGACTGGCATCTGGTTCCCGACGAGGTCCCGCCGGCACAGACCACGGCGGCAGGTAGCGTGCCCGCGTGCGCCTGAAGCTCGAACCGCCGCTCGACCCCGCTGCCTACGAGTTCGTGCACCCTGTCCGCGTGCGGTTCGCCGAGACGGATGCCATGGGCATCGTGCACCACGCCTCCTACCTGCCGTACCTGGAGGAGACCCGGGTGGCGTACCTGCGGGCCATCGACCGGCCCTACGCGCAGCTCCGGGCCGACGGCATCGACTTCACCGTGCTCGAGGCCTACGTGCGCTACCGCCAGCCCCTCCGCTTCGACGAGGTCGTCGACGTGCACCTGCTCGTGGGCGAGCTGACCCGCATGACCTATCAGCTCGGCTACCTGCTGACGGTCGACGGCGAGGTGCGGGCCACCGCGGTCACGGTGCACGGCTGCGTGTCGCCCGAGGGGCGCCCCGTTCGCCCGCCGGCGTGGCTCCACGAGCACGTCCGCTCGACCGCCCGTCGCAGGTCGACGGACTGACCGGGTCCGAAACGGGTGAGACTCGTCACACCGGGGCGCTACGCTGACGGTGCGCCGCTACGGTGGCGTGCACAAGCGACGGGGCTGACCGGTTTCGACGTCGGGACCAGAAGCCGCATCGTGCGACCGGAGTTGCCTCAGACTCCTTAAACGGGGGCAACCAAGAACCGCCGATGGCGAGTTCGCTCTCGCCGCCTGATCTTCAGGTGGAAGGAGAGACATCGTGACCAGCAATGGCGCACGGGGCCAGACCACCGCAGCCCGGCAACAGAAGCGGTGGTGGACCGCAGGGAGAGACCGCTGACGGCGTGAAAGACCGCTGACGTCGGGGAAAGACCCGGGGGCGGGGCCCTCGTGGCCCACCTGACCTGGCAGGCCGGCTGCCCTGAGCCGGACACGCAGGAATGGTCGTAGCGCGAACGGTGACTGCCAGACGGACGGGGGTTCGATTCCCCCCAGCTCCACTCTCCGTGGTCAGATCATGAAACCCGAACTGGCCTCTGACCAGCATGCTCGGGTGACCGTTGGTGACCGAGAGTGACCGCCGGCGACCGGGCTCTTGTGTCTTGCGCGTGTCGCTGCGTCTTCTTCGTGTCCTGGCGAGGGTCCTTCGGGCG
>JALOLF010000135.1 GCA_025456085.1 Acidimicrobiales bacterium
GGCGCGGTCGGCCCGCGCCACGCCGAAGGCGGACTGCTCGTGGGCATCGACGGCTCCCAGCCCCACCGCCGGCAGCACCCGTCCGCCGCTGAGCACGTCGAGGCTCGCCAGCTCGCGGGCCAGCACCACCGGGTTGCGGCCCGGGAGCACCAGCACCGAGGTGCCGACCTTGAGCCGGGTGGTCCGCGCCGCGGCCACGGCCATGCCGACCAGGGGGTCGGGGCCCGGCCCGCGCAGCCGCTCGGTGAGCCACAGCGAGTCGAACCGCAACCGTTCGAGCTCGTCGACCAGATGGGCGAACGACGGGCCGTCCACCGGGGTGCGGGACCCGAGGCCGAAGCCGATGCGGACCTTCATGTCCGGACGCTAGCCGCACCGGCCGTCGGCCGCGACGGCGCGTCACACGAGCGACCTGCTTCCCGCCGACGCGCGTTGGTGGCGACGCCGGAACTCGAGCACGAGCACGTCGAGCAGGCTCAGCATGACGGTCTTGACCGATTCGCGGTAGCGGGCGTCGCTCTCCACGACCGGACGCTCGGCGGGGAGGTCGAGGGCGTCGCGCTCCTCGGCGATGTTGGGCGCCACCACGGGATCGAACCGGTTGATGGCGATGATGAAGGGCACGTCGCGGGACTCGAAGACGTCGATGGCGGGGAAGCAGTCCTCGATGCGGCGCAGGTCCACGAGGACCACGGCCCCGAGGGCGCCGACGACCAGGTCGTCCCACATGGACCCGAACCGGTCCTGACCGGGGGTCCCGAACAGGTACAGGATGAGGTTCTCGTCGATGGTGAGCCGACCGAAGTCCATGGCCACGGTGGTGGTGGTCTTGGTCGAGACCTTCGAGACGTCGTCGATCCCCACCCCGGCGGTGGTCATCGCCGCTTCGGTCGTCGGCGGGGGCACCTCGGACAGCGTCCCGACGAGGGTCGTCTTGCCCACGCCGACGCCGCCGGCGACGACGATCTTGGCCGACCGTGGCACCTGGCGACCGGTCGTCGCTGGCCGTGGTGCCGGCGTCGACCGCCAGCACCGAGGCCAGCCCGATGCGGGCCGTCACCGCGCCCGTGGGGGGAGGGCACCAGTGCTGCGGTGACACCCGGCGGCTGTCGGTCGTCGGGGTCCGGGGGTGACCCCCTCGCACGAGCCGTCGGCCCGAGGTGTCGGTCCGGGTCTCTTCACGGCGGAAGCACGCTCCGACCCCGCCGATGAGTCCGGTGTCACGTCGACCGAGCCGAACGACCCACACGGTGCCCGGTCACGATCCACCCGACGACCGCCCCGGTCCGATTGAATCGTCACATGACGCAATCAACCCCGGGTGGCGGTCGCCGGAAACGAGGCCAGAAGGAGCGGTGCCGGTGGTGCGGTCGCGAGTTCGTGGTGACCCCGGGGCCAGGGCGGCCGGGGCGGTACTGCCGCCAGGGCTGTCGCCAGCAGGCCTACCTGGCCCGCAAGCTGGCGGCGGCTCACGGCCTGGGCGACGACGATCTGGTCATCGGTCGGTCGTCGCTGGAGGATCTGCAGAGCCGGCTGTACTGCCTGCAGGCGGCGCTGGAGGACGTGGACCGGGACCTGGCCGCGTCCGCCGAACCGGCCGACGTGGCCGAGGCCCTGGCGTGGCTGCTCGAGAACGCCCGGCCGCTGGCCGAGGTGTGGATCGAACCCCGGACCCTGGAGGCGTGACGGTCGACGCCGACCGGCGGGCCCGACCTCGCCTCACCGCCAGTACTTGACATAACGAGGATTATGGGCGGTCTCAGCCGACGGGGCGGAGGTCCTGCAGGGTCCACTCGCTCGTCTCGTCGTAGTCGACGGTGGCGAACGGCGTGTCCGTCCGCACCGACACGGCGCGCCGTGAGCGCACGATCATCCCGGTGTCGACTGCGAACCACGTGTCCCAGGACTCCTCGCCGGACTGCTGGTCACCGCGGAGCGTGCGCTCGCCCCGCACGTGGTGGGCCGGAACCACCTCGTCACCCACCCGGACGTCCTCCTGCCCGACGAGCGTGTTCGTGCCGGCCGAGGTCGTCGACCCGTCGAGCACGTCGGTGGTGCCCACGCACGATGCCTCGGTGCGGTCCCCGGCGGCGGCGTCCCAGCGCAGGACCACCGCCGGCGGGTCGCACACGAACGTCGAGCGCGAATCGACCTGGATCACGGTGTAGTCCCGGCGCTGGAAGGTGGAACCGCCGTGCTCGGTGAGCGCATCGTCGGTGAGGCAGAGGTGCCACTCCTGCCAGTGGTTGGTGTTGTAGTCGATGCGCTGGGTGAAGCAGCCGGGGTCGGTCCAGGTGATGGTGACCGGCATCTCGGGGCCCTGGAGCTCCTCGACCGGCGGGAAGCTGGTGTCCTCGGTACCCGAACCCACGAAGCGGTAGATGCCCTGGGGTGGCGGGGCCCGGTCGACCACCTGGGTCGAGGGCGTGGACGACCCGGGGCTGAAGCGCTCTCGGGCCTCCTCCACGGTGGCCTGCTCGGGCGGGTTCGCCCCCCACACGAACAGGGCTACGGCGGCGGCCGCCAGGGTGACCACCACGGCGGCCACGATCAGCAGGGCGCGACGCAGCCGGTGCCGGGGGCGCCGTGGCGGTGACGGCCGGGGCCCGTCGCCGTCGTCGCGCGCCGTGCTGGCCATCGCCGAACCCTAGCCACGGCACCACGCGGCGGACCGACCGGCGACGCCACCGACCGGTCGGAGGAACCGGTCGCATTCCCCGTCCGCGAGCGGCACACTGTGGTCCATGGGTACGCAGGGGTGGGCCGCCATGGAGCCGTTGTCGGGGCTGGACGCCTTCTTCCTGTATGCCGAGACACCGTCGCAGCACACCCACGTCACCCTCGTCGCGGTGCTCGATCCGACCGGCGACGAGGTCGGCTTCTCCTTCGAGCGGGTCCGCGACCGGTTCGCCGAGCGGCTCGGCCACGTGCCACCCCTGACCCGTCGGCTACAGGAGATGCCCCTGCGACTGCACCACCCGGTCTGGGTCGAGGACGATCACCTCGATCTCGACCGGCACCTGCACCGTGTCGCGCTGCCGTCGCCGGGCTCGGCGGCCGAGCTCGCCGACCTGGTGAGCCGGGTGGCCTCGGTGCCGCTCCCCCGCGACAAGCCCCTGTGGGAGGCGTGGGTGGTCGAGGGCCTCGAGCACGGTCAGTGGGCGCTGCTCGTGAAGATGCACCACGCCACCATCGACGGGGTGAGCGGCGTGGAGCAGATGGTGCACCTGTTCGACCTCGACGCTGCGGGCACCTCGCTGCCGGCGCCGGAGCGGACCGTCCGGCGGGGCCCGTTGCCCACGACCCTCGAGCTGGCCTCCTACGCCGCGGTCTCCAAGGCGCTCAGCCTGGTGGACGCCGTACCCCTGGCGGGTCGCACGGTGGGTGCCCTGGCCACCATCTGGCGCCGGCGCTCTGCTGGTGGAACGGGTGGGGGAACGCCTCTCACCGCTCCCCCGTCGCCGTTGAACGGCGCCATCACCGGAGAACGGCGGGTGGCCTTCGCGCGGCTGAGCCTCGACACCATCAAGGGGGTGCGGCGCGACACGGGCGCCACGGTGAACGACGTGGTGCTCACGGTGTGCGCCGGTGCCCTGCGGAGCTACCTGGAGCGGCGGGGTGCGCTCCCCGACCAGCCACTCGTCGCCGCCGTGCCCGTCAACGTGCGCACCGAGGACCAGCGCGGCCGGGCCGACAACCGGGTGTCGGCCCTGTTCGCCCAGCTCCCGGTCGACCTCGACGACCCCTTGGACCGCCTCGAGGCGGTGCGCGCCTCCACCTCGGCGGCCAAGGAAGAGCACGAGGTGATCGGCCCCGACGTCCTGCAGGGGTGGGCGGAGGTCACCGACCCCACCACCATGAGCCTGGCGCTGGGCCTCTACAGCAACCTGGGGCTGGCCGACCGGCACCGGCCGGCGGTGAGCCTCACCATCTCCAACGTACCGGGGCCGCCCTTCCCGCTGTACATGGTCGGCTCGGAGATCGTCCGTACCTATCCCCTGGGCCCCGTGATCGAGGGGGCCGGCCTGAACGTCTCGGTGATCAGCTACCGCGAGTCGGTGGACGTCGGATTCATCGCCGCCGGCAACCTGCTCCCCGACCTGCAGCTGCTGGCCGACGAGCTCGGTGCCTCGCTCGCCGAGCTGGTCACCGCGGTCGACGCCGTCGCCGCCGGTTGACGGGCCTCGTCCGCGCCGTCAACGCGGCGCGAGGTGGTTCGTGTCGTTGAAGCTGCGCAGCACCCACCGCTCCCCGACGGCGACGACGGTGCTGATCGACGCGTTGTCGGCCCCGACGAAGGCGAAGGGCCGCGACCCCGTGGCCTCGGCCAGGATGCAGCCGATCACCCCGCCGTGGACGACGACGACGACCCGGCCGTCGCGGTGGCGCTGTGCGATGGCTCGCAGGGCGGGTAGCACGCGGGCCCGCAGGGCCTCGTGCGACTCGGCGCCGGGGATGACGTCCCAGCGCTCCTCGGTGATGGCGCGCAGGAAGACCGGGTCGGCCTGCGCGGCCTTCTGACGGTAGAGGCCGCCCTCCCACTCCCCGAGGTACACCTCACGCAGGTCGCGCTCGACCCCGGGGGTCAGGCCCAGGTGTGCCGCCAGCGGCGCCGCGGTCTGCGCCGTGCGCTGCAGGGAGGTGACGTAGATGGCGTCGACGCGACCGACCGCCAGCCGCTCCCCCAGGCGCACGGCCTGCTCGAGTCCCTCGGGTGCGAGCGGCGGGTCGCCATGGCCGTCCACGAGGGGGAAGGGCGCTCCCGGGGTGGCCGGAGCCGACTCGCCGTGGCGGACCAGCACCACCTCGGTGGCGCCCGGCGGCGCCGAGAAGCGGTGCTGGCGATACGAGGAGGGCTCGGCCACGGGGCGACTCTACGCCCCGGCGTCGGCGACCCGAGACCCCGCGGCACGGTCCGTGACCGACCGCCCGCCACCGTTCGTGGTCACCGTTCGTACAGCAAGTTCTTTACACGCGGGTAACCACGTGACAAAGTGCACACGGAAGCGAGGGGCGGTGAGGCGACTGCCCCCTGGAGTGGAGGCGGTCAACCATGCGTCGAGTCGTTGGTCTCGTCGTCGCGCTCGTGCTGCTGGCGGCAGCGTGCGACAAGGCTCTCATCACCCTGCCGGAGGACGGTGCCATCGTGCCGACCGACTCGGTCCAGGTCACCGGCGTGCTGCCGAGCGACCTGACACCGGGCGGCACCCTGACGGTCAACGGCATCCCGACGGCCATCGGTGCCGGCGGGAACTGGTCCCAGGTCGTGCCCGTGCCGTCCACGCAGCTCGTCACGATGGTCGAGGTGCTCTACAACGAGCCCGGCGGCAAGCAGTGGCGTGACCGGCGGGCCGTCATCCGCGGCCCCAAGGTCGACGAGGGCGTGGCATCGCCCAACGGCGTGGGCATGCGCTTCACCAACACCGGCCTGGCCAACCTCGGCCCGGTGATCAAGGACCTGGCCGCGGGCGCGTTCGACATCGGCGGGCTGCTGCTGTCGCAGAACCCGATCATCACCCAGAAGGACGCCTTCCTCACCATCGACATCACGGGCAACGCCTACGAGGCCGGGGTGGGGTCGGTCGACATCGCCGCGGCGAGCACGCCGACCGGCGTCGCCACCGACATCACCATCGACGATCTCTACGTCGGCGTGGACCTGAACCTGAGCGACGGTGGGCTCATCAACCTGGCCTGCCGCCTCGAGCTGCAGATCCCCCAGACCACCATCGGCGCCACCTTCGACCTCGAGCCCAGCGCCGCCGATCCCAGCTTCGTGGACGTCAACCTGGTGGGTACGCCGGCCGTCACCACCGGTGCCGTGCAGTACGAGTTCATCTCGGGCATCTGCGACGGCGACACCTTCCTCATCGGCGACATCGTGAACCTGGTGGCCGGCCCCCAGATCCAGTCGTTGATCGGGGGCGGCTTCGCCACCAACCTGGGTGACCCCGACGGTGCCGGCCCGGCCGACTCCCCCATCGCCGATGCCATCGAGACGGCGCTGGCCGAGATCTCGATCGCCGGCTCGGTGGGCGAGGCCACCAAGGTGAACCTCGAAGCGCCGTTCACCGGGATCACCGAGGGCGGCGACGCCATCGACTTCCGGGCCGACGCCGACTTCTTCTCCTCCTTCGGCACCGGTCCGACCGACTGCGTCCAGGTGCCGAACGCCCCGGACCTGACGTCCACCTACGACGTGCCCGGCGCCTACCCGACGCTGGGGGCGACCACGCCCAGCGGCGACCCCTACGGCCTGGGCCTGGTGATCTCCATGTCGGCGTTCAACCAGCTGCTCGGCTCCATGGCCGAGTGCGGCGTGATCAACCAGACGCTGACGCAGATCCCCTTCGGCGGCACGACGCTGCCCATCACGAGCTCGACGCTGGCCGCGCTGGTGCCGCAGTTCGCCAACCTGGCGCCCAACACGCCCATGTTCATCCGGGTGCGGCCCACCGCCGGCCCATTCCTGACCGGCAACCCCGGCCCCAACGGTGAGACGGCCGAGCTCATGCTGGCCAACGTGCTGGTGGAGTTCGTCCAGACCATCCAGGGCGTGGACTTCCCGTGGCTGACCGTCGCCGTCGACGCCCCACTGGGCTTCGACCTCCAGTTCGATCCGGCGGCCAACCAGCTCGCCCCGACCATCACCGCGCCGCCGGCGTCGAAGATCGGCGCCCGGGTCAAGACCAACGCCATCCAGGCCAACGAGACGTCGGTGCAGACGCTGTTCCCGCAGCTCTTCCCGCAGTTCGTGTCGGCGCTCAGCTCGTCGTTCGCGGCGTTCCCGCTGCCGAGCTTCCTGGGCCTGGGCCTCGACGTGGTCGAGGTGGCCCGCAGCGGCAGCTACTACGTGCTCTACGGCAACCTGAACCCCACGCCGCAGACCCGTCTGGCCAACGTGACGGTCACCGACCTGAGCACGCCCGACAGCGTCGTCGACTCCGTGTTCGACGTGAACGAGTGGCGGCACCGGCTGCGTCCGAGCATCGGTCCGAACTCGGTGAACGTGGCCTACAAGGGCATGCTGGGCGCGGATGCCTGCTGCACCGTCGACGACGAGGCCCGGTCGGCCACGGCGGCCTACCGCATGACCTTCGACGTGATCCCCGAGAACGGCGACGTCTGGCAGCTGAACGTCGGCCAGAGCATCGCCGGGGCGCACACCCTCATCGACGAGAAGGTGCTGCTGGAGGACGCCGGTGGCGAGACCAAGTTCCAGACCCCGGTCAGCGGTCGGGTGAAGGTCGGCGACGGCGCCTGGCAGGACTTCAGCTTCAACCCCAGCGTCAAGTCGGTCCTGCACAAGCTCTACGGCGGCGAGGGCACGTCCAACAGGGCCTTCAGCGGCGCCAACGGCCTCGTCCTGCAGGGCAGCACGGCCCAGACGGTGACCGTGGAGTTCAGCATCGGGTTGTACGTGAAGTCGAACTCCAACATCGCCTTCCCGGCCGCCGGTGGCGACGAGGTGGCCATCCGGTTCGGGGCCAACGACACCATCGTCAACGGCTTCTCCGCCGGTGGGTACCCCGGTCTGGGCAACCGGAACATCCTCACCGACGGCCACTTCGCCACGGTGACGCTCACCACCGTGCCCTGACCGGGCCTCGTCGGTTCCCGCACCGGGCCGGGCCCGACCCTCCCTCGACGGAGTGGTCGGCCCGGCCCGGTCGCGTCCGGACGTCGCCACGGCAACGGGTCGTACCGCCACGCTGCGCTAAGGTCGTCCACGAAGCCATGGTCGGACGGTTTCCCGCGCGTCCAGGGGGAAGCGGGAGTGGCCGAGCACGCTGAGGCCGAACCGAGAGGTGGCGAGGACCGCTGGGACCGGCGCGTCCACATCTCCAACCTGGCCCGGGTCACCAACGAGGCCCTCGTCGTGCTCGACGCGGTGGGCCGCGTCCGCTACGTCGATCCGACCGTGCGCTGGGTCCTCGGCTACAGCCCGGACGAGTTCGTCTCCCACTGGGGCCCCGAGCTCATCCATCCCGACGAGCGGGACCTGGCCCGCCGGGCGTTCCGCTCCGTGGCCGACCGGTCCTTCGCCTCCGAACGTGCCGAGCTGCGCCTCCGTCACGGCGACGGCACGTGGCGGTGGTACGAGATCGCCTACAAGAACCTGCGCAACGACCCCTTCACCGGCGGCATCGCGCTCCACGTGCACGACATCACCTCGCGCCGGCAGGCCGAGGAGGCCCTCGTGGCGAGCGAGGAGCGCTTCCGGGCGCTCGTCCAGCACAGCTACGACGCCGTGCTCGTCACCGACGACAACAACGTCCTGCGGTACGTGACCCCGTCGATCCGTGCCATGTTCGGCTACGAGCCCGAGGAGCTCATCGGGACCAACGGCTTCACCTTCGTGCACCCCGACGATCGGGCCGCCAACATCGCCCTCGGGCTGCGGCTGCGCGAGCAGCCGGGCGCCAACGCCATCCACCACTACCGGATCCGCCACCGGGACGGGTCCTGGCGCTGGGTCGAGTCCTCCATCGTGAACCTCATGGACCACCCCCACGTGCGGGGGTACGTGCAGAGCTTCCGCGACATCACCTTCCGACGGGAGGCCGAGGAGCGCATCCGCAGCAGCGGTGAGCGGCTGCTGGCGCTGGTCCAGAACGCCGACGGCGCCATCCTGGTGCTCGACCGGGAGGGGCAGGTCACGTGGGCCGGGCCCGGAGCGGAGGAGCTGTGGGGGCTCGAGCCGGGCGAGCTGCTCGGCGAACGGCTCGACGAGCTGATCCATCCCGACGAGCGCCGTGACGCCCTGCGTCAGTTCGCCAAGCTGATCGACAGCCCTGCCCGCACCACGACCCGGGTCGAGGGTCGCATGCGCCATGCCGACCGCAGCTGGCGATGGTTCGAGTCGGTGTTCACCAACTGCCTCGACGACCCGGCCGTCGAGGGCATCGTGGCCAACGTGCGCGACACGACCGAGCGCGTGCGCGCCGAGCTGCGTCTGCGCGACAGCGAGGCCCAGCTCGAGTACCAGGCCACCCACGACCCGCTCACCGGCCTACCCAACCGGACGCTGCTGTTCGACCGCATGGGACAGGCCGTGGCCCGCTCCCGTCGGTCCCAGGGAGGCGTGGCGGTGCTGTTCTGCGACCTCGACAACTTCAAGGTGGTCAACGACAGCCAGGGCCACGCCTACGGGGACCGCCTCCTGGTGCATGTGGGAGAGCGACTCCACAACAGCATCCGCCCCGGTGACACGGTGTCGCGCTTCGGCGGTGACGAGTTCGTCGTGCTGGCCGAGGGTCTGCGCGACGAGCGCGACGCCATCGTGCTGGCCGAGCGCATCGCCGAGGGGTTGCGCCACCCGTTCGCTCTGGACGGCAGCGACGTCTTCATCACCACGAGCATCGGCATCGCCTACGGCGACGACGGGACCCGGACCCCCGAAGCGATGATCCGCGACGCCGATGCCGCCATGTACCAGGCGAAAGCCCGCGGACGGGCACGGGTCGAGGTCTTCGATGCCGGCATGCGCGCCCGAGCGCTCGAGCGGCACCACATCGAGCACGATCTGCGCAGCGCCGTCACCGGCCGGGAGCTGCGCGTCCACTACCAGCCCATCGTGGACCTCGCCCGGGATCGGATCGCCGGCGTCGAGGCGTTGCTGCGCTGGAAGCACCCCACCCGGGGCCTGCTCTACCCAGGCACGTTCATCGGCATCGCCGAGGAGACGGGTCTGATCGTGCCCATGGGCGCGTGGGTCTTCGACCAGTCCTGCACCCAGGTGGCCCGCTGGCGCAGCGAGGTCCCCCACTGCGGCGAGCTGTGGCTCGCCGTCAACCTCTCGGCCAGCCAGCTCGGCGATCCGGGGCTGGCCGACGACATCGCCAGCGTCCTCGCCGCCACCCGCATCGACCCCCGGGCGGTGCACATCGAGATCACCGAGAGCGTGCTGATGCGCGACGTGGCCGCCAGCGCCGAGGCCCTCGACCGTCTGAAGGTGCTCGGGGTGCGGATCGCCATCGACGACTTCGGTACGGGCTACTCCTCGTTCGCCTACCTGCGTCGCTTCCCGGTCGACGTGCTCAAGATCGACCGCAGCTTCGTGCAGGACCTGGTGAACGGCCCGGCCGAGCGCGCCATCGTGGAGGCCGTGGTCACCCTGGGGCACACGCTCGGTCTGGAGGTGGTCGCCGAAGGGGTCGAGACGGCCGCGCAGCTCGGGATGCTGCGCGAGCTGGGCTGCGATCTGGCACAGGGGTTCCACCTCAGCGAGGTGCTGCCGCCCGACTCGCTGGAGCAGCGCTTCCTCGACGCTCCCTGATCGGGCGCCGATCGGGCAACCGACGTCCCGATGGGCCGATCGACCCAGCGCCCTGGTCCGGACGACCCCATTTCGTCGGCGGAGTACAGCAACACGTCATCGCGTGCCGATGGGTGGTCGGACGTGACGGCGTGGACCCCGCGCACGCCTGCCGGGATCCGGTCGAGCCACGGGGATCGCCCCGTCCAGCACGAGGACGCCGGTCGACGCCAGGAGGTAGGACCAGATGAGACGCACGAGGTGGACGCGAGACGCGGTCACAGGGACGACTGCGCCGGCGCTCCTCCTGTCCGGGTGCGGGGGTGGGGGTTCCGACAGCGAGGACCAGACGGCCGATGCCAGTGCCGCCACGGTGCCCGAGGAGGTCGAACCCGTCCGCGACGGGCAGCTCGTGGTGGGCCTGCAGTCCGGGATCGACGGCTTCCTGCCCTTCGCGAACCGGTGGGGCCCGGCAGCCTTCCAGATCGCCACGTCCATCTACGACCCGCTCGTGGCCTGGGACGAGAACGAGCAGGCCCGGCCGTTCCTGCTCGAGTCGATCGAGCCCGAGGAGGACTTCACGGCGTGGACCCTGGCGCTGCGCGAGGACATCACGTTCCACGACGGCGACGACTTCGACGCCGAGTGGGCCTTCGTGTGGAGCGTGCAGGTGCACGGCGTCGGCCAGGGTTCGCTCCCCGACGTATCGGCGGCACTGCCCTCGCACGACGGGGTCACGTCGCTGGCCGACATCGGGAAGGGCTGACCGGTGCGAACCGACCTGTCCCGACCGGGAGCGGCGATTCGCTTCAAGACACGCTGGTTCCTGCCGACAGGAACCACAGCCGCAGGTCCCTTCGCCGAGGGTCGGTGAGGCGAGGGGACCGTTGCGGTGAGGCTGCACCGACCTTCGGTGCACCGATCACGAGCGGGGGAACGACGATGCGGAACTCGACCTGGCGAAGCGGCGACGAGAACACGGTGGACGAGTCCGGTGGTGGCGGCGGGAGCCCCACCACCAGTGTGCCGCTGCCGAGCGCCGAGGAGGTCGGTGCCGACGGCCTGGGCTCGGTGGTGTACGCCCTGACGGCCGCCCCCGACGGCTTCCTGCCTGCGGACAACCGCTGGTCCCCGTCGACGCTGCAGGTGGCCCGGGCGGTGATGGACCCGCTCACCGCGTTCGACGCCGACGGCATCGCGCACCCGTACCTGGCGGAGTCCATCGAGCCCAACGAGGACTTCACCGAGTGGACCATCGTCGTGCGCAAGGACATCAAGTTCCACAACGGTGAGGACCTCACCGCCGAGGCGGTGGCGTTGAACCTGACCGAGGTGGCCACCAGCGCCCTGACGGGTTCGGCCTACC
>JALOLF010000240.1 GCA_025456085.1 Acidimicrobiales bacterium
CGCCGTCCTCACCCACCGGGAGCCAGTTCCAGGACCCGTCCTCTGTGCGGTTGGTCGCCGTCCACGCCGGCGGCGTGTGCTCGCCCGCGACGAATCCGGTGCGGGCGTCGTCGGGGTAGGTGCGGACGATGTTGTTCTCGAAGAGGGTCTTGCGCATGTAGGCGAGCTTGAAGATCGCGATGGCCTCGTCCGCGACCGGCAGACCGGTCGCCTGCCGGTACCAGTTGGTCCAGACGCGGTCGGCGATGTTGCCCTCACCGACGACCTCGCTGAGCGTGGTGAGCACCCCACCGGCCAGGTCCGCCGCGCCGCCGCCGAGGGCCTGCGCCAGCCGATCGAGCAGGTCGCCGACGTCTGAGACCTCCGTCCGCCGCTCGGCCCTACCGCCGTTGAGGCCCGGGCCCGTCGGCTTTCCGATGCGCGGCGCGGACGCCAGCCGTCCCGGGTCGGCGAGCGCGAGGAACACCTCCTGGCGGGGCATGAAGTCCTCGGCACCGCTCAGCGCGTTCGCCGCGGCCTGCTCGGCCTTCGCCTGGAACTCGGTGGAGCCCGCTTTCGACTCCAGGGCCTCCCGGTAGAGGGCCTCGGCCTCCGCGTAGCGCCTCCCCAGGAACCTGCAGTCACCGAGCAAGGCGACCAGGGAGGCCTCCCGTTCACCCGCCAGCGCATCGTCGAGCACCGCCTCGGCCTCGTCCAGTTCACCGGCCGACAGCAGCGCGAGGACGGACTCCGTGACAGTGCCGACACTCATGACGGCCTCCAACGTCACTCTCAGGGCGGACCCCCGCTGTGTGGGGTCAAGGTCCTCCCCCCGATGGCCGCTGTCAACGATGCTGAGACGACTTCGGCTCGCCCGCCCCTCAACGCCGACCCGACCCGGTTTCAGCCACGCAGACCCGGCAGCCCGCGCACCCCGAGGCCGCCGTCGCACTCCACGACCACGCAGGGGGGTGACACAACTCAGGCGCACCTGTCGCGCGCGGCGCGGGCCGGCTCCGTCCGGGACTGGCGGCCCAGGCCGGCAGCCGGACCGTCGAAGGGGCTGCTCACACGGGTGGCGTGTCATGATCCACTCCAGCGGTTTCGGGAGGTGGGCGCTCGATGGCAGGAGCCGGGGGGCGTGATCAGCGTGGTCCCATGGAGCGACTGGTGCGTTTGGCGGCCGTGCTGTGGGCTGCCGGCCGCGTCGGCGTGCAGACCGACCGGCTGATCGAGATCGGCGGTTACCAGGCCGCGGACCCGAAGGACCTCAAGACGCAGCTGCTGAGGGACCTGCGCCACCTCGAGCGGCAGGGGTGGCAGGTCACCAACGTCGAGGGGGCGGGAGAGACGGGCCGGTACCACCTGGACACCGTCGACAACCGGCTGCGGGTGCGTCTCACGCCCGAGCAGACGGCTGCCCTGCAGCGCGCGGCGCTCGCCGCCGACCGCGTGGACCTGCTCGACCGACTGGGTCTCGCTGCCACGCGACCGCAGTCGGCGATTCCCGTGGTCGTGGCCGCGGGCTCACCGGGCCCACACCTCGACAGTGTGCTGGAGGCGCTGCGGAGCCGATGCCGTGTCGAGTTCCGGTACAAGGGCAGCCGGCGCATCGTGCACCCGCAGTCGCTCAAGCGGTCGGGCGGCACCTGGTACCTGGTCGGTGTGGAGGAAGGGGACGACGAGGCGAAGTACTTCGTGGTCTCGCGCATGTCGGGAGTGACGACCGACGCCCCCGGCACGGCCCGCCGCGTGGCCGCGCGACCGCGGACGACGCTCGACCCGATGTCGTGGCGTGTCGACCCGCCGACCGAGGTGCGCCTGGAGGTGGAGCGCGACTTCGTCGCCGACGTCACTCACCTGCTCGGCGAACCGGCGCGGGTGGACGACGCGGGTGACGAGGTGGTGCACCTGACCTACGAGGTGACGCACCGCGCGGCCTTGCGCGACCGGCTGTACGAGCTGGGCCTGCGGGTGCGCCTGCTCGGCCCTGCGGATGTGCGCGACGAGATGCTCACCGAGCTGCAGTCGCTGGTGGGGGGTGGTGCGGCGTGACGGCGCGCGACCCGCGGTACGTGCAGCGCTTCGCCCGGCTTCCTCAGGTGCTGGCACGGCTCGAGCGGCATCCCGAAGGCGTCCCGCTCGACCACCTGGCGAAGGCCTTCGACGCCACCCCTGAGGAGATGCGCGAAGACCTGCTTGCCTACTACACGGCCGACGTGCTGCCCGGGCAGGTCTTCGGGCTCGTGCGTCGGGAGGTGATCGACTTCCTCAGCCCCGACGGTGACGTCACCGACCCGAACCGGGCCGAGGTCGTGCGGGTGACCGACCCGCGCCCGACGCAGGAGCTGGGCGTCGAGTACGTGGACGCTGCCGACCTCGCCTTGCTCTACACCGCTGGACGCGAGCTGCAGGAGCTCGAACCGGGCGACGACGCGCTCGACTCGGCCCTGCAGGTGCTTCGGGACACCTTGCTCAACGACCCCGACAGCTCGCAGTCGACCGCGCTACCTCGATCCGACGCG
This sequence comes from Acidimicrobiales bacterium, assembly GCA_025456085.1. Taxonomy (GTDB): domain Bacteria; phylum Actinomycetota; class Acidimicrobiia; order Acidimicrobiales; family Acidimicrobilacustridaceae; genus JALOLF01. The sequence continues at coordinate 2,505 of JALOLF010000240.1, forward strand.
GTGCTGACATCGCTGGAGGCAGCGGTGCGGGAGCGCCGGCGCGTCCGTATCGCCTACTCGCGCGCCTGGGAGCCGGGTGCCTACGAGCGGGTCATCGAGCCGTACCGCTTGCTGTCGACGCGCCGCGGCTGGGAGGTGGACGCCGGTGTGCCGGACGACCCGCACGCCTTGCGCACGTTCCTCGTCTCCCATATCCGCGGCGCCGAGCTGCTCGACGAGACGTTCGCGGTGCCGCCGGACGCGGATGAGCGCGTCGGCCGAAGCCGCGCGACGAGCATGGTGCGGCTGCGTGTGCCGCAGCACGCGCGGTGGGTGCTCCACCGCTTCGCCGAGTCGGTGACGGTGCGCGTCGACAACGAGACGAGCCTCGAGGTCGACGCCGAGCTGCTGCCACCCTTACGGTGGCGCGTCGGACTCATGCTGGTCACCGCCGGCGACGGCGCGGCGGTAGTGGCCCCCCGTGACCTGGTGGACGCTGGCTCGCAGTTGGCGCGCACCCTGGTCGACCACCACCGCCGCAGCTGACGGGCCGCTGTCAGGCGGCGAGGGCGACGCCCGGCGCCCCCCGCCCGTCGGGCGTCGCCCAGCTCGTGAGGTGCCATCCGCGGCACGACTTGCACGCGTACTTGCGCTGTACCCGAATCGTGTGCAGGCCGCCGAGCTCGTCGGCCAGGTTCGCCTGGTTGAGCAGGTACTGCAGGGCGTCGGTGGCCTCGCGTGCGTCGCGGTAGCGGATCTTGCCGGTGTCCGGGCACGTCGACCGGTGTGGCCTGGGGCGGCGGCGGGATGTGCGGATGTCGATTCGGCTGCTGCTCACGTGATGGCTCCTCTCGTCGTCCTGGCCTGCGCTCTCAGCATGCGACGAGGGGGTGACACAACCGCCGGCCGAGCGGTGAGCCCCACGTGTCACACCCGTCGGTCATCATCACCGCATGCCCACCACGCCCGTCGCGAACCTGAACCGTGCCTCCCGACGGGTGCTGACGCGAGCAGCCAGACCCGACGGCATGAACGCGGGCGCCCGATGAGTGGGGAAGGATTTGCCCTGGAGCAGCTGGTGCCCGACGGGTACACGCAGAGGCTGCTGATGCTGGGCGTCGGGGGCATCGCGCAGTTGACAACGGTCGGGTCCGACCATCTGCGGTTCGAGACAGCGCAGCAGGTA
>JALOLF010000136.1 GCA_025456085.1 Acidimicrobiales bacterium
GCGCGTCGACGAGCTGGCCGAGCAGATCCGCCGATGGACCGGCAACCGGGCGCAGGTCATCGGCCGGACGCCCACCGAGATCGCACGGCTGCGACGCGCCAAGGAGCCGATCCTCGCCGAGTGGACCCGGGATCTCGTCGTGATCGCCGGCGAACGCAGCGCGCTCGGGAAGGTGGCGTGATGGCCCGGTCGAAGCCGCGAACCCAGTCGTGCGACCGCAGCGACGCGCTCACCCGCCTCGGCCGAGCGGAGTCGTTCCTCCTCGCCGCCGAGCTGATCATCGCCGACGACAGTGACGACGCGACGCCAAGCGTTGCGGCGTCGCTCGCGGTGCTCGCTGGCATCGCAGCCTCCGACGCGGCCTGCTGCGCGCGACTGGGTAACCGCGCTCGAGGCCAATCCCACACGGAGGCCGTCGACCTCCTCGGCACGGTGGAGCCTCGCGGTGCTGACATGGGGAAGGATCTCCAGCGCCTCCTGAACCGCAAGGACGACTCGCAGTACGGCCTGGCGTTCGTCTCCGCAGCCGACGCCAGTCGCATGGTCGGCTGGGCGAAGCGCCTGTTGGGCCACGCGCGGCGGGCCGTCGAGGCGTAGCACGGCGCTGTCGACGCTGGGGAAGGCCCGGGAGCTCGTCACCAGGAGCGTCGGGCACTGCGACGGACCGGCCGACACCCTGGTTCCACGCTGGTCACGCTGAACTCGACCGAGCACCCGGAGTGCATCTGTGAGTTGCTCCTTGGGATACCCACTCGAGATCAACCAGATCGATAGCTACTGCCTGCTCAAACGCGGATCTTGTGGATCAGCGGCAGAAGGTCGACTTCAAACAGTCGCCTGTCTAAACTCGCTCTCCTGTTGACGTGTGCAGGAGATCGAGATCATGCAGGCAAGGGAGTACGAACGACAGGCGATCCACGAGCTTCCGGCGCTCCTGGCCGGGATGCTCGACCTGGACCCCCACGAGGTACGACGGAGACCTCGCCGGAGTGGCGACAGACAGCTCGGCCTGGTCCTCGAGGCTGGGGGCCATGTCTGGGTCGTCGAGGTCAAGCGCTCGAGCAGCCCGGGACCGGTTGCGACCACCGCTAACCAGCTGCGCCAGCACATCGAGAACGCAGCCCCGGGCTCCGCGCCGCTGCTCGTTGTTCCCTACATGACGAAGGCCGGAGCAGAGGCCGCCGCGCACCGCCACCTCAACTGGATCGATCTCTCGGGAAATGCTCGTCTACGCGACCAGGAGCTCTACGTATGGGTCGAGGGGAAGCCGAACCGCTTCCCGCAACGCGGACGGCCGTCGTCCCCCTTCGCACCGAAGAGTGCCCGAGCGACCCGACTCATGCTCGTCGACCCGTGGCGTTGGTGGCGTCAGAAGGACCTCGCCGAAGCCACCCGGCTCGACGACGGGCACCTGTCACGCGTCGTCCGCCGGCTGCACGAGGACGAGTTGCTGGACCACCGCAACTCGGAGTTCAGACCGCGCGACCCGGAACTGCTCCTCGATGCGTGGGCGGATGACTACCGATTCGACCGCCACGACGTCGTCGTCGGCCACATGACGGGGAGTGGGGCCGAACTCGCATCCAGGCTGAGCTCGCGCCTGACCGACGCAGGTATCCAGCACGCCTTCACGGGGCTGCCCGCAGCATGGGCGCTCGGCAAACACTCACGATTCCGGTTGTGCAGCGTCTACGTGGAGGGCGACCCACGCGAGGCCGCCGACACGGTCGACCTTCGGCGCAACGAGAAGGGCGCGAACGTCCAACTGATCGGCCCCGACGACGACGGGGTCTTCGATGGACAGCGCCAGGCGGACGGACTCACCTGCGTTAGCCCGTCCCAGGTCTATCTCGACCTCCTCCACCTGCCAGAGCGCGCCAAGGAGGCCGCAGCCCAACTGCGCGAAGACCAGCGCCTGTGGAGTCCGCATGAATGACAAGCCACGCCACCGGTCCGGCGCGCGTCGAACGCACAGTTCACCGTGCCGTGGTGGAACTCGCGTCCACCGTGCGGTGTGTGACCTACTCCCAGCTCGCCTCGAGGTCGAGCCGAAGACGGACGAGCTCGACGCCGCCGTCGGTCGCGAGCTGGCCAATGACCGCGAAGCGCGGAACGAGGAGCGAAGCGCGGAACGAGGAGTCCGGACGTGATGAGGATCCGGTAGTCCTGCCGACCTGGGATCAGCGCTGCCATCGAATCGAACTCGGTGGCGAACTGCTCGACCACGCGAAGCAACTCGTAGACCTGGAAGTCGTGGGCGGAAGGCTCGCCGTGTGGACCCCGCTCCGGCGGGAGCTGACGATCAAGGTCCTCGAAGAACTGCTGCGTGGTCCGAACCGTCCGACGGTCGCCGCTCACCGCTTTCGTGCAGACTCGGTCGCAGCGATGTGCTCCTCGAGGTCGGCACGTACCTTGGCGAGGAACTCCGGTGGAACCTCGTCGAGATCGGTCACGATGCTGGCCTGGAACAAGGCGTCGACCTCGGCAGGCGACAACTCGTCAAGTTCGGCGGCCGTCCAGACCTTGCGCGGCATGCACGCACCGTACCCGAGCATGACGCCGTCGAACAAGCGTTTGCCCCGGAAGCCGTCCCGAACGCTGCTGCGGTCACCCCTTCCGATCACCTGGTCGAACGCGCCGACTCGGGGTGGAGGGACCAGGAGCCTCGGTGACTCGAAGCGACGATCGGCCCCGGCGCATCGTGCGACCGCCCTCCACCACGGCTGGCTACGTTTGGCTACGTCGCGCCGCCCGCTCGGATGAGCTTCTTCGGAATCCTCAGGGGGTCGACCGGCCCGATCCACCGCCGCGCGACGTAGCCAGAAACGTAGCCGGCGACCCTGCGATCGTCCTCGGCCGACCACGCGACGACGGTCGCGACTCGCTCGCACTCGCCGGCACGGATCGGACACTCGACCCCCTGCTGACCTGCTCGTTCACGCCAGGACACGACGACACGAGCCGACGGAAATCGGTACGCGCCAACCCTTCTTGGACAACTATCGTACTGCTTCGCAAGCAGGGGGTCGTGGGTTCGAGTCCCATCAGCTCCACTCGGGAAGTGCCGGTCGCAGGCTTGCCATTCCGCTTGGCCGTGCTTGCTGAGGGCCGGCGTGACCTCCACGTGACCTCCCGAATCGAGGTGCCGCCGGATCGGGTCTCGGCGATGCTCCGGGAACGACGACCTCTGCGCGCAACGACGTCCGCGCCGCTACCGTCCCCGACGTCGAACGGCGGGACGGAGGAGCGGCGTGCTGTGACGATCGCGGACTCCGCGCAGGAGCGGACGACGACAGCATTCCCGGAGAGATCCGACGAGGTGCTCGCTCTCGGGACGGGATCCATCCGGGGCTCGAGCACCACCTCACTCGGCAGCCCGTTGAACGACCCGGCAGCCGACGCGCCGTCCGGGGCCACGACGTCCGGGCTTCGAATTCCGACGGAGTTCAGCGCTCCAGGTGTCGAGCGCTGTTGGCGAGCGAGGAGGCCAGACCGATCGCGTGGTGCTCGGCGGTGATGTCGAACCGGGGTGCCACCCTCCATCGCCCGCACGGACCGCGTCATCGTCGTCGTGCCGGCAAAGGCGGGATCGTCGGAGGCGACGTCCAGCGCCCGGACGACTCGATCGGCGGCGACGCGAGGCACCGGGTGAATGCCACGGGTGGCCCCACCCGAAGCACGTGTCACGTCCACGGGTGCCACACCGCGCCGGCTCAGCTCGGCGGGATTCCCCGCCCTTCGGCGGCGTAGGCCCGGAGTCGGGCGTGGTCGTCGGCGTCGAGGAGCTGCACGAGGTCGAACACCGGTCGCCCCGGACCGCGCAGGACCCGCAGGGCCCGGTGGCCGACGCTGCCTCTCGTCGGGGCATCCGTCGTGAGCAGCACCAGCGGCATGCCGCCTCCCGCCGTGTCGCGCTGGCCCTCGTGGAGCACCGCCGCCCTGCCGAGCGACTTCCACAGCGTGTCGGTGCGCCGGAGGCCGGCGCGGCTCGAGGTGAACGCCCCGGACACGTCGAAGGCCCAGTCCGCGCCGGTCCGGTCGGTCGCCACGAAGCTCAGCTCGATGCCCAGACCCCTCGGCTTCACCTCGGCTCGGATGTTCTCGAACCCACTGGCCCGCAGGAGGATCTCCGCCAGCTCGCGCGTCTGGCGGCCTTCCCGGACCGCCCGGGCCAGCGCATCGGCGCCGTCGGGGCCGTCGGCTCTGTCGGGGCGCGGCGCGATCGCGGGCAGCTCCACCCGCAGCTCGGCGTCGGCGTCGCCGGCGGTGGCGACAGCACGGATCCGCTCGCGCTCCTCGGCGACGCGACGCTCGGCGATGCCCACGTACTCGGGGTCGGTGTCGAACCCCAGATACCGGCGATCCGTGCGAACGGCAGCCACGGCGGTGCTCCCCGAGCCCATGAACGGGTCGAGCACGACGTCGCCCTCATACGTGTAGAGCTCGATGAGCCGGGTCGGCAGCTCGACGGGGAAGGGCGCGGGATGGCCCACCCTCGTGGCACTCTCGGGGGCGATCTCCCACAGATCGGTCGTGGCCTCCATGAACTCGTCGCGGGAGATGGTCGCCGTGGAGGGCAGGCCCCGCTCGAGGCGTTCGACCGGTGTGAGGGCCCGGTCGAAACGGCCCTTGCTGGCGATCACGACGCGCTCGGTGACGTCACGCAGCACCGGGTTCGACGGGCGCTGGAAGGTGCCCCAGGCGCAGGAGCCACCGGCGGCGCGTCCCTTCCACCAGATGACCTCGCCTCGCAGGAGCAGGCCGAGATCCTGGAGGATCCCGGTGACGTCGCCCGACAGCGAACGGTACGGGCGGCGGCCCAGGTTGGCGACGTTCACCGCGATCCGACCGCCCGGTTCCAGGACCCGCTTGCACTCGTCGAACACGCTGCGGAGGAGCTCGAGGTACTCGAAGTAGTCGGCGGGGACGCCGCCGACGCCGAGGTCCTCTTCGTACTGCTTGCCCGCGAAGTACGGCGGCGACGTCACGACGAGCGCGACCGAGTTCGACACCACGCCCGTCATCGAACGGGCGTCCTGTCGGTAGATGACGTCGACCTCGGCGGGTGGGTTGACGGTCGTGTCGGTCGAGATCTCCGGCGCCACGAACCGGTCGTAGAACGCCGAGGCGTCGTGGGCTTCTCGGCGACCTGACCCGAAGTTCGCGGTCGACGTCGGGCGTCGCCCACGCCCGCTCCTCGCGGCCGACAGCGAGGTGACGTTCACGATGCGCCTCCGCGCGCCGGTCGTGGACGCGTCGGCGCCAGGACCTCGTCGGCGTCGGGAAGCCGTCGGAGGTACTCGTCGAGCGCCTTCGTGACGAGCAGGTTCGCCGAGACGTCCCGCTCGCTGGCTGCGAGCTGCAACCGACGGTGGAGTGACTCGGGGAGGCGGACGGCGGTGACGATCCGCCGCTCGTCGCAGACTCGGGGACGACCCATGAGGTGCACCCTAACCAGGGGGTGTGACACCGTCGCGGATAGTCGCGCGCGTCAACGCGCGCTTCGGGGACCGGCGACGAGCCCGATCCGAGGCGTCGGGGCGGGGCGCCCGGTTCGCGCCGCCGCCGCGTCAGAAGCCCACGGCCTCCAGCGACCGGTCGACCAGCCACGATCCCACCAGCGTGCCCGAGGGACCGTCGAAGTGCAGCCCGTCCGGTCGCAGCACGATCCCGTCCTCCTCGGTGCGACAGGCGGCGCGCTCGGGGCAGATGTGCGCGCCGAGGTCCACCAGCGAGACCCCGGGGGTCCGGGCGACCACCGTGCGGTAGACGCGGTTCAGGCAGTCGACGCTGGCGTCGCTGTCGGGGGGTGCCTTCACGGACCGGTAGTAGGGGGCGGTGGCCATCACCACCGGCGTGCCCCGTGAGGTGAGCACCTCCAGCGCGTCGCGCACCTCGCCCTCGTACCAGGTGTCGAACACCGGGTCACAGGCCGACCGCCACACGCCGTCGAGATCGCGCTGGGTGTTCCCGGCCCAGCCCACGACGAGGACGGCCACGTCCGGGACGAAGGTGTCGAGCTCGCCGCCCCACCGTCCCTCCCAGTCATGGCACTCGGCCGTCTCCACGGCCGTCGAGCCGTCGGGCAGGCGGACCCGTCCGTTGCCGCGGGCCACCCCGCACGCGATCACCGCCTGGGAGCTGACGTCGATGCCGAGGGTCTGCTCGACCGGGACGAGCCCGGCAGCCAGGGTGTAGGCCACGGAGTCGCCCACGAGCAGGATCCGGGGTGGCCGGCCCAGCTCGACGGTGGCGCGGGGCACGGGACGCTCCCCCGCGACGGTGATCGTCGTCGGCGCTTCCGACGTCGCAGCCGGTGCCACCGGTCCGGGCTCGCTCCCGGCACCGCCACCGGGAGCCCCGGCGCCGGCGACGAGGGCCGCGGCCACCTCCTGCTCGGAGGGCTGGACGGTCGTCGGGACGGTGGCCACCACCAGCGCCACCGTCACGGCCAGCGCCGCGGCCGGGGCGGCCACCCGCGCCGGCCAGCCGGCGAGCGCGCCGTGGCGGATGGGCCGCTCGACCAGCCGGTACGACGCGTAGGCGACGCTCGCCGTGAGGGCCAAGCGTGCCAGGAGCACCACGGCATCGGGCCAGCCGGTGCGTTCGGGTGAGACGAGCACGAAGATCGGCCAGTGCCACAGGTACAGGCCGTAGCTGACGATCCCGGCCGCCACCAGCGGCGCCCAGCCGAGCGCCCGGGCGATGACCCCGGCCTCGGGGTGCGACGCGGCGGCGATCACCACGGTGGCCGCGAGACCGGCTCCGAGCAGCCCGCCCCGGTACAGGAACGGCGCCTGACCGTCGACGCTGAACCAGGCCCAGGCCAGGAACCCGATGCCGGCCAGGCCCGCGATCTCGAGGCCGAGGCGACCCCGCGAGGTGCGCACCGGGCCCCACACCTGGCCCGCGCAGGCGAGGGCGGCGCCGAGCAGGATGGCGGCGACGCGGGTGTCGGTGCCGTAGTAGAGCCGACTGGGATCGGTGCCGGGCGCGTAGCGCACCACCAGTGACAGACCCGACAGCGCCGCGCCACCGGCGCACACCCAGAACAGCGCCCTCGGACTGCGCCGCCACCACACCAGCACGGCCAGCACCACGAAGGGCCACAGCAGGTAGAACTGCTCCTCGATGGCCAGCGACCACGTGTGCTGCAGGAGGGAGGGCTCGTCGAACATCGCCCAGTAGCTCCCGTCGCCGGCGATGGCCTGCCAGTTGGCGACGTAGAACAGGGCGGCCAGACCATCGGCTCGGATCGCCTCCAGCTCCACGGGCGTCGCCCACAGGGACGCGTAGACCGCGGAGAACCCGAGCACCAGCAGCAACGCCGGCAGCAGTCGCCGGGCCCGGCGGGCCCAGAAACGACCGAGGCCGACCGTGCCGGTGTCGGTGTGCTCCACCAGCAGCAGGCTGGTGATGAGGAACCCGGACAGCACGAAGAAGAGGTCGACGCCGAGATAGCCGCCGGTCAGATGACCGGCGTGGAAGGCGATGACACCGAGGACCGCCAGCCCTCGCAGACCGTCGAGCGCGGGCATGTAGCGAAGTCCGCGAGAGCCGTCCATGGGTACGGCAACGCTACCCGTCGGCCCACCGGACGAGAAGCTCGCTCCCCGCCGACGGCCGGTCGGCACCGGGTCGACGACGCCGGTCCGTGGGCGCCGGCCCGACCCCATCGGGCTGTGTACGGTGCACGACGTGCGCAATCCCCATGCCGGTCTCCCGTTCACGGCCGAAGACATGAGCGACGACGACCTCGCCGCCGCCCTCGAGGACGTCTCCGTGCCCACCCTGCTGCTGTCCTGCGTCCACATGAGCGGCGACACGACGATCCTCGACGGCCCGCTGCGCCCCCAGGGCCTGTTCCTCAACGAGGTGCAGGGCTTCATGTCCGACGAGGACAAGGCGGCGGCACGCTCGGTCGCCCTCGACGTCATCCGTGACTGGCGCGACCGCGGCTGCCCCGAGCCCGAGCCGCCGGGTCGGGAGCAGATCAAGCGGATGATGGACTGGCTGGTCTGCGAGGACGTGCCCGAGGAGTACGTCGACATGCTGCTCGAGGAGATGGAGCTCGACGGCAGCGACGCCCGGGCTCCGCAACCGGTCGATCCGGACGCAGCCGCGGACTACCCGGTCGTGGTCATCGGCTGCGGGATGTCGGGCCTGCTCGCCGCCATCCGCCTCGGCGAGGCCGGTTTCCCGTACGTGGTCGTCGAGAAGAACGCCGGCGTCGGTGGCACCTGGTTCGAGAACTCCTACCCCGGCGCCCGAGTGGACGTCGGCAACCACTTCTACTGCTACAGCTTCGAGCCGAGCGACCACTGGAGCGAGTTCTTCGCCCGCCAACCGGAGCTGCAGGCCTACTTCGAGCGCGTGATGCAGAAGTACGGCGTCGACCGCCACGTCCGCTGGAGCACAGAGGTGCTCGGCGCGACGTGGGACGACGCCTCGGCCACGTGGTCCGTCGAGCTCGACAGCGGCGAGACCCTCACCGCCCGGGCGGTCATCAGCGCCGTCGGCCAGCTGAACCGGCCCTTCGTCCCGGACATCCCCTGCCGCGACGACTTCGCCGGGCCGTCGTTCCACACCGCCCGCTGGGACCACGACGTCGACCTGACCGGCAAGAAGGTGGTCATGATCGGGGCCGGCGCCACCGGCTTCCAGCTCGCCCCCGCCATCGCCGACACGGTGGAGCACCTCACCATCATCCAACGCACCGCCCAGTGGATGTTCCCCAACCCCAACTACCACGAGCCCGTGGGGCCGGGGATGCGCTGGGCGCTGCGCCACCTGCCCTTCTACGGCCGCTGGTACCGGTTCCTGATCTTCTGGCCGGGATGCGACACCGGCCTGGCGGCCGCCCGGGTCGACCCCGACTGGGAGCCCCAGCAGCAGTCCGTGAGCGAGGTGAACGAAGGCGCCCGACTCGTGTTCACCGACTGGATCGTCAGCCAGCTCGAGGGTCGGCCCGACCTGGTCGAGAAGTGCGTGCCGGACTACCCGCCGACGGGCAAGCGCACGCTGCAGGACAACGGCAGCTGGCTCGCCACGCTGAAGCGACCGAACGTCGAGCTGGTGCGCGCCGGGGTCGACCGCGTCGAGGCGGACCGCGTCGTCGACTCGAACGGCGACGGGCACGAGGCCGACGTGATCGTGTGGGCCACCGGCTTCCGGGTGAACGACGTGCTCCTACCGCTGCGCATCGTGGGCCGCGACGGTGTCGACCTGCGCCAGCAGTGGGGGGTGCGCCCCCGCGCCTACCTCGGCATGACCGTGCCCGGCTTCCCGAACCTCTTCCTGCTCTACGGGCCCGGCACCAACCTGGCCAGCGGCGGCAGCCTCATCTTCCACTCGGAGTGCGAGGTCCGCTACGTGCTCGGTTGCCTGCGGGCCATGGCCGAACAGGGCATCGGCGCGCTGGAGCCCCTGCCCGAGCGCTACGACGACTGGTACCGGCGCAGCCAGGCCGAGCTGAAGCTGATGGTGTGGTCGTCGCCGTTCATCGAGCACAGCTTCTACAAGAACGACGAGGGCGTGGTGCACGGTCTCAGCCCCTGGCGCCTGGTCGACTTCTGGGCCTGGACCCGCGAACCGGACCTCGGCGACTACGTCGTGCGCCCGGCACCGGACCCGACCCGAGGAACCGAACCGACGAGCTAGATGCAGTAGTAGGAGAGACGCGCGGCGGTCTCGACCGCGACCCCTCCCAGGGCGCCCGTCCCGGCGATCACCAGGGGCGAGGAGAGCACGTGGGGAAGGGGCGGCACGACGGTCAACACCGGCGCCGGTACCCAGGCGCTCACGAGAGAGACGGCCACCACCTGGATGCTCGGGTTCGCACCCCCGTACTCCTGGACGAAGGAGAAGGCCCAGTCCGCTCCCGGCGGAACAACGGCCGGGCTGGCGCTGATGCGCTGGGCGACGCTGGTCGCCGAGAGGCACGCCGACGCGATGGACTGGGAGAACGGCTGCAGGGCGATGTCGATCACCTCTGGGGGCACCGGGGGCGGCGTCCCGGCTGCCGCAGGTGTCGTGGCGCTCACGAGCACGGGCGCCGCCCAGACGATGCCGCCCGCGACGGCGGCCTTCTTGAGCACGCTGCGACGATCGGTTCGGGGTTCGTCTACGTCCACCATGGGCTCCTTCCGCACCGAAGCACCTGCTACGAGCGGCAAGTCTAGACAACCGCTGCGACGACCTGCCCACCCCGTCACGGTCGAGCAGCCGCCCCGGCGCTGTGCCAGCGTTGCGCACATGGACGACCTGCGACTCGAGGACCGTGCCCGCATCGGCGACCTGACCGTCGCCTACGCCTACGCCGTGGACAGCAGGGACTGGGCGACCTTCGAGGGCCTGTTCACCCCAGACGCCGTCATCGACTACCGGTCGGCCGGGGGGATCTCGGGTCTGCCGGCCGACGTCGCGGCGTGGATGCCCGACGCGCTCGGCCTGTTCATCTGGACCCTCCACTCGATGTCCACCTCGCGCATCACCTTCACCGGGCCCGACACGGCCACGGGCGACGTACACGTGGTGGCGCGCCACGGCCTCACCTGGGAAGGCGCCGAGGAGACCCTCGACGTCGTGGGCGTCTACCACGACGGCTACGTGCGCACGGCGGCAGGCTGGCGCTTCGCGGCACGCAGGGAGCAGACGCTCAGTGTGACGGGCGGCGCCTTCGCCGACCTGCTGCGCTCGAGTCTGGGCTGATCCGGCGTCGGCGCGTCCGGACCAGAGCCCGACCGACGCCGCCGGCGCCCTGGCAATGCGAGTACCTGTCGGAATCCGACAGCAGGACGCCGAACCAGCGAACCTCCGCAACTGGCAGCGCGAGTACCTGTCGGAATCCGACAGCAGGACGCCGAACCAGTGGCACACCGGCGCTACACCGACAGGACGTTGACCCCACCGGCACCGGGCCGCAGACGGACGCGCCGTCCCACCCACTCGCCGTCGCGCAGTGCGGCCAGCGCATCGACGTCGACGGTACGGGCGTAGGCCCGCAGCCCACCGGCCAGATCCACGACGGCGAGGGCGCTGGTGGCTGACCCCGACCGGTCGTGCTCCACGGTGTAAGCCGCGATCGTGGCCGGAACCTCGGACTCGACCGCCGGCACGACGCGGCGCAGCGGCGATCGTTCGGCCGGCGCCTGCAGTGCGCCGTAGTCCGGCGAGTGGACCAGCCCCGGCGCCACGCCGTACACCGCGGCCACGTGCTTGGTCATCTGCATGCCCACGCCGGTGACGAGGCCGTACCCTGCGCCGTCGTCGCGAAGCCGGCGAACCATCTCGGCGATGCTGTGGGTGGTGTAGTTGCTCGCCGGCCCGCCGTGATACGGGAGCCCCCCGGTGACCGTGACGGGCCGGGGTTCCGCCGGATCGAGCCCGAGCGCGTCGAGGGCGAAGAGCACCGCTGACGGGAAGCAGGAGTACAGGTCCAGGTGGGTGAGGTCGTCGACGCCGATACCCGCGTAGCCCAGGGCGCCGTGCACAGCCGACGCCAGGGCTTCCGAGCGGTCCAGATGGGGACGCTCGGCGACGTGGGTCGCGTCCCGGGCGAAGCCCCAGCCCCGCAGGTAGATCCGACGCTCCAGTGGCACGCCGAGGGCGTCCGCCCGGGCATGGCTGGCCACGACCAACGCGGCGGCCATGTCCACGTCCATGATCGCCACCATGCGCTTGGGGTAGGGCGCGGCCACGAGCCGGTTCTGCGCCGTCACCGTGGTGAGCTCGGCCGGCTCGTACGCCGTCGGGAACCAGGCGTCCGGATGTCGCGCGGCGACGTTCGACGCGCGCGAGAAGACCTCCGCCTCGGCGCGCAGGTGCTCGGCCGGGCCGAGGCCGACCCGGGCACGGCGCGCCGTGTCCATGGCGGCGAAGGTCACGACGGGCTGGATCACGTCGTGGGCCCACTCCGTGGGCCAGATCCACTCCTCGAGATCGATGGGCGGGGCGTCGGCGTCGGGCGAGGGATGGCGCCACGCCGGCGCCTCCCCTGCGGCGCGGTGTCGACGCAGGGTCGCCAGCGCCTCGCCCCCCACGACGAGCGCCAGGTCGGACTGCCCCGCCAGCATCCGCTCCGCCGCCGCGTTGACCATGCGTTGACCCGAGGTGCCGGCCAGGATCGACGACTCTCGATGGCGCGCGTGCAGACCGAGCTCCTCGGCCAGCCGGCGGGGTGGGTCGTCGTAGCTCCAGCTCATGCAGTGCACCACGTGGAGCGCGTCGACGGCAGGCAGCACCGGTGAGCGCGCGCCGGCGTCGGCGACGGCCGCCCGGCCCACCTCGACCCACAGGTCGAGCGGTTCGGGCGCATCACCGTCCTCCGGGCGCCAGGTGCGGGTGGCCACACCGATGATGCAGGGGCTGCGGGGATCCACGCGCACGACGTTCTCGCTCGGCTCGACGACTAAAGACGAAGCACTTTACCGGAATGTTGTCTCGTCTTACTGGCTGGCGGCACGCTCCGGACCGTTGCCGCTCGACCCCGAGAGCCCTACGGTGCGGGCCGTGCCACTCGATGACGCCCGGATCTTCCACGTGAACGTCAACTGCCGGTCGCTCGAGAGCTCCCGTCACTTCTACACCGATGGCCTCGGCCTGACCGAGGGGTTCCGCACGACGCCGGAGTCGGCACAGCCCGCCGCCTCGCTGGGCCTCGACCACGGCCGCTGGGACGCGTCGATCCTGCTCGGCGCGAACGGCTTCGACGGCGGGGCGATCGACCTGCTCCAGTGGCTCGAGCCCGCCGCCGGCGGCGCGCCTCCCGGCCGACCCGAGCAGTGCGGCTACCAGCGCATCGGTATCACCGTGCCCGACCTCGACGCGGCGGTCGGTCGACTCGGGCGCACCGGCGGCTCCTCCTGGGGGCCGCCCTTCCCCGTCGAGCGCCCCGACGGGCGGGAGGCCGTGGTCGCCCTGGCCACCGACCCCGACGGCACAGCGGTGGAGCTCGTGGCGGGGTCCGCCACCAGGCTCGCGTTCGTGGCCGTCTGCTGCGCCGACCTCGAGCGCTCGGTCGCCTTCTACCAGGCGCTGGGCTTCGTGCTCCTGGCCCGCTCGGTCAGCCGCTTCGACGACGGGAGCCGGCTCCACATCGAGGGCCCGGTCGCCAGCCGGGTCGTCGTGCTGC
>JALOLF010000241.1 GCA_025456085.1 Acidimicrobiales bacterium
TCCAACGACTCATCGACGACGGCGAGATCGAGATCGTCGAAGCATCGAGCGACGTCGCCGATCGCCTCCTGCGCAACGCCGAAGCCCACGTCCGGCTTGCAAGCCTCGGGCTCCACGCCGTCGCGTGACCGCGCCGACGCCGCCCCGCACGGCCACGCCTCACCGCCGGTCACGTCGCTGCACGCGCCCCGCGGTCTTCACGGGCTTCGACGCCCAGTCCCCCGGAACGATCATCGCCGCTCACAGAGCATCACCGTCGGTGTGCACGGTGGTTCCGTCCCGTCCGTTTATCCTCCAGTAGTGCCCCGGAAGCCCGGTCCCAGGCAGGTCTCGCTCCCCTTCGACGCCTCCGACGGTGACGATGCCGCGCCCCAGCCGGCACCTCCGACGGTCGGCCCGTCCGATGACGACACGCCGACCCCGGCGCAGCGCGGCCGCCCCCGCAAATGGGCATCCGAGGCGGAGCGCAAACGCGCCTACCGGGAACGACTGGCGGCCGATCTTGCCGAGCCCGACCGGCTCCGCCAGGAGCTGCGCAACGCCCGCCGTCGCCTCGCCGGCCGTGACGCCGAGCTGGCCCGACTCCGCCGCCAACTCGACCTCGCGTCTCGGCAGATGGCCCGCCTCGACGCTGACGCAACGCAGGCGGCAGCCACGCGCGAGACCCTCGAACAGCAGGTCGAGTACTTCCGCACACGGGCCGTTCGCGCCGAGAACCTGGCCGACGAGCGGCGCGACGAACAGGACGGCCGCTGAGAACGCGGCGACGACACGCAGCCGCCACCGGTCGAACTCGACGCCGATTCGACCCCCGGGCACACGCGACGATTGCGTGACGAGCCGCCTTCGTGCACCCGACCCGCGGGGCGCCGACCAGTACGGACTTCGGCCCTTCGCTCGTCGGCGCGCCGGTGACGAGCGAGCGACAGGACCTCGCTCGCCGGCAACGAACACCCGTCTCCGGCTCGCCTGGAGCTGGGCCCCGGCCTCGCCAGGCCGCCGTCGAAGCGGGCCTACTCGGTGGCCTTCGGGTGACCGAAGGAGCAGTCGGTCATCCACACCGTGCGCCCTTCGTCATCAATTGGAGCGAGCGAACCTCGCGCGTGGTCCGTGCACGTCAACGATCTGTAAGCGCATGAGAACTGGCTCACTCGCCTCCGTCTCGGAGGAGCCGTTCCAGCTCAGGCAGCGCCTCGCGGTCCTTCTCGCGATCCGCGAACCGCTTCGAGCGGGCGATGTCGGCCAGGCTCGCCAGCCGCACCTCGACACCGACGACCTCGATCGCCGTGCAGCGCGGTTCCAGAACGCCATAGCCGACCCGGTCACCCCGCTCGTCACGCAGATGCTGCAGCACGTCGAGGTCGCCGGCAGCGGTTCGCCACGTCGAGACCTCCATGCCCTCCAACGCACGACCATCGATCACGACGGGAAGCGCCCGGGCCTCCCCGTCGGTCATCCCACCGATGCGCAGAAACGCTCCGAGCTCCGACAGCGCCGCCGCCAGACGAGCGAGGTTGTCCCGGTCGGTTCTCGGCAACACATCGGGCAGCCACCCCGCCGACGAGGAGATAGACCACCCCGTCGATCCAGCGTCGCCACGACCCGGTCGACATCGAGAACAGGTGGATCGTCCACCTCGCGACGTCAGGCGTGCTCGCGGGCGCGTTCCCGCTCGAGCTCGGCAAAGAACTCGATCACGGCCTCCGCGGAGTCCAGCCAGCGCCCATCGGTCGTGATCGACACCTCATCAGCCGTCGACGGCCCACCCCCCGACACGTACTCGTTCGCCTCGCCGGGTCCGTAGCTGCGCTTGACCGTTCGCACCCCGCCAACCTACCCAGCCCCCTGGCTCATCAGCAGCGGGCGCGTACTCCGGCATCACCGGGGCGTCCCGCCCCACAACCGCCTGTGCGTGGCACGCAGCGCTCCCGCCGATGGCGGGCCTACTCGTCAGTGAGGACGCCGAGCACCTGCGGAGCGCGCCATCGGAGCTGACCGCGGGGCCCTCCGGCTGCTTCGGCGAGGATACCGAGGTCCGCGAGCTGACGGAGCGCCTTGAGCGCGGCCGGGCGGCTCACGCCGAGGCGTGCTTCGACGGTGCGCGCCGTGAGCACCGGCTGTTCGAGGGCCAGCTCGACGACCTGGTTCGCGATCCCGCGGGTCGCGCCACGCACGGTCGTGCGGTACTGCTCGCGGAGATCGATGAGCCGCTCGGCCCGCGCCACGGCGTCGGTTGCCTGCACCCGTACGCCGTCGAGGAACAGCGCCAGCCAGGTGTCGACGTCGCCTCGCTCACGGACCGCCTGGAGCGCGTCGGAGTACTCGCCGCGGTGCCGTTCGAAGTACGGCGACAGGTACAGGAGCGGCTCGGGCAGGCGGTCCCGGACGACGAGGAAGAACACGATGAGCAGCCGACCGAGCCGGCCGTTACCGTCGAGGAACGGGTGGACCGTCTCGAACTGGGCGTGCAGCAGCGCCGCTTGCACCAACGGCGGCAGGAGCGGGTCCTCGTGGATGAAGCGCTCCAGGTCGGCCAGCAGCGCAGGGAGCTCATCGGGCGGTGGCGGCACGAACGTCGCCGTCTCCATGGTCGCCCCGGGTGGGCCGATCCAGTTCTGGGTCGTGCGCAACTCGCCGGGCTGGCGGTCCCGGCCCCGCACACCGGCAAGGATGACCGCGTGCATCTCCCGGATGAGGCGCACGCTGACCGGCAGCGTCTCGAGGCGGCGCAGCCCCGCCTCCATCGCCTCGACGTAGTTGACGACCTCCTCGACGTCGGCGCCGTAGGGCGCGTCGCCGGCCTCGGCATCGAACACCTCGACCAGCGACGCCTGCGTGCCTTCGATGCGCGTCGAAGCGACCGCCTCACGCCGCAGGTAGGGGCGCACCAACAGCTGCGGCACCGGCAGCAGCCGACCCACACCGGCCAAACGACCCAGCGCCGCCTCCGCGTCCGCCAGCCGCAACACGTTGGCCGGGGCAATCGCGACCTGGCGTGGGATCGGGTTCGGGAAGAACGCCAGGTAGCCCCGCGCGCCGCCCGTGCGGCGCACACGGCCGAACACGCTGTCGGCGTAGCCGTTGACGTCCATCCCCCCACCCTACGACGACCGACAACGAAACCCGGGTTCTGTTAACAGTCAGCGGCCGACCCGCAACTTCCCGATACAGACGCCCGACCCGGGATTCCCGCCCGGGGCCAGCGTGGCCTCGCCGGCGAGGAGTCTCCCGCGCTCGGGCGTGGCTCGGCAGGGCCGACCTATGGTGCGAGATGTGGCGTCCTTCCGGGCGTACTTCACGCCGTCACCCTCGACGATCCCCACCCTCGTCGCACGGATCCTGTTCGCGGCCAGCGACGACCGACCCCGGGTGGAGTTCCTGCTCGAGACGACCCCGGGCAGTTTCCTCGACCTGGTGGAGGAGGCGCTCTTCCCCGTCACCGAGCTGCGGGTTTGCGAGCACGGCTTCGTGATCACGGGTGCCAGCAGCCGGTTCCCGGGTCGGGTCGGACGCCTGGAAGTGGACACGGGTCCGGAACCGCCGATCGCCCGCTACGCCGTGCCGGACGAGCCCCACGGGGACACGAGCACCTGAGCGTCGCCAGGCCGTCGACGTCCAGGCTGGTCTGCCGCCCGATCCTGTCGCTACTCCCCGGGGTGCACGCCCTGCCCGGGTCGGCCAACCCGGGGTGCACGCCCTGCCCGGGTCGGCCAACCCGGGCGTTCCCGGTCGGTTCGGGCGGGGTGACGGTGCGGACGAGGGCGCTGGCCGGAAGCGGGTGGCGCCGAATCGCCGGTGGGTGGGATCGACTGCTCCACGAACTGGAGCGTCGCGACGGCGGCGACGGCGTGGTGTTCCCGCCGAATCGGCGGGGGCGTGCTGATCGTCGCCGCCCCTTGATGTCTGACCGGTCCGGGTTCATAGTGACGGTCCCCGTGTCGAGCTCCTCCTGAGCTCCCCGGTTGCCAACGACGCCACGGTTCCTGCCGGTTCCGCGCGCTTCTTGGCAACTGAAGAGCGCTCCTGCAGCGGTTCGGGAGCACCCGGCAGACGACCTCTGCCGGTCCGGTCACGGCACACCACCGGTGACCGGGGGTCCGCGTTCGTGTGCGGGATCGCAACCGTCAACGCCTCCTGCGTCGAGGCGTCGACACGGACCCAACGCCGCTGCACCCCCCATCCGCTGCGCCGTCGCGCCGGACCCCAGGAGGAACCGCCCATGTCCCTCGCCCTCGCCTATCCGCCGCTGCCCGGCATCTGGGTTCGTCGAGCCCAGGACTGCCTCGACGCCCTGTCCGCCATGACCACCGTCGACGAGGTGGTCGCCGCCTACGGCTCGGCCCGGGCGATCGTCACCGAGACCCTCGGCGCCCCGATCGCCGGCGGCGCCGGCACCCGCCGGGCGGTGCGAGCCACCGGCGTGTTGCTCACCCACCGCCTCGGACCCGCCCTCGCCGTCGAGGCGCTCTCGTGGGCCGCGTCGGCCGCCGAGGCCGTCGACCCCGCCACCATCGAAGCGTTCCTGGAACACGCCGCCTCCGCGGTGGCGGTCCACCGGCCGTTGCGCCTCGAGGACCGTCACGTTCTGGTCGGCCACCTCGCCGCCCATCCGAGCGAAGCCGCCCGCCGCCGGACCCTGTACCACCTGTGGGACGCCGGGACCGCCCATGACCTCCCCACCCCGCCATCGCCCCGCACGGCCGACGACGACGCGGCGTGGCTGCACGAGCTGTTCGCCGATCTCGATGACCCGGACGAGCTGGCGGAGTGGCTCTGGCTCCACCGTGACCACCGAGACCCGACAGCGCCCACGCCGCCGCCCCGTCCCCGTGTGGTCGACGTCTACGACGCAGCCACCCCGGACGAACAGGCCGTCGCCTTCGACCGCCTCGACCTCGGTCAGCGGGCGGTGGTCGCCGGCTCCCACCTGCTGTTCGAGCTGGCCGAAACGGTCGTGGCGCGGTGCCTGGTCGAGCATCCCCGGCACGTGCTGACCAACCCGGCCTGCCCCGACGGGCTGCGAACAC
>JALOLF010000242.1 GCA_025456085.1 Acidimicrobiales bacterium
GCCATCGCCGAGCGGGGGCTCATCGGGGCCCACCCAGCTGGTTCAGCACCCGCTGCACGATGCGCTCCACCTGGTCGTCCGGCCGATCGACCCCGCCCGCGACGACGCCCGGGGCGGGTTCGTAGGCCGCGGGTGGCGGCTCGCGCACGGGGTAGGCGACACGCTTGACGTTGAGCAGGTGCGTCACCGTGATGTTGTCGCTGACCACCGACCCGCCCACCCCTCCGGGGGCCAGGGTCATGGACGGCATCACGCCGGTGGTCGCCCCGATCGCCCCGAGGGTCCCCCAGGTGTTGACCAGGATGCGGAACGCCGGCTTCTCGATGCCGAACGCGAGGATCACGTCCTCGTCGGTGGCGTGGATCACCAGGGAGTGCCCGTCGCCGCCGTAGTGCAGCAGCTCGATGCAGCGGTCGCACCCGGCCCGCCAGCCGTCGCTGGAGTAGAAGCCGAGCACCGTGGTGAGCTTCTCCCCCGACAGCGGCTCGGTGCGACCGACGGCCTCGAGGTCGGCGACGAGGATGCGCGCGGAGGCGGGAACCGAGATCCCGGCGAGGGTCGCCAGCTGCGCGGGCGTGCGACCGACGGCGGTCGGATCCATGGCCCCCGACGGGGTGAACAGCACGCGCTCGAGCGCGCGCTTGTCGGTGGCGCTCACCCAGTGCGCGCCCTCCCGGCGCATCGCGGCCCGCAGCTCGGCGGCGATCGGCCGGTCGGCGACGACCGACTGCTCGGTCGCGCAGATCACCGAGCAGTCGAAGGCCTTGCTGTTGACGATGGCCCGCGCGGCCGCCGCGACGTCCGCGCTGCGGTCGACGTAGACGGGAACGTTGCCGGGGCCCACGCCGATCGCGGGCTTGCCGGTGCTGTGCGCGGCCCGCACCATCGGCGTGCCGCCGGTGGCGAGGATGAGCGAGGTCGCGTGGTGGCGCATCAGCTCCTGCGACCCTGGCAGGGTCACCTCGCGCAGGCACGAGACGAGTCCACGGGGCATGCCGGCCCGCTCCCCGGCCTCGGCCATCATCCGCACGGCCTCGTAGGTGCACTCCTTGGCGGCGGGGTGCGGCGCCACGACGATGCCGTTGCGCGCCTTCACCGACACGAGCACCTTGAAGATCGCGGTCGAGCTGGGGTTGGTCGACGGCGTGAGCGCGACGACGACCCCGACGGGCCAGCCGATCTCCACCACCCGCTGCTGCGGGTCACGGCGCAGCACGCCCACCGTGGGGATGTCGCGGATCGACTCCCACACCGCCTTGGACGCGAACTCCACCTTCACCTGCTTGTGCGTGGGGACGCCGTAGCCGGTCTCCTCGTGCGCCAGCCGCCCCAGGCGGGCCGCGTCCCGGAACACCACCTCGGCCATGGCGGCGCACACGCGGTCGACCTGCTCCTGCGAGGCGGTGGCGAACTCCCGCTGCGCCGCCCGGCAGGCCAGCGCCAGGTCGCGGGCCTCCTGGATGGAGCGCAGGTCGGCGTCCAGGGTCGTCATCGGCGGGTCACACCTCCCTCGGGGTGCGGGCGACCTCGAGGACGCCGTCCCGGAACGCCTGGCAGGCGGCCACGACGGCGCTCTGGTCGCCGACGAGGTAGCCACCCGAGAAGTTGGTCTCCGAGGGCGGGGCGAACCACACCCTCATCTCGACGTCGGCGGTCTTCAGCGCCCGATCCAGCGCGAAGGTGGCCTCCAGCGGCGGGGCGATGAGGTAGGCCAGCGGCGTTCCCACAGGCACGTCGGCCTCCTTGCTGAGGTAGGTGCCGGTGCGCGAGATCGGGTGGGCGAAGAACGCCAGCGAACCGTCGTCGTTGGCCGCCTCGAAGTGGGCGACGTTCTCGGCGTAGGCCACGCAGGCCTCCAGACCGGCCCGAGCCTCGGCCGGGTCCGGGCCGGCGAGAACCCCGATGATCTCCCCGGAGAGCGGGCCGGACGCGTGGGCGGAGCCGGCGTAGAAGGAGTGGGCGTAGACGACCTGTACGTCGGCCTTCTTCGTCGCCTCGTCGAGGGAGGCGTACAGGCAGTCGTCGATGTCGCAGGTGACCAGCGCCAGGCTGCGCTGGTGCGGGCCGAGGGAGAACCGCGCCGCGTAGCGGCGGTCCACGTTCTCGATGAGCCGGGTGGCGAGGATCGTCGGTCGGATCGGGTCCAGGACGGCCATCAGCGGCTCCCGCTCAACGTCAGGCGCAGCTCCACGCCGCTGGCCTGGTGCGCCAGCACCGTGCGGACGTGCTCGACGACGAAGGCCCCGGCCTCGAGCGGGTTCGTCCCGCCGTTCTCGGTGATCATGCAGAGCACGTCCCGGTGCGAGTCGTTCTTGCCGGCCGCCGGCCGCCAGCCGGAGTACACCGACAGCGCGTCGGCCACGCCCAGACCGGGCCGCTCCCCGATGAGCAGCACCACGACGTCGGCCCCGACCACGTCGTTGATGTCGTTCATCACCCCGACCCGCGCGTACCGCACGAAGAACGGGGTGCCCACGGTGAGCCCGGCCGAGCGGAGCCCCTGGTCGATCACCGGGAAGATCTTCGGCAGGTTGTTGGCCACGGCCGCCCACGACAGGCCGTCCCCGACGACCACCTGCACCTGCGGGTTCTTCGCGCAGCGCCGGTCGATCTCGGCGCGGGCCTCGTCCGACAGCAGCCGACCGAGGTCGGGCCGCAGCAGGTACTCCTCGCTCGTGCTCACCCGCGTCTGCACGGTGAACATGCCGAGCTGGTCGAGCAGGGCCGCCGGCACCTCGCCGAAGATCGCGTCCTGCGTCACGGCGTGGTCGGCCCGGAAGAGCAGCAGGGACGCGGTGCGGGGACGGGTCCCGGCCCGCCCGACCCCGATGCGCGCGGTGGTGGAGGCCACGAGGTTCTCCAGCCCCGTGGGGTTGGCGGCGTTCTGCACGCCGAGGAGCCTCCGGTGCACCGTGGGGTCGGGCAGGTCGATGTCGCCCCCGCCTGCCGGGGGCGGCCCAGCGGGAAGGGCCGCCGGGAGCGGCCCAGCCGGCGCGGCCGCGGCTGGAGCGTCCAGCTCGCGCAGCACGTCGGCGACGATCTCGCGCAGCTCCTGCGCGGTGGGCCGGCTCATCGGGACCGTCCGAGGAAGAACGAGGCGTCGCCGGCCTTGTCGGTGAGGCGGCCGTCGCGCATCAGCCCGACGTCCTCCATCCAGCACTCGAACTCGGGCAGGGGCCGCAGGCCGAGCAGAGCCCGCAGGCTCGGGGCGTCGTGGAACGACGACGACTGGTAGGACAGCATCGAGTCGTCGCCCATGGGCACGCCCATGATGTAGTTGACGCCCGCCGCGGCGAGCAGCACGGCGAGGTTCTCCAGCTCGTTCTGGTCGGACCGGGCGTGGTTGGTGTAGCAGACGTCGGCGCCCATCGAGATGCCGTGCATCTTGCCCATGAAGTGGTCCTCGAGGCCGGCGCGGGTGATCTGCCCCGCGTCGTAGAGGTACTCGGGGCCGATGAAGCCGATCACCGTGTTGAGCTGGAAGGGGTCGTAGCGGCGGGCCAGCCCGTAGCAGCGGGCCTCCATCACCACCTGGTCGGCGCCGTGGTGGGCGTCCGCGGAGAGCTCGGAGCCCTGGCCC
>JALOLF010000137.1 GCA_025456085.1 Acidimicrobiales bacterium
CACGGCATCACCATCGACGAGACGGTCGAGGTGGCCCGCCAGGTCGAGGACCACGGCCTCGTCGACTACATCAACACCTCCATCGGGGTGGCCACGGCCACCCTGTTCATGATCGAGGCGTCGATGCACATCCCGCCCGACTACGCCCTGTTCATCCCCAGCGCGCTGCGCAAGGCGGTCGAGCTCCCGGTGGTGGGGGTGGGGCGCTTCAAGGATCCTCTGCAGGCGGAGCGGGCCCTCGCCGAGGGCCATGCCGACCTCATCGGTGTGGTGCGGGGTCAGATCGCGGATCCCGACTTCGTGGCCAAGGCCCGTGCCGGACACCACGAGCACATCCGCCTGTGCCTGTCCTGCAACCAGGAGTGCGTGGGGCGCATGGGCCTCAACCGGTGGCTGGGCTGCATCGAGAACCCGCGCACCGGACGCGAGGCGTTGCTGGCCGGCACCACGCACCGCAGCCTGCCCAAGAAGGTCCTGGTGGTGGGGGCCGGGCCCGCCGGGCTGCAGAGCGCCATCAGCGCCGCCACGGCGGGACACAAGGTGGCGGTGTACGAACGCGACGACGAGCCCGGCGGACAGGTGCGGTGGGCGGCGAAGGTCCCCAACCGGGCCGAGTTCGGCGACCTGGTGCGCAACCAGGTGCACGAGTGCGAGCGCCTCGGCGTCGATCTGGTGCTGGGTACCGAGGTCACCCCGGAGCTGGTGCGCCGGGCCCGTCCCGACGTGGTGGTGGTGGCCACCGGCGCCCGTCCCACCCGGCCCTGGTGGGCCCCGCCGGAGCCCGACACCGCCGGCGCGTCGGTTGACGACCCCGGTGACGACCTGCCCGTCATCGACGTGCTCGACGTGCTCACCGGGCGCTTCGCGCCGACCGGGCGGGTGATCGTGGTGGACGAGCTCGGCTTCCACCAGGCCACCAGCGTCGCCGAGGTGCTGGCCGACCGCGGGTGCGAGGTCGAGATCCTGACCCCCGGCATGGTGGTGGGTCAGGACCTGGGGGTGACCCTCGACATGGAGAACTGGTGGTTCCGGGCCCACGACAAGGGCATCGTCCAGACGACCGACTCGGTCGTCGTGGGCCTCGAGGGTCGGGCCCTGCAGGTGCTGCACCACCCGACCGGCGTCACCGCCCCCAAGGAGGCGGACTGGGTGGTGCTGGCCGTGCCGCCGTCACCGGCCGACGAGCTCTACCACCGGCTCCGGGCCGAGCTCGAGCCGTCGGGCACGGTGGTGCGACGGGTCGGGGACTGCGTCGCCCCCCGCCGGGCGCACGCCGCCGTCGTCGACGGCGACCGCGTGGGAGCGGCGCTGTGATCGCGGTGCTGCCCGTGCGCGCCGGCACCCTGCCCCTGGGCGGCGACGAGGCCGTGGCCGAGGCCGGTGGGGTGGCGCTGGTGGTGGGCGACGGCGCCGAGCAGGCCGCGGCGGCCCTCGCCGGCGTGGCGACGGAGGTCCGCTGGAGCGAGCAGTCGGCGTTCCGGCCCGGCCGGTGGGCGGACGCCGTCGCCCCCCTGGTGGACGGCGACGACCTGGTGGTGCTGCCCGCCTCGCCCGACGGGCGCGACCTGGCCCCCCGGCTGGCCCGGGTGCTGGACCGGCCGTTGCTCGCCGGCGCGGTGCGCATCCGGTCGGACCTGGTGACGCTCACCCGCTGGGGTGGGCAGATCATGGAGGACGTCGTGCTCGCCGGACCGGCCGTGGCCACGCTGCAGCCCGGGGTGCGGGGTGCCGATCGCGACCCGTCGCTCGCGCTGCGGGCCGCGGCCGTGACCCTCGCCGGGACCGGCGACGCGGACGGTCCCGGCACCGACGCGACGGAGCCGGTGCTGCTCGAGGTGCTGCCCGCGGATCCCGCCACCATGGATCTGGCCGAGGCCGAGCGCATCTGCGCCGGGGGTGCCGGCCTCGGCGCGGCCGAGGTCATGGACGCCCTCGGCCGGGTGGCCGGGGCCATCGGGTGCTCGGTCGGCGCCACCCGGGTCGTGACCGACTGGGGCTGGGTGCCCTTCGAACGCCAGATCGGCACCACCGGTGTGACCGTGCACCCCAAGCTCTACCTGGCGCTGGGCATCTCCGGCGCCGTGCAGCACGTGGCCGGTCTCGGCCACCCCGACCACGTCGTGGCGGTCAACACCGATGCGAGCTGTCCCATGATGTCCATCGCCGACTTGGCCCTCGTGACCGACGCGCCGGCCCTGGTGCGCGCCGTCGCCGCCCGTCTGGGAGTGAACGGACATGCCTGAGGCCACCACCCCGACCGTCGCGCCGTCCCGTCCGTCGCTGGCCACCGCCGGTCGGCCCCGTGACGCCGTGGTCGACGCCCCGGCGACCCCGGACTTCGACCTCGTCGTGGTGGGGGCCGGCCCCGCCGGTGCGGCCGCGGCGCTGGTGGCGGCCCGGGCCGGCCTACGGGTGTGCCTGCTCGAGCGGGGGCCCTTCCCCGGCGCCAAGAACATGTACGGCGGCGTCATCTACGCCCGGATCCTCGACGACCTCATCCCGAACTGGTGGGACGAGGCGCCCGTCCAGCGCTGGGTGACCCGTCGGGCCACCGTGGTGCTCACCGAATCCCAGGCCCTCACCATCGACTTCCGCTCCTCGGCCTGGGGCGAGCCGCCCTACAACGGCGCCACCGCGTTCCGCCCCGACTTCGACGCCTGGCTGGCCGGCAAGGCCGAGGCCGCCGGCGCCACGGTCGTCACCTCGACCACGGCGACGGGTCTGCTGCGCGACGGCGCGGGCCACATCTGCGGGGTGCGCACGGACCGGCCCGACGGCGACCTCACCGCCCGGCTCGTGGTGGCCTGCGACGGCGTCAACTCGTTCCTGGCCAAGCAGGCGGGCCTGTACCACCACGAGGACCCGAAGCACTTCACGCTCGGCGCCAAGGAGGTGCTGGCCCTTCCCCGCGACGAGGTCGAGAAGCGCTTCGTGCTGTCGGGACGGGAGGGCGCCGACTTCGAGATCATCGGCGGCACGCGGGGCATCCCCGGCGGGGGGTTCATCTACACGAACCTGGACTCGATCGCCATCGGCGTGGTGCTCGGTCTCGACGGGCTACGCAAGGCCAAGGTCCGTCCCGAGGAGCTCATCGCCGACCTCAAGCGCCATCCCATGATCGCCCCGTTGGTCGACGGCGCCCAGCTCCAGGAGTACTCGGCGCACCTCATCCCCGAGGCCGGCCTCGAGATGATGCCGGAGCTGTCGACCGACGGCATGCTCGTGGCCGGCGATGCCGCCGCCATGTGCCTGGCCGCCGGCATCTGGCTGGAGGGCGTCAACTTCGCCATCGGGTCGGGCATCGCCGCCGGCGAGACGGCGGTGGAGGCGGTACGCCGCGGTGACGTGTCCGACCACGGCCTGGCCGGCTACCGGCGGCGCCTCGAGTCCAACTTCGTGCTGCGGGACCACACCAAGCTGCGTCGAGCGCCCTCGCTGGTGATGTCCGAGCGGGTGCAGCAGCGCTACCCCCAGCTCACCTGCGATCTCGTGGAGGCGTTGTTCACGGTGACCAACCCCGAGCCCAAGCAGGGGGCGTTCCGAGCGGCCCGCCACCACGCCAAGCGCAGCGGGGTGCGTCTGCGTGACCTCGCACGCGACGGCTGGACGGCCCTGAGGACCTACGGATGAGCGCCTACGCTGGCGGTATGGAGCGCTGGTCCCGGGTGTCGTTCGAGGACCGGATGGCCACGGTCGACTTCCGGGTCGGCACCCGCGCCCACATCACCGTCGACGGCGACACGTGCCGTGGCTGCACCACGAAGGCCTGCGTGACCGCCTGCCCGGCGAACCTGTTCGTGCCCACCAGCGACGGCGGCATCGTGTTCAACTACGAGCAGTGCTTCGAGTGCGGCACCTGCTACCTCGTGTGCAGCAACGAGGGCGCCATCACCTGGACCTATCCCGACGGCGGCGACGGCGTCGTGTTCCACCGGAGCTGACGCCGTGGCCGGACGTCCCGTCGTCGGCGTGTGCCTCAAGTGGGTGGACCTGCGCCCCGACGTCGACCGTCTCACCGGTGCGGTGCACCGCGACGAGCGCTTCCACGGCGCCTCGGAGGCCGACCAGGCCGCGTTGGAGTGGGCGCTGCGCATGGCCGAGGCCTGGGACGGCGAGGTGGTGGCGGTCAGCGCCGGCCCGCCGGCCGCAGAGGCGCTGCTGCGCGACTGCCTGGCCACCGGCGTGCACCGTGCCGTGCGGGTCGACCTGGCGCCGGGGGCGCCCAGCGAGACGGTGGCGTCGGTGCTGGCCGACGTGCTGCGCGACGCCGCCGTGGTGTGCTGCGGCGACTGGAGCCTCGACCGGGGATCGGGCGCCGTGCCGGCCTTCCTGGCCGGCGAGCTGGGTGCCGCGCAGGCCCTCGGCCTGGTGCGCCTGGAGGTCGGACAGCCCGGCTCGCTCGTCGTCACCCGTCGCCTGGACTTCGGCCGACGCGAGCGACTCGGCGTGCGCACGCCGGCGGTGCTGTCGGTGGAGGGCGCCTCGGCGACGCTGCGCCGTGCCTCGCTGGCCGCGGTGCTGGCGGCGCGGGATGCCGTGGTGGAGGTGGCGGGTGGCCGGCCGGCTGCCCAGCACCGCCTGCGGCCCGTGCACGTCCGTCCCTACCGGCCCCGACCCCAGGCCCGTCCCGGCCCCGATCCGGCGCTCGACCCGCGCCTGCGCCTCCTGCAGCTCACCGGCGCCGCGGTCGAGCGCACGCCGCCACGCACCGTCGTCACCGACGACGCCGACGAGGCGGCCGAGCTGCTGCTCGAGCAGCTCCGGGCGTGGGGCTACCTCACGTGAAGCTGGGGGATCGGACCTCCCCGGAGCTCGCCTCGGGGAGGTCCCGCCCCTTCCTGCTGGTGCCGCTGGGCTCCACCGAGCAGCACGGCCCGCACCTGCCGCTGGACACCGACACCCGGGTGGCGCTCGCCGTGGCCGAGGCCGTCGCCGCGCGGCGCACCGACGTGGTGGTGGCGCCGGCCGTTCCCTACGGCGCCAGCGGGGAGCACGCCGGGTTCCCGGGCACCGTGTCCATCGGGACGGAGGCCCTCGTGCAGCTGGTGCTCGAGCTCGTGCGCTCCACCTGGCCGGACTGGTCGAGGGTGGTGCTGGTGAACGGCCACGGCGGCAACGTGGAGGCCCTCACCCGGGTGTCGTCGGTGCTGGCGGGGGAGGGTCGCCCCGTGGACGTGTGGCACACGACCGTCGAGGGCGGCGACGCCCACGCGGGACGGACCGAGACCTCCCTGCTGCTGGCCATCGCCCCCGAGGTGGTTCGCCTCGACCGGGCCCGCCCGGGTGCGCTCGAACCGCTCGACGAGCTGCTGCCCCGGCTGCGCGTGGACGGCGTGCGCGCCGTCTCACCCAACGGCGTGCTCGGTGATCCCACCGGCGCCTCCGCCGCCGAGGGCGTGCGCCTCCTCGCCCTCCTGGCCGAGTCCCTCGCGGCCACCCTTCCGAAATCGGGTCCCACGAGGTCGGTCTCCGGCGTCGGATCGACCGATTTCGTGGCGGAGGGGGTGACCGGGTGAGCGCCGGGGGCGGGCGGGGTGAACCTCGGGGCGACGGCCGGCCGGTGGCGCTGATCACGGGAGGCGCCCGGGGCGTCGGCGCGGCCACCGGACGCGCCCTGGCCGACGCGGGCTGGCGGGTGGTGCTCGTCGACCGCTGCAGCGATGATCGTGCCGTGCCCTACCCGTTGGCCTCCCGGGCGGACCTCGATGCCGCCGTGGCCGCCTGCGGCGCCGGTGCCGTGGGGCTCGTGGCCGACGTGCGCGACCAGGACGGCCTGGAGCTGTGCGTGGGTCGGGTGCTGGCCGACTGCGGTCGACTCGACGCCGCCGTGGCCGCGGCCGGCGTGGTGCTGGGTGGGCCCACGGCCTGGGAGAGCGACGACGCCCTGTGGGATGCCACGCTGGACGTGAACCTCACCGGGGTGTGGCGCCTCGCCCGGGCCGCCGTGCCGGCGCTGGTGGAGACGGCGGCGGCCGGCGACCCCGCCCGGTTCGTGGCCGTGGCCTCCGCGGCCGGCCTCACCGGCCTGCCCCGGCTGGCGGCGTACACGGCCGCCAAGCACGGCGTCGTGGGGCTCGTGCGGGCGATGGCGGTGGAGCTCGGCCCGCAGGGCGTCACCGCCAACGCGGTCTGCCCCGGCTCCACCCGCACCGCCATGCTGGAGGCCAGCGCCGCGGTCTACGACCTGGCGTCGGTGGAGGAGTTCGCCGCGCACCAGGCGCTGGGCCGCCTGCTCGAACCCGAGGAGGTGGCCGCGGCCATCGCGTGGCTGTGCTCACCGGCCGCCTCAGGCGTCACCGGCGCCGCGTTGGCCGTCGACGGCGGCATG
Organism: Acidimicrobiales bacterium; assembly: GCA_025456085.1. Taxonomy (GTDB): domain Bacteria; phylum Actinomycetota; class Acidimicrobiia; order Acidimicrobiales; family Acidimicrobilacustridaceae; genus JALOLF01. The sequence goes on from JALOLF010000137.1 coordinate 6,329, forward strand.
ACCGCCACCTGAGCGGAGGCGGCCAGACCCGACCCGCGCTGATCGGACCTCCTGCGCCGCGGCCGCGGGTAGGGTGTGCCCGCTTCGCACGCCGTGAACCGGGGGGTCCCATGAAGACGCGAGCAGCCGTCCTGCACGAGGTCAACGCCGACTGGAGCGTCGAGGAGATCGACCTCGACCCGCCCAAGGCCGGTGAGGTGCTCGTGAAGCTGGCCTCCTCGGGTCTGTGCTACTCCGACGAGCACCTCCGCAAGGGCGAGATGATGCCCGACCCCGCGACCGCGGAGCTGCTCGGCCTGGAGCTGTACCCCATCATCGGCGGCCACGAGGGCGCCGGCGAGGTGCTCGAGGTCGGTCCGGGCGTCACCAGCGTCGTTCCCGGCGACCACGTCGCCCTGTCCTTCGTGCCCTCCTGCGGCAGGTGCCCCTCGTGCGCGTCGGGCCACTCCAACCTGTGCGACCTGGGCGCCATCCTGCTGGCGGGCAAGCAGCTCGACTTCACCTCCCGGCACCACACCCACGACGGCACCGACTGCGCCATCATGTGCTGCCTCGGCACCTTCTCGGAGGTCACGGTCGTCAACGAGGCCTCGGTCATCAAGATCGAGGACGACATCCCCCTGCAGATGGCGTCCCTGGTGGGCTGCGGCGTCACCACCGGTTGGGGCTCGGCGGTGTACGCAGCCGACGTCCAGCCCGGCGAGACGGTCATGGTCATCGGAGCCGGCGGCGTGGGCGTGAACGCCGTGCAGGGCGCGGCCATGGCCGGCGCCCGCCACGTGGTGGTCGTGGACCCCGTCGAGTTCAAGCGGGAGTCGGCCATGAACTTCGGTGCCACCCACGCGGTGGCCAACCTGGAGGAGGCCTTCGCCCTCGTCAACGACATCACCTGGGGCCAGCTGGCCAAGAAGGCCATCATCACCACCGACGACGTCGACGGCGCGAGCTTCCCAGCCGTGTTCCAGTGCGTGAGCAAGGGCGGCCGGGTGGTGCTGACCGCGGTCGACACCTTCGGCAAGACCGAGGGCATCCAGATGAACCTGTTCGACCTGACGCTGCAGCAGAAGCAGCTCGTCGGGGCCATCTTCGGGGCCGCCAACCCCCGCTACGACATCCCCCGCCTGCTGCGCCTCTACGTCGACGGCAAGCTGAAGCTCGACGAGCTGGTCACCAAGACCTACAAGCTCGACGAGATCAACCAGGGCTACGCCGACCTGCGCGCCGGGCAGAACATCCGCGGCATGGTCGTCTACGACTGAGTTGCTGCGCGCCGACAAGGCGCTGGTCGACGAGCTCGACGGGCTCGTCGTCGGGCGTCGCACCGAGCTGGAGCTGATCGTCGCCGCCCTCGCCGCCGGTCGCCACGTGCTGTTGGAGGGACCGCCCGGCACGGGCAAGTCGACCCTGCTGCGCGCCGTGGCCCGCACGGTGGGAACGGGCTTCGTGTTCGTGGAGGGCAACGCCGAGCTCACCCCGGCCCGCCTGGTCGGGCACTTCGACCCGGCGCAGGTGGTGGCCGAGGGCTACGTCGCCGAGGCCTTCGTGGACGGCCCGCTGGTGGCGGCGCTGCGGGCCGGGTCGCTGCTGTACGTGGAGGAGATCAACCGCGTCCCCGAGGAGTCGCTCAACGTGCTCATCACCGTGATGAGCGAGGGCGAGCTGCACGTCCCCCGCTACGGGCGGGTGAGCGCCGAGCCGGGCTTCCGGCTGGTGGCGGCCATGAACCCCTTCGACGCCGTGGGCACGGCCCGGATCTCCTCGGCCATCTACGACCGGGTGTGCCGGGTGGCCATGGGCTACCAGGGCGAGGACGTCGAGGAGGGCATCGTGCGCCGGGAGGTCGCCGCGTCCGGCGGTGGAGTGGCCGACGGGCTGTTGGCCCGGCGTGCCGTGCGGGTCGTGCGGGGTTCGCGCCACCATCCCGACGTGCGAGTGGGGTCCTCGGTGCGGGGTGCCATCGATCTGGTGCTCGTCGCCGATCAGCTCGCCGGTCTGCGGGCCGCCACGGCGACCGACCCCGAGCTGGGACTCGACGCGGCCCTGGTGGCGCTGAGCGGACGACTGCGGCTCCTCGAGGGGTGCGATCGCCGTCCGGAGGACGTCGTGCGCGACCTGTGGCAGGCCGCGTTGGCGGTCGAGGAGGCGCTCGACGCGCCCGACGGCGACCACGGCGACGGCGCGGACGGCGCAGCGGGCGGGACCGGCGCGCCGGGAAAAGCCTGACGCCTCCCGGCGGAGGCGGCCCGGGCGCCCAGGTGCAGCAGGGCGATGCCGCCCGTCAGGCCCTGGCCGAGGAGGCCCGACAGCGCTCCTCGCGGCGGGACCTGGCCCGCACACCCGGCTTCGAGCAGGTGTCCCCCGAGGTCGGCGCCCTCGACGTCGATGCCTTCGACGACCTGCTGGCCGAGGACGCCGACGCCGCGCTGGCCCTGCTGGCCCGCCTCACCGGCGCCGTCGACGAGCGGCTGCGTCGGTTGGCGCGCCGCCTGGCGGCTCGGGTCGTGCTCGACGTGGCCCGGCGCGGGCCGGCCCGTACCGGGGGCGTCGGGCGGCAGCGACTGCAGCCCGCCGACCGGGCCGAGGGGGACCTCGATCTGGACGCGTCGCTGGAGGCGCTGGCCCTGGCCCGGGCCACCCGCAGCCGACCGGCGCTGGAGGACCTCGCCGTGCGGAGCTGGTCGCGTCCTGCCACGGCGCTGGCCCTGGTGGTCGACCGCAGCGGCTCGATGGGAGGCGACCGCCTGGCCACCGCAGCGCTCGCCGCGGCGTGCTGTGCGCTGCGGGCCGGCGACGACGTGAGCGTGCTGGCCTTCGGGCGCGACGTGCTGGTGCTCGAGGCCCAGGACGAGGCCCGTCCGGCCGAAGCGGTGGTCGACGAGCTCCTCCAGCTGCGGGGTGTGGGCACCACCGACCTGGCGGCCGCCCTGCGGGAGGCGGCGGCGCAGCTGGCGCGGTCGCGCGCCTCGCGTCGCGCCGTGCTGCTGGTGTCGGACTGCCGCGCCACGGCCGGGGAGGACCCGGTGCGGGCCGCCTCGGCGCTCGAGGAGCTGTCGATCCTCGCGCCCGAGGGCGACTCGGCCGAGGCCGAGGCCCTGGCCGCGGCCACCGGTGCCCGGTGGACGGCGCTGCGGGGGCCGGCCGACGTGCCCGCAGCGATGTACCGGCTGCTCGACCGATGAGCCGGGATCGGTTGCCGGCAATGATCCGTGTGGCGCTCGACGCCGAGACCGTCCGACTCGACGGCGGGCGGGTGCTCCTCGGTGGCACGCCGCTGCGCCTGGTGCGCCTGACGGCCGCGGGCGCCCGACAGGTGGACCGTCTCGCCGCCGACGAGCCGGTGGGCGACGCGCCAGGGGTGCAACGCCTGGCCCGACGCCTGCTCGACGGCGGGCTGGCCCACCCCCGGCCCCGGCCCGGCGCCTGGGTCGACCCCGTCGCCGCGGGCACGGTGACGGTGCTGGTCCCGGTGCGGGACCGCGCCGGGGAGCTCGACCGCTGCCTCGCCGCGCTGCGGGCCAGCGACGCGGCCCCGGCCTCGCTGCTGGTGGTCGACGACGCCTCGCTCGACCCCGCCCCGGTGGCGGCGGTGGCCCGGCGCTTCGGTGCCACCGCGGTGCGCCGGGCGGTGCCCGGGGGACCGGCGGCGGCCCGCAACACCGGACTGTCCCAGGTGCGCACGCCGGTCGTCGTGCTCCTCGACTCCGACGTCGAGGTGCCCGACACCTGGCTGTCGCCGCTGCTCGACCACCTGGCCGACCCGGCCGTCGCCGCGGTTGCCCCACGGGTCGGTGCCCCGCGGGGCATCGGTGTGCTGGCTCGCTACGAGCGGACCCGCCTGCCGCTCGACCTCGGCCCCCGGCCGGGACGGGTGGCGCCCCGGGCCCGGGTCGCCTACGTGCCCACCGCCGCCCTCGTGGCCCGGGTCGAGGCGTTGCGCGACGTGGGCGGGTTCGACGCCGGCCTGCGCACCGGCGAGGACGTCGACCTGGTGTGGCGCCTCGACGAGGTCGGCTGGACCGTGCGCTACGAGCCCGCCGTGCGGGTCGTCCACCCGCCCCGACCGGGGCCGGAGGCCCTCGCCCGCCAGCGCTTCGCCTACGGCACCGCGGCCGCCGCCCTGCACCACCGCCACCCCGGTGCCGTGCCGGCGGTGCGCGTCTCGCCCTGGAGCGCGGCGGCCTGGGGGCTGGCCGCCGCAGGTCATCCGCTCGCCGGTGCGGCGCTCGCCCTCGGGGCCACCGCGGCGCTGGTCCGCCGGCTCCGGAGCCTCGAGCGCCCCTGGCCCGTGGCGTTGCGTCTCGCCGGGCGGGGAACCTGGCTGGCGTGGCGGCCGTTGGCGTCGGCCGTCACCCGGGTGTGGTGGCCGGTGGCGTTGGCGGCGGCGGTCGTGTCCCGACGGGCACGGCGGGTCGTGGCGCTCGCCGCGCTGGCCGGCCCCCTGACCGACTGGTTCGTCGGCGAACGATCGTTGGACCCGGTGCGCTACACGGCGCTGCGCCTGCTCGACGACGCCGCCTACGGCGCCGGGGTGTGGGCCGGCTGCTGGCGGCAGC
>JALOLF010000029.1 GCA_025456085.1 Acidimicrobiales bacterium
CTTCCACGCTGCGATGGGGTAGCGGTCGAGCAGGTCGCTCATGTCGTCGAGCCGGGCCTGCGCGTCTCCGTCGCTGGGGTGCGTCTCGCCCTGCATCAGCACCCGTTCGTCGTCGCACAGGCGGTCGGCCAGCTCGATGGTGGCGGCCATGACCTCGGGCGACAGCAGGGCTCCGCCGGTGGGGACGGCCGACAGCACGAGCTGGTTGGTGTCGGACTGGTTGAAGTAGAGGTCGAGGAACTTGTCCACCGTGTAGCAGTCGCGGGGGTCGTCCTCCCCGCAGCCGGACTGGGGGAAGCCGGGAGCCGCGCCCACGTCGTGGCTGAAGTCCAGGAAGTGGGCCTGGACGTCGAACACGAACTCCTCGCCCCCGACCGCGTCGAGCGCGGCGTCGGGATCGGTGGCGGCCTCGGGCGCCACGTCGTAGGTGCCTCCCGGGCCATCACCGCGCTCGGCTGCCTGCTCCTCGGAGCAGGCCGCCAGCGTGCCCAGGACCAGGGCCGCGCCCATGGAGGAGCGCAGGAAGCTCCGACGGGACAGACCGAGCCGCCGGGCGAGGCGCTCCGCTTCGTCCCGCGAACGATGCGCGACCTCGCGCACGAGGGGGCTCGCCGGCGCGGGGAGGTACTCGCCGTTGGAGCAGGGGTGGAGCTTGACGGGCAGGCCGGGATCGGCGTCGTCGCGGGCCACGACCGGGATTCTCCCATCCCGGGACCCGACGCGCGCCCCGCTCGACGTCGGCTGGGAGCTCGGAGGCTCGCTGCTAGCGTCGCCGTCATGGAGCCCTGGATCATCGCCGTGGTCGTCGTGATCGTCGTGGTGGCGATCGCCGCTGTCGCCCTCACCCCGTTGCTGCGGGGCAAGGAGGACGCCGCGATCAAGGTCGTGCACGACGACCTGGGCAAGCCGAACATCAGGGTCATCGAGCCTCGCGCCACGGGCATGGGCACCGAGCCCGAGGAGGCGGGGGGTCTGCGGGGCATGGGCGTGCTGGCCGTGACCGACGACGACCTGCTGTTCGTCACCTGGGCCCCGCAGAAGCAGTTCCGGATCTCCCGGTCGGCGGTGACCGGGGTCGACACCGCGGCGCAGGACCCGGCGGCGGCGCTCAAGACGACGATCCTGGTGACCTACGAGCATCCGCAGGTCGGTGAGGCGGTGGCGCAGTTCCGGGTGGCGGAGCCCGCGAGCTGGCTCACGGCGCTCGGCTACGACTGGGGCCCCGACGGGCCGCCCCCCACCGACGACTGACCGGGGTGCGTCGCCACGGCGATGGATCCCGCCCTCAGCCCTCGTCGGGCAGCTCGAAGACGTCGAGCGGGGCCCTGCGGCCCTTGACCGACAGACTCCCCGCCTCCACCCAGTCGCGGGCGGCCTGGCCCGCCGCCTCGACCGTGGCCGCGGTGGCCAGCACCCGGCCGTGGCGCTGCTTGGCCAGGTCGGTCAGGCGGGACGCCACGTTCACCGTGTCGCCGATGACGGTGTACTCGTAGCGCTCCGGGGTGCCGATGTGGCCGGCGATCGCCGTGCCCGTGGCGACGCCGATGCCCGCCCGGGGCGCGTCGGGCAGCTCGCTCAGGACACGGGGCAGCGTGGCCGCGGCCCGGAGCGCTCGGGCGGCATGGTCGGGCTGGTCGGCCGGCGCGCCGAAGATGCACAGCGCGGCGTCGCCCTCGAACTTGTTGACCCAACCGCCCTGGCGCATGACCTCGCGCAGCACGGCACCGAAGAAGCGGTTGAGCTCGTCGACCACCTCGGCCGGTGAGTGCTGCTCGGTGAAGGCGGTGAAGCCCTCGAGGTCGACGAACAGCACGGTGACCTCACGTTCCTCGCCACCCAGCTCCGGGTCGCGCCCCAGCGCTTCGCGGGCGACGTCGGCACCCACCTGCCGCCCGAACAGGTCCTCGATCCGGCGGCGCTCGCGCAGACCCGCCACCATGCCGTTGAACCCGAGCTGGAGGCGTCCGATCTCACCGATGTTGGTCACGGGGAGCTGCACGTCGAGGTCGCCGTCCTCCACGCGGTACATGGCGCGGCGCACCTCGTCGACGGGCACGGCCACGCTGCGGGCCGCGGCACGCATGATGAACCCGCCCGCCACGACGCCGGACACCACCAGCACCGTGATGCGCACCCCCGAGTCCGCCAGCTCGCCGTCGGGCAGGGCGATGGGGACGAGGCCGATGCTGATGAGCGGGACGGCCGATCCGAGCAGCCAGGCCAGCATGAGCCGGGGCTGGATCTCACGCCACCGGCGCGGCAGCGGGGCATCGACCAGGGCGAGGGCGAAGATGGGGCGGAAGTGGCGGTCCAGGAGCTGGTAGAGCAGCACGCAGGTGACCAGGCCGGCCAGAGCGATCCCCAGCGAGACGCGGCCGCGGTCCTCGTTCAGCACCCCGAAGGCGATGGCGGCGCCGATCCACACCACGAACGCCGAGATCGTCTGGGACAGCGGCAGGCCGAGGGTGTTGACCCGCTCCATGAACGACGGGTCTCGCCCTTCGCGCACCCAGTTCACCCCGCGGGCGAGGATGACGGCGTTGATCGGCACGGCGACGAGGACCGTCACCGTCAGGTAGATCCCGAACACGATCAGGTTGATGCCCACCTCCCGTGCGCCGGTGGGGGTGCTGGCGGGGATCAGCAACGACAGGTAGGCCACGACGAGCGCCGCGCCGGCGCCGTTGGCCAGCACCTGGAGCACGAGCACCCCGCGGACCGTGGCGCGTGCCTGCACCGGTCGCCCGTACCGAGGGGCGAGGGGCGGCTCCATGGACCGGGAGTCTAGGAGCGCGGCCCGACGGCGCCGGGTGTTCCCGACGTGGTGCCGTGGTCGGGCGTGGGACGTCCCAGCTCCACGGGCCGGCCCTGCGGCGCGGGCTAGCGTGCCGACGGTGTCTCGGGGCCGCCGGACATGCCGGCGGACACCCGGCACCGGTGGGCCCGGCCGGCACGTCGAGCTGACCGGAGGTCCCCGTCGCGTCCTCACGCCTGTTCGTCGACCTGACCCCCCTGCGGCGGTCGCGGCAGTTCCGACTGCTGTTCGCAGGGGAGCTCGTGTCGTCGCTGGGGACCCAGATCACCGCCGTCGCCGCTCCCATCCAGGTCTACGACCTGACCGGCTCGTCGCTGGCCGTGGGGTTCCTCGGCGTCGTCCAGGTCGTGCCGCTCGTGCTCGGATCCCTGTACGGCGGTGTGCTGGCCGACGCCTACGACCGACGCAAGGTGCTCCTCGTGGCCCAGGCGCTGTTGGCGGCAACGAGCGCCGGCCTCGTGGTCAACGCGGCCCTCGAGCGCCCGAGCGTCGTGGCCGTGTACCTGCTGGGCGCCTGCCAGGCTGCGTTCAGCGGCATCGACAACCCGACGCGGGCGGCGTCGGCGCCGGTGCTGGTCGAGCGAGAGCTCGTCCCCTCGGCGCTGGCGCTGACCCAGTTGCTGTGGCAGGTCTCGCTCGTGGTGGGGCCGGCGCTGGCCGGGGTGGTGATCGCCGCCACGGACCTGAGCGTGGCCTACGCCCTCGACGTGGTGAGCTTCGCCGCGGCGGCCGCCTGCATGGTGGCCATGCGCCCCATCCGACCCGAGCGGGCACCCGGCGACGCGCCCGCTGCGGGTGTCGGGCGCTCGATCCTCGAGGGCCTGCGGTTCCTCGGGCGCCGGCCCGTGTTGCAGGCGGTCGAGCTGATCGACCTGAACGCCATGGTCTTCGGTATGCCCAAGGCGCTGTTCCCCGAGCTGGCGGCCACCACCTTCGGTGGAGGCCCGGCGACGGCAGGCATGCTGTACGCCGCGCCCGGCGTCGGTGCCCTCCTGGGCGCGGTCACCTCGGGCTGGCTGCCCGGGGTGGAGCGCCAAGGCTGGGCCGTCGTGTGGGCGGTGGTCGGCTGGGGGGCCGCCATCGCCGCCTTCGGCTTCACCGAGGTGCTGGGCGTGGCCCTGTTCCTGCTGGCGCTGGCGGGCTTGGCCGACGTCATCTCGGCCGTGCTGCGCAACTCGATCCTGCAGCTCACGGTGCCCGACCACCTCCGCGGTCGGGTCTCCTCCGTGCACATCGCGGTGGTCACGGGCGGACCGCGCCTGGGTGATCTCGAGAGCGGCGCCGTGGCGGCCCTGACCTCACCTGCGTTCGCGGTCGTGTCGGGCGGTCTGGTGTGCATGATGGGCGCCGGCGTGATCGCTCGCCTGTACCCGACGTTCGTGCAGTGGCGCCTCGTGGATCACCTGCGCCGGCCGCCACCCGCGTCCGGGTAGCGGCGATCAGACCACGGCGGTGATCTCGGCGAAGCCCTCGGCCATGCAGTCGTAGAACAGGTCACCGTCGGGGATGGCGGCGGGGTCCAGGTTGATGCCGATGTCGAGGTCGCCCAGGTAGGACAGCAGGGTGACGTTCGTCGCGGCTCCCGACAGGGGACCGAACGCGATCTGGGACTCCAGGCGGGCGCCCGCGAGGTGCACCGGCACGGGCGGTCCGGGCACGTTGCTGGTCACGAAGTCCACGCCTTTGAGCATGGAGCCGAACACCGCGGTGGTGACCGTGGCCGGGAACCGGTTGAGGATGTTGGCCAGCGGGTCGCTCAGCGACAACGCCGGCTCCACCCGCTGCCGTTCGACCAGCTCGCGCACGGCGTTCATCCGCCGGAGCGGATCGTCGATGCCCACCGGCACGGGGAAGCGCGCCGGCACGAACTGGTTGCCGGCCCGCTTCGAGGTGGCTTCGCCCCGCACGTTGATGGGCATGGTCATGCGAAGCTGGTCGACGTGGTAGCCGTAGTGCTCGTGGTAGCGGCGCAGGCCCCCCGCAACCGCCGCCACGAAGGCGTCGTTGAGCTTGCCGCCCACCAGCCGGGCCGCGGCTTTCAGGGCCCCGAGGTCAGCCTGCAGGTGGTAGAAGCGCACGCTGAGCGAGCGGCCCCGCATCAGGGGGCTGAGCGGCTGGGTGGCCGGGCTCAGCAGCTTGGCCACCGACACACCGGTGCGCACGGCGTCGACGCCGACACCGACCGGGTCGTGCAGGAAGCGCTCGACGCTGTCGGTGGCCGAGGCCATCGTTCCGCGGGTGCTCTCGACCTGGCGCTGGCCCTCGTAGAAGGCGGCGTCGAGCCACCGGCGGGCTTCGCTCAGCTCGCGGGACCTGGGCTCGGCGGGCAGCGGGGCCTCGTCGCCGGGTTCGCGCTCGAGGTCGAGCATCTCGAGCTGCAGCTTCATGCCTCCCACCCCGTCGGTGATGGAGTGGTGGATCTTGGCGATGAGCGCGGCGCGACCGTCCACGAGCCCGTCGACCAGGGTGAACTCCCACAGGGGTCGTGCCCGGTCGAAGCCCTGCATGGCGATGGGCTGGGCGATGTCGAACACCTCCCGCAGCGTGCCGTCGCCCAGCGCGCGGGTCCACCGCAGGTGGTAGTCGAGGTCGAAGTTGCGGTCGATCTCCCATCGCGGCGGAGCGATCGAGAGCGGACGGTGCAGCACCCGTTGCCGCAGACGGGGTACCAGCCGGGAGACCCGGTCCATGCGGGCCCGGAAGCGGGCACGGTCCGGCGACCGGTCGAAGATCATCACCGTGGTGATGGTGCTGCGCAGCAGCGGGTCCTTCTCGATGTTCCACATGAGCGCGTCGGCGTCGCTCATGCGGGGGGTGAACTCGAACTGCGCGATGTCGTCGAGCCCTGCCATGGGCACCTCCGGTGCTCGGGGCGAGCTCAGCAGGGCACGCCTTCCTGGTTCTGGTAGAACGCGGAAAAGGTATCCGTCTCGGTGCGGCCGTCGTCGAGCCAGGTGCGGGTGCGCTCCGTGACGACCTCCTTGCACCTCGAGCCCGGCGTCTCGGACTGGCCGGTCTGCTCGCCCTTCACCCAGGGCGTCGAGTACAGCGTGACCGTGATGCTGGTCTCGGTGTACGTCGGCCAGAGGAGCACGCCGTACGGCGTGTTGTTGGTGATGACCAGATCCGGGTTCGGGTACGAGATCGTGGCCTCCCGCCCGTAGGGGTAGCGGGAGATGTAGAGCGTGTGGCTCTGGTACTCGTCGATGTCGAGGCCGGCGAAGAAGGCCGCGTTGAACATCGTCGTGGCGAACTGCGACACGCCGCCCCCGACGTCGGTGTCCATCTTGCCGTTGTAGATGACCCCGGCCTCGACGAAGCCCTTCTCGATCGTGCGCGGGCCCACGGTGTCGTTGACCGAGAACGACTCGCCCGGTGCGATCACCTCACCCTGCAGGATGTCGGCGATGCGATGGATGTTGCGCACCCGGTTCTCGCAGCAGGCGTGGTTGGTGGTGAAGGCCCCGATGGGCTCGGCGATGCCCAGGCCCTCGGCCCAGGCCCGGTCGCGCTCGGGTTCGAGTGGCTCGAGGGCCAGCTCCACCTGGCCCTCCCCGGCCGTGAGCGCCTCCACGACGCGGTCCGACGAGTCGGCCGTGCAGCACCTGGTGCCGGCCTCACCGTCGAGGATCTGGATCGAACCGTCGCCGGCGACGGCGAAGGAGGCGTCGACGGGCTCGGTGCCGAGATCGCCGATGAGCGCGGGGAGGTCGGCCTGGATGGCGCCGAGGTCGACCTGCACCTCGAGGCCTGCGTCGCCGGGCACGGCTCGCAGCCAGGACCGCAGCGTGGTCGAGGTGACCGTGGCGCTCTTGCCCCCGACCAGCAGCACCAGCGGCTGGTCGGCGAGGGCGTCGGCCTCGTCGGCCACCGCTTCGGCCTCGGCGTCGTCGTAGGTCGGCTCGAGCGCCACCGGCAGCGCAGTGACGGACAACGCCGCCGGCCGTTGCTGGTTGATGGCCGTGGCCAGGACGTCGTCGCCGATCGCGATCGTGTCGAGCGTGGTGCCCGGCACGCCGGCGACGACCTCCATGGCGCCGTCGCCGGCGGTGATGGTGGGCTCGACGGCGGGCGTCGTGTTGTCGGCGACCGTGGCGGCGAGGGCCTCGTCGGTCCGGTCGCGGTCGAGGGTGAAGACCAGGTCGACCTCCTCGTCGCGCAGGAACGACCCCGCCCAGGCCAGCGGGTGCAGGGAGCCGTCGGTGGCCAGGACGGCTTCGGTGGTGGCGTCGGTGTCGACGGCCAGGCCCAGGTCTCCGGCGGGGAGCTCCACCGAACCGGTGGGGGTCTCGACGGTGACGGAGGTCGTCGACCAGTCCGCGGCGAGCTGCTCGACGGTGGCGCGGACCTCCGACGCGCTGGCGTTGCCGACCTCCGCGCCGGCGACCGACACGTTCCTGCCCACGTCGGCGCCGGCGGTGTCGAAGGCCCACATGCCCACGAGCAGCGCCAGCACGGCCAGGACCGCGGCCAGCGGGATCCACGTGCGACGGCGAGGGAACTTCACGACCTCACGTTGGCACGATCGCGCCGTCAGGTGGTGTCACCCTCCGGCTCGCCCCCGGTCGACCGCGGGGTAGTCTCCCGAGGTCCGTCGACTCCGGGGGGAGGCCGTCCATGGCGAGGTTGTGCGAGGGGCGCGTGTGCATCGTCACCGGCGCGGGTCGGGGCATCGGGCGGGAGCACGCCCTCATGCTCGCCGCGCACGGCGCCAAGGTCGTGGTCAACGACCTGGGTGGGTCGATGGACGGGGAGGGCGCCTCGGTCGGTCCCGCCCAACTGGTGGTCGACGAGATCGCGGCGCTCGGTGGACAAGGCGTGGCCAACACCGACGACATCTCGGAATGGGCCGGTGCCGAGCGCCTGGTGGCCCAGGCCGTTGACGCCTTCGGGCGCCTCGACGTGCTGGTCAACAACGCCGGCATCCTGCGCGACCGGATGCTGGTGAACATGACCGAGGCCGAGTGGGACGCCGTCATCACGGTGCACCTCAAGGGCACCGCCGGCCCGTCCCACTTCGCCGCCAACCACTGGCGGGACCGCTCCAAGGCGGGTGAGGACGTCGTGGGTCGCATCATCAACACCAGCTCCCCGTCGGGCATCTACGGCAATCCGGGCCAGACCAACTACGGCGCGGCCAAGGCCGGCATCGCCGCCTTCACGGTCATCGCCGCCCTGGAGCTGGCCCGCTACGGGGTGACCGTCAACGCCATCGCGCCCGCCGCCCTGACCCGCATGACCGAGAACCTGGGCATGGGGCAGGCCTCGGAGGAGGCCAGGGCGCAGATGGCGCCCCGCTGGATCGCCCCCATCATCACCTGGCTGGCCAGCACGGAGTCCACCCCGGTGACCGGGCGGGTGTTCGACGTCTCCGGCCGGGCCCTGTCGGTGTCGGAGGGTTGGCACCGTGGGCCCACGGCTGATCCCGTGGACGACCCCGAGAAGTTGGGTCCGCTCGTGCTCGACCTCGTCTCCCGGGCCCGCCCCAATGCCGACATGTTCGGCCACGACCGCACCGACTGACCCGAGAGAGGTCCGCCATGCCCATCGATCCGTCCGCCGTCGGCCTGCGCAGCGAGCCAACGGAGCACTCCTGGACCTCCCGGGACGCCATCATCTACGCGCTGGGTGTCGGCGCCGGCACCGACGAGCTGGCCTTCACCACGGAGAACACCTCCGGCGTGCCCCAACAGGTGCTGCCCACGATGGCGGTCGTGCTCGGGGTCGGCGGCTTCAGCGTCATGGGTCGCATCGGCTCGTTCAACCCGGCGATGCTGGTGCACGGCGAGCAGGCGACGGAGCTGTACGGCCCGATCCCCGTCGAGGGCACCGTCAGCACCGTGGGCGAGGTGGCCGGCATCTACGACAAGGGCAAGGGCGCGCTCGTGGTGCTGGAGCTGACCTCCACCGACGTCGCCACCGGTGACGTGCTCTTCAAGAACCGCATGTCGGCGTTCATCCGGGGCGAGGGTGGTTGGGGAGGCGACCGAGGACCGTCCGGCCCGCAGAACGAGGCCCCCGACCGGGACCCCGATCACGTCGTCACCTACACCACCCGGCCGGACCAGGCCCTCCTGTACCGGCTGTCGGGCGACCGCAACCCGCTCCACAGCGACCCCGCCTTCGCCGCCATGGGCGGTTTCGACCGGCCCATCCTGCACGGGCTGTGCACCTACGGGTTCACCGGTCGCGCGCTGTTGCACGCCCTCTGCGGCGGGGATCCGACCCGGTTCCGCTCCCTGCAGGGCCGCTTCACGTCACCGGTCTTCCCCGGTGAGAACCTCACCGTGCAGATGTGGCTCGACGGCGATGGCGCGGTGTTCCGGACCTGTGGCTCCGACGGCCGGGTCGTGCTCGACAGCGGGCGCTTCGTCGCCGGCTGAGCACCTGCGTCCGGGCGGCTCGTCGAAGGTCGCCCACCCACTAGCGTCATCGGCGCCCCGTGTGCCGGGCCGGGGCGTGCTCACCTCCGTGTCCGGCCGGGAGCGAAGATGTCCGACGTCGACTTCAACGAGTGGAACACGCAGATCATCGCCGAGTTCCGGGCCAACGCCGGCAAGGTCGGCGGACCCTTCGAGGGCGCGCCGATGGTGCTCGTCACCCACCGCGGCGCGAAGACGGGGATCGAGCGCACGACGCCGTTGATGTACCTGCCGGAAGGCGACGCCATGGTGGTGTTCGCCTCCAAGGCGGGTGCCCCGACGAACCCCGACTGGTACCACAACCTCCTCGCCAATCCCGAGGCCACCGCGGAGGTCGGCACCGAGACCCTGACCGTGCGGGCCCGGGTTGCCGAGGGCGCCGAGCGCGACGAGCTGTGGGAGCGCCAGAAGCAGGCCTACCCGCAGTTCCAGGGGTACGAGGACGCCACCGACCGGGTCATCCCCGTGGTCGTGCTCGAGCGCGCCTGACGACGGGGTCGACGCCGACGCCTGCGGATCAGAACAGGCGCAGCTCGTCGCGCTCGATGCCCCGCAGGTCGTCGTAGTCGACCTCCACCCAGTCGATGGAGCGGGCCTGGGCCAGCACCCGGGCCTGGGGCTTGACCACCTGGGCCACGAAGATGCCGCGCACCGGGCGCAGCATCGGGTCCCGGTCGAGGCGCTCGAGGTACCGGGCCAGCTGCTCGACCCCGTCGATCTCGCCCCGGCGCTTGACCTCCACCGCCACGGCGTTGCCGGCCGCATCCCGGCACAGCAGGTCGACGGGACCGATGTCGGTGGGGTACTCGCGGCGCACCAGCGTCAGGCCCTCCGCGATGCGGGCGGGTGCCGCCGCCAGCAGCTCCTGCAGATGGGCCTCCACGCCGTCCTTGCGCAGACCGGGATCCACGCCCAGCTCGTGCACCGCCTCGGCGAGCACCTCCTCGAGGGTGATGGTGAGCGTCTCGCCCTTGGGGTTGGTCACCACCCAGCGGTCCGCTTCCTCGACCAGGCGGTTGGGCGCGTTCATCCAGTTGAGGGGCTTGTAGGCGCCGCCGTCGGCGTGCACCGCCACACAGCCGTCGGCCTTCACCATGATGAGCCGCACGGCCGACGGGAGGTGCGCCGCGAGACGGCCCTCGTAGTCGACCGAGCAGCGGGCGATCACCAGACGCATCCGGGCGACGATACCCGTCCGGCGCGTCGGCCCGTTCAGGAGCGGGAGCGGCGACGCCGGCGACGGCGTCGGTGCTCCTCGCGGTCGGCCAGGCGGGTGCGGATGAGCTCGCGACGTTCCTGGAGCTCGGCGTAGGTGAGCTGGTCGGTGTCCACCTCCACCCCGAAGCTGCCCTTGATCCCGGTCATGTCCAGCTCGTAGGTCCGGGGGTCGATGCCCACGTCGGCGGCGATGCGCTCGCCGTGGCGTTCGGCCATGTAGAGCGAGATGTGGGCGATCTCGGCGAAGAGGTCGAGATCGGGTGCCAGCGAGGAGATGGCTCCGTCCACGAAGACCAGGTTCTTCACGAACAGCATGAGCTCCTTGGGCATCCGGGCGCCGTAGCCCAGCAGCAGCTTGGTGACCCGCTGGATCTCGTGGACCATCTCGTCCTGGGTCAGCGTCGTCGGGTCGATCGGCGGGGCGTCGAGTCCGAGATCGACGACGACCTGGTCCAGGTCGGTGTCGGGGGGCAGGGCGCCCAGGTCGCGGAAGGCGGCGAGCTGGTTGCGCACGTCGTTCATGCTGGCCCCGACGAGCAGGCGCAGGAAGGCGTTGCGCCGTCGCTCGTCCATGCGCCCGGTGATGCCGAAGTCGAGCAGGGCCACCCGGCTGTCGGGCAGCACGAACAGGTTCCCGCCGTGGAGGTCGCCGTGGAAGACGCCGTAGAGCATGGCGCCCTCCATGAAGCCGATCATGCCGGTGCGCACGACCTGCTTGGTGTCGACCCCTGCAGCCCGCATGCCCTCGACGTCGTGGAAGGCGAAGCCCTCGAGCCGCTCCATGACCAGCACCCGGGGGGTCACGAGCTCGGGGTGGGGGCGGGGGATGACGTAGCCGCGCTGGTCGAGCTCGGCGAAGATCCGGGCGACGTCCAGCATGTTCTGGGCCTCGAGGCGGAAGTCGAGCTCCTCGGTGATGGTCTCCGCGAACAGCTCCACCAACGCGGGCGGGTTGGCCAGGGCGGCCACCGGGATGCGCCCGACCAGGAACGGGGCCAGCCAGGCCATGACCTTGAGGTCGGCATGGACCCGTTCGCGCACCGACGGGCGCTGCACCTTGACCACGACCGGCTCGCCGCTGCGCAACGTGCCGGCGTGCACCTGGGCGATGGACGCCGCGGCCAGCGGGGTGTGCTCGAGGTGGGCGAAGACCTCTTCCAGGGGTCGGCCGAGGTCCTCCTCGATGACCTGGCGGACGTGGCTGAAGGGCTCGGCGGGGACCTGGTCGCGGCACTTCTTGAACTCGAACACCAGCTCCTCGGGGAAGAGGCCTTCGCCCGAGGAGATGATCTGGGCCAGCTTGATGTAGGTCGGCCCGAGGTGCTCGGCGCCGTGGCGCAGGCGCCGGGACAGGTCGGCGCGGGAGGCCCGACCACCTCGACGACGGGCGCCGACGGCCCACAGCCCGAGGCCCGTGGCCAGGTGCCGAGACACCGTGAACACCCGCGTGCCCGACGGGAACCGGCGAGGACGGACCAGGTCGGGGATCTCGTGCCGGGTCACCCAGCGCACGGCGTCGACGGAGCGGCGCCAGGTCATGGTGCCCGGATCGACGATCCAGGGTGGGGTGTCGGAGAAGGACCCGATGGCCAGGTCGGCGGGTGGGCCAGCGTCCCCGGTGGGGCCCTGCGGTGGGGTGGACGCGCCCGCGTCGGCTGCCTTCCGGGTTCGCGGCGCCTTCTTGGCGGCGGGGGCCTTCTTGGCGGCGGGGGCCTTCCTGGTGGCAGCGGTCTTCTCGGTTGCAGGCGTCTTCCTGGTGGCAGCGGTCTTCTTGGTGGCAGGCGTCTTCCTCGCCGCCGTCGCCCGCTTCGGGGCCGAGCGCTTCGTCGCTGCCGGCTCGGCCGGCGCGGTGCCGGCCACTGGAGGTTCGGGAGCGGGTTCCCCGGCCTGGGTGGGAGGAACCTGTGGGTCGGAGCGATCGGCCATGTCGGGACGAGTCTACGGTCCGGCGTGGGCGGTCCCCGTCCCCGGCGGCAGGCAGAGGCCGGCCCCGTCGGGACCGGGGCCCTACAGTGGCGGCCGTGCTGGAGGGGTATCGCGTCGTGGAGCTGGGTGTCTGGGTGGCCGGCCCCAGCGCGGCGGCCATCCTGGCCGACTGGGGTGCCGACGTCGTGAAGGTCGAGCCGCCGGCGGGTGACCCGATGCGGCGCATGTTCCAGGTGATCGTGGGTCACGGCCAACCGGAGTCGCCGCCGTTCGATCTCGACAACCGGGGCAAGCGCGGCCTGGTGCTCGACCTGACGACGGACGCCGGGCGGGAGGTGATGGAGCGGTTGCTCGCCACGGCGGACGTGTTCGTGACCAATCTGCGCCCGGAAGCCGTCACGCGCCTGGGTCTTGGTCACGCCGAGGTGCTGGCCCGCCACCCCCGGCTCGTCTACGCCAGCCTCACGGGCTACGGCCTCGACGGTTCCGACGCCGGCCGGCCCGGCTACGACGTCGGGGGGTTCTGGGCCCGTACCGGGGTGGCCGCGACCCTCGCGCCGCAGGACCAGGCGCCCCCCATGATCCGGGGCGGCTTCGGCGACCACATCACCGGCATCACCACGTTGGCCGGCGTCCTCGGCGCGCTGCTCGAGCGCGAGCGGACCGGTCGGGGTCAGCTCGTCGAGACCTCGCTGTTGCGCACCGGCATCTACTGCCTCGGCTGGGATCTGGGCATCCAGGCCCGGTACGGCAGGTTGGCCCCGCCCGTGCCGCGCACCCGGGAGATCAACCCACTGGTCAACTGCTACCGCACGGCCGACGGACACTGGCTCTGGCTGCTCGGCGTGGAGGCCGACCGACATTTCCCCAAGCTGGCCCGGGCCCTGGGCCGCGAGGATCTGCTGGACGACGAGCGCTTCGCCACCGCCCGCGGCCGCCGCAAGAACGCCGAGGTGGTCATCGCGGAGCTCGACGCGGCCTTCGCCCGTCTGACGCGTGACGAGGCCGTGGCGGCGCTCGACCGCGAGGACATGTGGTGGGCGCCGGTGCAGCAGCCCGCCGACGTGCTCGAGGATCCCCAGGCCATCGCGGCCGGTGCCTTCGTGGACGTGCCTGCCGGCCCGGTTGCACCGGCCCACCGGGCGGTGGCCACCCCGATCTCCTTCCCCGGCGCCGACCTACCCCCGCCCCGGCCGGCACCCGCCCTCGGCGAGCACGGCGACGACGTCCTGGCCGAGTTGGGCTACGACGCCCGCGAGCGGGCCGAGCTGCGTCGCGCCGGCGTGCTGGGCCGGTCGGAGGGCGGCGAAGGCGCCGAGGCCTCGCGATAGGCGCCGGTCCCGGCCCCGGCACCGGCCGCTGCGTCGGGCCTCAGCCGAAGCGGGGCGGGCGCTTCTCGGTGAGCGCCGCTACGCCCTCGGCGAAGTCGGGCTCGCGCATCATCTCCTCGAGCAGGGCCTCGGCTTCACGCACCGAGGTGCCCACGTCGCGGTGCAGATCCGTGTACACCTGCCGCTTGGTCTCGGCCAGCGACCGCGGGGCGACGCGCTCGGCGAGGTCGCGGGCGTAGGCCAACGTCGCCGGCAGCACCTCCTCGGGCGGGTGCACCTGGTTCACCAGGCCCAGCTCGAGGGCTTCCTCGGCCTGCACGACCCGGCTCGACAGCAGCAGGTCCATGGCGCGACCCACGCCGATCAGGCGCGGCAGCAGCCACGACAGGCCGTACTCGGCTGGCAGGTTGAGACGCCCGTGGGCGGTGGTGAGCTTGGCGCCCGCAGCCGCGAACCGCAGGTCGCAGTAGCAGGCCAGCACCAGGCCCACGCCCGCGGCCGCGCCGTTGACGGCGGCGATGACCGGTTTGGTGAGACCGAAGTGGAAGGCGAAGCTGGCGTCGAACTCGGCTCGAACACCGAACCCCGGTCGAGCCAGGTCGTCGGGCGTCCCGGGGTCGTAGCCGCCCTTGGCGACGTGCCCTTCGAGGGCGGCGCTGTCGGCGCCGGCGCAGAAGCCGCGCCCGGCGCCGGTGACCACCACCACGCGGACCTCCTCGGCCCGCTCGGCCTGCTCGAGTGCCCACCGGTACTCGGTGTGCATCCGGCCGGTCCACGCGTTCAGGCGGTGGGGCCGGTCGAGGGTGACGAGCGCCACCGGCCCGTCGAGCTCGTAGCGGATGGCGCCGAGCTCCACCGTTCAGCCCTCGAAGCCACGCAGGGCGTCGAGCACCCCGTCGGTCAGCTCGGGCCGACACACCAGGAGGTCGGGCAGGTACGGGTCGGCGTTGTTGTACCGCAGCGATGTCCCGTCGAGGCGCGACACGTGCAGGCCGGCGGCGGCTGCGACCGCCACCGGGGCGCACGAGTCCCACTCGTACTGCCCGCCCGAGTGGGCGTACACGTCGGCCTCCCCCCGCACGATGGCCATGGCCTTGGCGCCGGCCGAGCCCAGCTCCACCAGTTCCCCACCGAGGGCCCGGGCCAGGAAGGTGGCCGCCGCGGGTGGCCGGGTGCGGCTCACGATCAGTCGGGGGGCGCCGGTCATCGGTGGCGGGGGAGGGGGCGGCTCGCCCGTGGCGTAGGTGACGCCGAGCGCAGGCAGCGCCACCGCGCCGGCGACGGGTCGTCCATCGACGGTCAGGGCCACGTGCACGGCCCAGTCCCAGCGGGGCGGCTCACCGAACTCGCGTGTTCCGTCGAGCGGATCGACGATCCACACCCGGGAGCGCTCGAGGCGAACCGGGTCGTCCCGGGCCTCCTCGCTGAGCACCGCATCACCGGCCGCGACCCGCTCGGCCAGCCCGGCGAGCAGCAGCTCGTTGGACCGGCGGTCGCCCTCGTCCTTCAGCGACCGGGGCTCGGCGCCCGCCGCGACGAGCTCTTCTCGCAGGGCGACGAGGAGCTCGCCGGCCCGTGTGGCCAGGTCGGCGGCCAGCCCGTGATCGTCCATCGTCGCCTCGTCGCTCCCAGATTGTCGACTTGATGAGTCAGCTTTTCACGCTGCGGTCCGCCGTACCCTACGCTTGGCGCCGCCATGGACTACGAACTGTCGCATCTGCGGATGCTCGAGGCCGAGTCGATCCACATCATCCGTGAGGTGGCGGCGGAGTTCGAGCGTCCGGTCCTGTTGTTCTCGGGGGGCAAGGACTCGGTCGTCATGTTGCACCTGGCGGCCAAGGCGTTCTGGCCGGCCCGGTTGCCGTTCCCGGTGATGCACGTGGACACCGGGCACAACTTCGTCGAGGTGATCGAGTTCCGGGATCGCACGGTGGAGCGGCTGGGGTTGCGTCTCGTGGTGGCGTCGGTGCAGGAGTCCATCGACGCTGGTCGCGCCGTGGAGGAGACGGGGCCGCGGGCGTCGCGGAACCGGCTGCAGACGGTGACCCTGTTGGATGCCATCGAGGCCAACCGCTTCGACGCCGTCTTCGGCGGGGCGCGCCGTGACGAGGAGAAGGCCCGGGCCAAGGAGCGGGTGTACTCCTTCCGCGACGAGTTCGGGCAGTGGGACCCCAAGAACCAGCGTCCCGAGTTGTGGAGCCTCTACAACGGCAAGCACCGCAAGGGAGAGCACATCCGGGTGTTCCCGTTGTCGAACTGGACCGAGCTCGACATCTGGCAGTACATCGCCGAGGAGGACATCGAGCTCCCGCCGATCTACTACGCCCATCACCGGGAGGTGTTCCGCCGTGACGGGATGCTGCTGGCGGTGACGCCGTTCGTCACCATGATGGACACCGAGGAGACCTTCGAGGCGCTGGTGCGGTTCCGCACCGTGGGCGACGCCACCTGCACCGGCGCGGTGGAGTCGGCGGCGACGACCATCGACGACGTGATCGTCGAGACGGCGGCCACCCGCATCACGGAGCGGGGGGCGACCCGTGCCGACGACCGCATCTCGGAGGCCGGCATGGAGGATCGCAAGAAGGAGGGCTACTTCTGATGGCCCGGATGCTCGTTGCGCCGCGATCCGACCGGACCGGCATGGAGGATCGCACGAAGGAGGGCGACGTCTGATGGAGCTGCTGCGATTCGCCACGGCAGGGTCGGTCGACGACGGCAAGAGCACCCTCATCGGGCGGTTGCTGTACGACTCGAAGTCGATCTTCGAGGACCAGCTCGAGTCGATCGAGCAGACCAGCCGCGACCGTGGTGACGAGTACACCAACCTGGCGCTGCTCACCGACGGCCTTCGGGCCGAGCGGGAGCAGGGCATCACCATCGACGTCGCCTACCGCTACTTCGCCACCCCCAAGCGGAAGTTCATCATCGCCGACACCCCCGGGCACATCCAGTACACCCGCAACATGGTGACCGGGTGCTCGACGGCGGACCTGGCGTTGGTGCTCGTCGACGCCCGCAACGGCATCGTGGAGCAGTCGCGCCGTCATGCCTTCCTGGCCTCCCTGCTGCGGGTGCCGCACCTCGTGGTGTGCATCAACAAGATGGACCTCGTCGACTACGACCAGGAGGTCTTCGACGAGATCAAGGAGGAGTTCCGGGCCTTCGCCACCAAGCTCGACGTCACCGACCTGACCTTCATCCCCATCTCGGCGCTCAAGGGTGACAACGTGGTGCACCGCTCCGAGAACATGCCCTGGTACGAGGGCACCTCGCTGTTGCACCACCTCGAGGAGGTGTTCATCTCCTCGGATCGCAACCTCATCGACGCCCGCTTCCCGGTGCAGTACGTGATCCGGCCCATGAGCGACGCCCACCACGACTACCGGGGCTATGCCGGCACGGTGGCCGGTGGGGTGTTCAAGCCCGGTGACGAGGTGATCGTGCTGCCCTCGGGGTTCACCTCCACCATCGAGGCCATCGAGACCCCCGACGGCCCCGTCGACGAGGCGTTCGCGCCCATGGCCGTCACCATCCGCCTCGCCGACGAGATCGACATCTCCCGGGGCGACATGATCTGCCGGCCCCACAACCAGCCCCAGATCGGTCAGGACCTCGACGCCATGATCTGCTGGATGTCGGAGCAGGGTTCGCTCACCCCGCGCGACAAGTACCTGTTCAAGCACACCACCCGTACGGGTCGCGTGCTCGTCAAGGACCTCCACTACCGCCTCGACGTCAACACCCTGCACCGCGACCACGACGCCACCGGCCTGGCCCTCAACGAGATCGGCCGGGTCAGCCTGCGCGCCACCGTCCCGGTCTTCTTCGACGACTACCGGCGCAACCGCGAGACCGGCAGCTTCATCCTCGTCGACGAGGCCACCAACAACACCGTGGGCGCCGGCATGATCCTCGGCCCCACCCAGCAGGTCTGACCGCGTTGGACGCCGAGGCACCGCGCAGCCCGAACGTGGTCTGGCACGAAGGCGACGTCGCCCGGGCCGAACGGTGGGCCCGCACCGGCCTGCACGGCGCCACCGTGTGGTTCACCGGGCTCTCCGGGTCGGGCAAGTCCACGGTTGCGGTGGCCGTGGAGCGGTCGCTGCTCGAGCAGGGTGTGGCGGCCTACCTGCTCGACGGGGACAACCTCCGCCACGGGCTCAACGGGGACCTCGGCTTCGGCGCCCGGGACCGGCACGAGAACGTCCGCCGGGCGAGCGAGGTGGCGCGCCTGTTCGCGGACGCGGGGGTGGTCACCCTCGTTCCCCTCATCAGCCCCTACCGGGTCGGCCGCGACGGTGCCCGTGCCGCGCACGAGGCCGCCGGCCTCGAGTTCGTGGAGGTGTTCGTGGACACGCCGCTCGAGGAGTGCGAGCGGCGCGACCCCAAGGGCCTCTACGCCAGGGCCCGGTCGGGTGAGCTCACGGGCTTCACCGGCATCGACGACCCGTACGAGCCGCCGTCGGCGCCCGAGGTGCACCTCACGCCCGCCGACGGCGATGCCGCCGCGCAGGCGGCGCGGGTGGTGGACGAGCTGCGCAGGCGCCGCATCCTCGCCGTCTGACTCCCGCCGTCCGGTCCTCGGCGAGGGTGGTCGCTCAGCGACGGCCGCGGCCCAGCTCCGTCGCCCGCCGCACCAGCTGGCGCAGCTCGGCCTCGTCGGTTCCCTGCTCCACGAGGCGGCGGATGCGCGTCTCGACGTCGAGCGCCGTCTCCTCGTCGACGGCGCCACCACGGGAGAACGCTTCGGAGCCGGCAACCGAGGTGACCAGGATCAGCGCCACGGCGCCGGCGGCGGTGATGAGCCCGAAGGTGATGGCGCCGCCGGTGCTGGAGTTCACCGACGACACGATCATCCCGATGATCCCGCCCACGAAGACGGCCAGGACCAACCGGCGGATGGTGATGGGTGACATCAGCCCCGCACGAGCGGCTTGTAGTGGATGCGGTGGGGCTGGTCGGCCTCCGCTCCCAGCTCCTTGTGGCGGAAGGCCTCGTACTCGCTGAAGTTCCCCTCGAACCACCGCACCTGTGACTCGCCTTCGAAGGCCAGGATGTGCGTGGCGATGCGATCGAGGAACCAGCGGTCGTGGCTGATCACCACGGCGCAGCCGGGGAAGGCCTCGAGGCCCTCCTCGAGCGCCCGCAGGGTGTCCACGTCGAGATCGTTGGTGGGCTCGTCGAGCAGCAACACGTTCGCTCCCGACTTGAGCACCTTGGCCAGGTGCACGCGGTTGCGCTCGCCTCCGGAGAGCACGCCGACCTTCTTCTGCTGATCCGATCCCTTGAAGTTGAAGGCGGCGACGTAGGCCCGGGCGTTCATCTCCCGTGTGCCCAGCTTGATGATCTCGTTGCCGTCGGTGATCTCCTCGAACACGCTGCGCTCGGGGTCGAGCACGTCACGGGACTGGTCGACGTAGGCCATCTCCACCGTGGGACCGACCGTGAGGGTGCCGGCATCGAGCGTCTCGGCGCCGGTGAGCATGCGGAACAGCGTCGTCTTGCCCGCCCCGTTGGGGCCGATGATGCCGACGATGCCCGAACGGGGCAGCGAGAAGGACAGGTCCTCGACGAGGAGGCGGTCGCCGAAGCCCTTGGCGAGGTTCGAGACCTCGAGCACCTGGTCGCCGAGGCGGTTGCCCGGCGGGATGTAGATCTCGAGCTTGTCGCTCTCACCCGGGCCCGAGGACTCGGCCAGGAGCTTCTCGTAGGCCCCCAGACGGGCGCGGCTCTTCGCCTGGCGGGCCTTGGGGGCCATGCGGACCCACTCCAGCTCGCGCTCGAGGGTCCGCTGGCGCTTGACGTCGGCCTTCTCGGCGCGACGGAGACGTTCCTGCTTCTGCTCCAGCCAGCCGCTGTAGTTGCCCTCGAAGGGCAGTCCCTTGCCGTGGTCGAGCTCGAGGATCCACTGGGCGACGTTGTCGAGGAAGTACCGGTCGTGGGTGATGGCAACGACGGTGCCGTGGTAGTCGCGCAGGAAGCGCTCCAGCCAGGCGACGGACTCCGCGTCGAGGTGGTTGGTGGGCTCGTCGAGCAACAAGAGGTCGGGCCGGCTGAGCAACAGGCGACACAGCGCCACCCGGCGACGCTCACCGCCCGAGAGGGTGGTCACGTCGGCTTCGCCGGGTGGGAGACGCAGCGCGTCCATGGCGATGTCGATGGTGCGCTTCAGGTCCCACGCGCCTGCGGCTTCGATCCTCCGCTCGAGGTCGGCCTGCTGCTCGCCCAGCTTCTCGTAGTCGGCATCGGGGTCCGACCATCCGGCGAGGACCTCGTCGTAGCGCTCCAGCAGGGTTGCCGTCTCGCCGAGGCCGTCCATGACGTTGGCGAGCACGTCCTTGTCGGCATCGAGTGCGGGCTCCTGTTCGAGGAGGCCCACGGTGAAGCCCGGTGTGAGGCGCGCGTCACCGGTGTAGCCGTCGTCGATGCCGGCCATGATCCTCAGCAACGACGACTTCCCGGAACCGTTGGGTCCGATGACGCCGATCTTCGCCCCAGGGTAGAAGGCGAGGGTGATGTCCTTCAGCACCTCCCGGTCCGGGGGGTGGAAGCGGCTCACCTTGCGCATGGTGAAGATGAACTGGGCGCTCATGGCGGCCAACCTACCGGTCGTCGTGGCCCGGACGCGAACGGGCCCCGCTCGAACAGCGGGGCCCGTCGGTCTGTTGCCGGCTCAGGAGATCAGCGGCCGGCGGCCTTCTTGGCCGGGGCCCTCTTGGCGGGGGCGGCCTTCTTGGCCGGTGCCTTGGTGGCGGGTGCCTTCTTGGCGGGGGCGGCCTTCTTGGCCGGTGCCTTCTTGGCCGGTGCCTTCTTGGCGGGAGCGGCCTTCTTGGCCGGTGCCTTCTTTGCCGGGGCCTTCTTCGCCGGAGCCTTCTTGGCCGATGCCGCCTTCTTGGCCGGGGCCTTCGTCGTGGATGGTGGTGTCACCTGCGCCTCCTCGGCGGATTGGTCAATGGTTGTAGTTGTATCAGTGCCGACCCTTGCGGTGCGGGTTTTCGTGCGCCGTCGGGAGCTGCTCGTCCTCGTCGAGGCGGACGCGCCACCGTGTGCCTCGACGCCATCGGAACTCACATCGGTCGTTGCACGGGGATCTTGAGCCCCTGCGGCACCGACACCGAGGACCTCAATATTCATAGTCGGCTCAGTAACAGCCTCGAGCGATGCCGTCTCGAGCACCAACGCCAGATCGATGCCCCGTCTCGGGGTGTCGATGGACATCACCCGGAACTCCCGTTGCTCGCCCACCTTGAGCACGTCGCGGGCGCTGCGGGGCGGAGGGTCGCCCATGTTGCGGAGCGGCAGGTAGCAGCGGGTGTCGGAGGCGAGCACGTAGGCGCCGTGCGACGCGAAGCGCTCGACTTCCCCCCGTACGATCGATCCCACGGGGTGGGCGCCCACGAACTCGATGAAGGGGAGTGCCTCGTTGAGGATCTCGGCGGGTGCGCTCGGAGTGCGCCCGGCGCGCTGGCGGCGCTCGGCGGTCCGGCTCGGTGAGCGCTCGGGTGTCGCCTCCCCGCCACCGGCGGGCGTGGCTGTGGTGGTCGCAGGTCGGGTCGCGGCCTGGCGGCCGTTGCCCGAGGGCCGTTCGCTCCCGCGGCGCCGGCGGCCGCGTCCCTGTGCCTCGCGGGTGACGCGCCGACTGACCGGGCCGCGCACCGGTGTGCGCATGAGGAACACCCAGCCGACGCCGGGCACGGGCTTGCCGCCGACCAGGCGCCCCTCGTCGAAGAGCCACTCGTACTGGGCGTGGAACTCCTGGAAGGAGTCGTTCGACAAGATCGACGCATCGGCGCGCTCGGCGATCTGGAGCACGAACGCGTCACCCCGGCCGATGGCGCCCGCCGGTGGGGTGACCATCTCGCCCGCCTCGACCGCTGCCTCGAACTCGGCACGCTCGGCGGGGTCGATCCGATGGCCGAAGGTGGCGTCGACCACGACCGTGAGGTGCTCGGTGGTGTTCTCCGCCAGGAAGGCCCGCACCGCTTCGTCGAGCTGGCGCAGGCTTGGTGTCGACCGGCCCTCCGTCGCGATGTTGGACCCGTCGACGACGACGTGTTTGATTTCCATGGGTTGTGATGATCCGTCTCTGCTCTGCGGCCCCAACCCACCCCGCACCCGACGGCGCCACCGCAGGCCATGCCCGCCGGTGCCGCCCCGGTGTCGCGAGGGTGTGGCGGCCGCTCGTTCCGCACGAACGACGGGATCAGCCTACGCTGCCGCGGGCCCGTTCGGCATCATGGGCGCTGCGGAGGGGAGCGATGCGAGCATCCGAGACGTCGTCGTCGCTGCGAGGAGAGGTCACCGAGCTCCTCGCGCACCTGATCCGCAACGCCTGCGTGAACGACGGTTCCGTGGCCTCCGGTCAGGAAGCCCGCAGCGCGGCGACGCTCGCCGCCTACTTCGCCGACACGCCCCTCGAGGTCGAGACCTTCGAGTCCGCACCCGGCCGCACCAGCCTCGTGGCGCGCATCGAGGGGCGCCGCCCCGAAGCGCCCACGCTGCTGCTCATGGGCCACACCGACGTCGTGCCGGTGAACCCGACCCGGTGGCGGCACGATCCCTTCGGTGGCGAGCTCATCGACGGCGCGGTGTGGGGGCGCGGCGCGATCGACATGTTGAACCTGACGGCCTCGATGGCTGTGGCCACCCGCCATCTGGCCCGGCGCGGGTTCGCCCCAGACGGGACGCTGGTGTATCTCGCCGTCGCCGACGAGGAGGCGCTGGGCCGGTACGGCGCGGACCACCTCCTCACCCACGAGCGTGATGCCGTGCGGGCCGACTACGTGATCACCGAGTCGGGGGGCATCCCCGTCGACACGCCGGGCGGGCTGCGCCTCCCGGTCATGGTGGGCGAGAAGGGCTCGTACTGGTGCCGGCTACGTATCGGTGGCACGCCGGGCCACGGATCGCAGCCCTACCGCACCGACAACGCGCTGGTGAAGGCGGCTGCCGTGGTGCAGCGCTTGCAGGAGCATCGACCCGAGACCCGGATCCACGAGATCTGGCGGCGGTTCCTCGACGGCCTGGGGCTGCCCGACGAGCTGCGCGCCCCGCTGCTGTCGCCGGAGTCGTTCCTGGACGCGCTGGAGCTCCTCCCGCCGGCGATGGGTCGGCTCTTCCATGCCTGCACGCACACGACCATCGCACCGACCACCGTCCGCGGCGGGACCAAGATCAACGTGATCCCCGACCTCGTCGAGCTGGAGGTCGACATCCGCACGCTGCCGGGCCAGACCGACGCCGACATCGAGGCCCTGCTGGCCGAGGCGCTCGGTGATCTGGCCGGTGACGTCGAGATCGAGCGCATCGAGAGCGATCTGCCGTCGGCGTCGCCCATCGACACGCCCCTGTGGGACGCCCTGCAGCGGGCGGGCGACGCGTTCTACGCGGGCAGCGCCATCGTCCCCCTGCTGAGCGTGGGTGCCACCGACGCCCGCTTCTTCCGCCGGGCCGGTTCGACGGCCTACGGCTTCGGCATGTTCAGCCGGAACCTGACCTTCGAGGACTACGGCACCATGTTCCACGGCGACGACGAGCGCGTCGACGTCGACTCGCTGGTGCTGTCCACCGACCTGTGGGACGCCGTGGCACGCGACCTGTTGGAGGACCACCGGTCGTGAGCGCCGATCCGAACCCACGACCGGCGATCAGCGCCGCCCTGTTCGACTTCGGCGGGGTGATCCTCACCTCCCCCTTCGAGGCCTTCGCCGCCTACGAGCGCGAGCACGATCTACCCGACGGCTTCCTGCGGCTCGTCAACGCCACGAACCCCGACACCAACGCCTGGGCGCAGCTCGAGCGCGGTGCCGTCACCGTGGCGCGCTTCGCCGAGCTGTTCGAGGAGGAGTCGGCCGTGCTCGGCCACCGGGTCGACGGCCACGCCGTGCTCGGCCTGCTCTTCGGGCGTCTCCGTCCGGCCATGGTCGAGGCCGTGCGCCGGTGTGGCGAGCACCTGAAGACCGGTCTGCTCACCAACAACTTCGTGGTCGGCGACGGTCACGTCGACCGCGAGCACGAGATGGGCGACGTGCTCGGGCTGTTCGACGTGGTGATCGAGTCCAGCAAGGTCGGCGTGCGCAAGCCCGATCCCCGCTTCTACGAGCTCGCCTGCGCCGAGCTGGGGATCGAGCCGGCGGAGGCGGTGTTCCTGGACGACCTGGGCGTGAACCTGAAGCCGGCGCGTGCTCTGGGCATGACGACGATCAAGGTGGGCGATCCGGACGTGGCCATCGCCGAGCTGGAGGCCGTGGTGGGCTTCCCGCTGCGCTGAGCCCGCCGCTCACGCCTCCGTCGCGGTCGTCTCCAGCGCTGCGTCGATGAGCTCGGCCTGCTCCTGGTCGTGCACCGCCTTGGCGCCCGCGGCCGGGCTGCCCGACTCGACGCGACTGATGCGGCGGATGGCGTGCGTGGCCTCGTGGCGTTCGTAGAGGCGGCCCTTGACGAAGTTCCAGGGGCCCATGTTCTCCGGCTCCTCCTGCAGCCACACCAGCTCACGGGCTGCGGGGAAGCGGGCCACGACGCGGGCGACGTCGTCGTAGGGCCACGGGTAGAGCTGCTCGATGCGCACGATCGCCACCGGCGACGACCGCTTGTCGCGCTCGGCGAGGGCCTCCACCGCGATCTTGCCCGACGCCAGCACGACCCGACGTACCGCACCGGGATCGCCTGCGCCCGGGTCGTCGAGCACCTCCTGGAACGATCCGTGGAGCAGGTCGGTGACGGGCGAGCGCGACGATCGGGCCCGGAGCTGGGACTTGGGGGTGAACACCACCAGGGGCTTGCGCACGTCGCGCCGCACCTGTCGGCGGAGCAGGTGGAAGAACTGCGCGGCGGTCGTGGCGTTGGCGACCTGGATGTTGTCCTCCGCGGCGAGGGTGAGGAAGCGCTCGATGCGAGCCGACGAGTGCTCCGGCCCCTGTCCCTCGTAGCCGTGGGGGAGCAGCATCACCAGACCCGAGGTCTGACTCCACTTGTCCTCGGCGGCCACCAGGAACTGGTCGAGGACGACCTGGGCACCGTTCACGAAGTCCCCGAACTGCGCCTCCCAGATGACGAGGGCGTCCTTGTTCTCGACCGAGTAGCCGTACTCGAATCCGAGGGCGGCGAACTCCGACAGCAGCGAGTCGTAGATCCAGAACCGGGCGCCGTCGCGGGCCAGGGTCCGAAGCGGGGCGAACTCCTCGCCCGTGCCATGGTCGATGAGCACGGCGTGACGGTGCGAGAAGGTGCCCCGGCGGCTGTCCTCGCCCGCCAGGCGCACCGAGGTGCCCTCGTAGAGGAGCGAGCCGAAGGCCATCGCCTCGCCGAGGGCCCAGTCGACTTCGCCGTCCTCGCGCAGCATGCGGGTGCGTGATTCGAACTGACGGGCCAGCTTGGGGTGCACGGTGAACCCGTCGGGCGCCGTCTCGAGTGCCTGGTAGACGGCGTCCAGCGTCTCGCGTGGGATGCCGGTCTCGATGTGGGGCAGCACGCCCACCGGCGGCGGCGGGGGCAGGGCCACGGTGGGTCCGACGGGCGCGTGCCCGCGCGTCTCGTCCAGCGCGGCCTGGAGGCGCCGGTGGAAGTCGTCGAGCGCCTCCTCGGCCTCCTCCAGGGAGATGTCGCCCCGCTTGACCAGCCGCTCGGTGTAGATCTTGCGCACCGAGCGCTTGCGCTCGATCTTGCGGTACATGAGCGGCTGCGTGTAGCTGGGGTCGTCGCCCTCGTTGTGGCCGTGGCGGCGGTAGGCGACCATGTCGATGACGACGTCCTTGTGCCAGCGCCGGCGGTAGGCGAAGGCCAGTCGGGCCACGCGCACCACGGCTTCGGGGTCGTCGCCGTTCACGTGGAAGATCGGCGCCTGGATCATCTTGGCGACGTCGGTGGGGTACTCCGAGGAGCGGGCCGCCGTCGGCGGGGTGGTGAACCCCAGCTGGTTGTTGACGATCACGTGGATGGTGCCGCCCACCCGGTAGCCCTTGATCTGCGACAGGTTCAGCGTCTCGGCCACGACCCCCTGGCCGGCGAAGGCGGCGTCGCCGTGGATCAGCACCGGCAGCACCGGGTAGTTGCCCGGCGGCTCGATCTGGTCCATGCGGGCGCGGGCCATGCCCACCACGACGGGGTCGACCGCCTCGAGGTGCGACGGGTTGGCGGCGAGCTCGACCGTGATCTGGTTGCCTTGCCGGCTCACGAACTTGCCCGTCTGGCCCAGGTGGTACTTGACGTCGCCCGACCCCTGGATGGACTCGGGGTCGATGTTGCCCTCGAACTCGGCGAAGAGCTGCTCGTAGTTCTTGCCCACGATGTTGACGAGCACGTTGAGCCGGCCCCGGTGGGCCATGCCCATGACCACCGAGTCCATGTGCTCGTCGGCCGCCTCCTGCAGGAGCGCGTCGAGCAGGGGCACGGCGCTCTCGGAGCCGTCGATGCCGAAGCGCTTCTGGCCGGTGTACTTGCGGGCCAGGAACTGCTCGAGTGCTTCCGCGGCGTTGAGGCGCTCGAGGATGTGGCGCTTGTCGTCGGAGTCGAGCTCGGGTGAGACGCCCTCGACCTGCTGTTGGACCCAGGCCTTCTCCTCCGGGTCCTGGATGTGCATGTACTCGATGCCCACCGTGCGGCAGTACGCGTCACGCATGATGTGGAGCAGATCGCCCAGCGGCATGCGGTCGCGGCCGCCCACGCCGCTGGTCAGGAACTGCCGGTCGAGGTCCCAGATGGTGAGTCCGTAGGACGCGGGGTCGAGCTCCGGGTGGATGTGGGGTTCCTTGTCGGCCAGCGGGTCGAGATCGGCGATGAGGTGCCCGCGCACCCGGTGCATGTTGACCAGTCGGTCGACCTGCACCTGCTTCTCGACGACGCTTGCCTCGTGATCGACCGGGTTGACGTCGCGCCGCCAGTCCACCGACTCGTACGGCACCCCGAGCGAGTGGAAGACCTGGTGGTAGAAGTCGTCGGCGCCGGTGAGCAACTCCGACACGCGCTTCAGGAACAGGCCGGACTCGGCACCCTGGATGATGCGGTGGTCGTAGGTCGAGCTGAGGGTGATGACCTTGGAGACGCCGAGGTCGGCGAGGGCGACGGGATCGGCGCCGGCGAAGGCCGCCGGGTACTCCATGGCGCCCACCCCCACGATGAGGCCCTGGCCCGGCATCAGCCGGGGCACGGACTGCTTGGTGCCGATGGTGCCCGGATTGGTGAGGGTGACCGTCACGCCCGCGAAGTCGTCGGGGGTCAGCTTGTTGGAGCGGACCTTGCGGATGAGGTCCTCGTAGGCCTGCCAGAACCCGGCGAAGTCGAGGGTGTCGGCGCCGCGCACGCAGGGCACCACCAACGAGCGCGAGCCGTCGGCCTTCTCGAGGTCGACGGCGATGCCCAGGCCCACGTGCTCGTGGCGGGTCACGTAGGGCTTGCCGTCGACCTCCGCGAAGGAGGCGTTCATGACCGGTGTCGCGTCCGCGATGGCCCGGGCGACGGCGTAGCCGATGAGGTGGGTGAACGACACCTTGCCGCCCCGGGTGCGGCCGAGGTAGCCGTTGATGATGCGGCGGTTGACCTCGAGCAGCTTGGACGGGACCTCGCGGAAGCTCGTCGCGGTGGGGACCGCCAGGCTGGCCTCCATGTTGGCCACGATGCGGGCGCCCACCCCACGGATGGGCTGGCCCGTGTCAGCGACGGTCCTGTCCCCGGTGGACGGTGCCGGGGCGACCGGCGACGTGGGTGCTGCGGATGCGGCCGGCGTCGGCGACACGGCCGGGGTCGCGGCCCCGGGCGCCGGACGGTAGTCCTCGAAGAACTCCCGCCAGGACGCGCTCACGGAGGCCTTGTCGATCAGGTACTGCTCGTACATCTCGTCGACGAGCCACGCGTTGGGGCCGGCGATCGCGGAGGGGTTGGGGTCGGGCGCCACGCGTTGGATCCTACCGGTGGCGCCTCGTCCGACCGGGTCTCCGCCGCCACCTCGCCCCCTCGTGTGGGACCCACCGTGGTGCACCCGGCGGCCCGGTAATCTGCCGCTCGTGCGAATCGCCACCTGGAACGTCAACTCCCTGAAGGCACGGCTGCCCCGGGTCGAGGAGTGGGTGGCGACCGTGCAACCCGACGTCCTGTGCCTCCAGGAGACCAAGCTCACCGACGCCGCGTTCCCCGGTCTGAGCTTCCAGAGCCTCGGCTACGAGTCGGCCCACCACGGCCAGGGCCAGTGGAACGGCGTGGCCGTGCTCTCCCGGGTCGGGCTGGAGGACGTCGTGGTCGGCTTCGACGACGGTGAGGAGGAAGACCCCGAGGCGCGCCTGCTGTGGGCCACCTGTGGCGGCGTGCGTGTGGCCAGCGTCTACGTGCCCAACGGGCGGGCCCTCGACCACGACCACTACCGCTACAAGCTGGCGTGGCTCGAACGGCTGGCGGGTGTGCTGCGCGACCGGAGCGAGCCGGACGCCGCGCTGGCGGTGTGCGGGGACTTCAACATCGCCCCCGACGACCGCGACGTCTACGACCCGGCCGACTTCGTGGGCGCCACACACGTCAGCGAACCGGAACGGGCGGCGCTCGCCCGACTGGAGGCGTGGGGTCTGGTGGACGTCTTCCGCCGACACTACGACGCGGGCGGGCTGTTCTCGTGGTGGGACTACCGGGCCGGGAACTTCCACAAGGGCAAGGGCATGCGCATCGACCTCATCCTGGCCACGGCGCCCCTCGCGGCGCGTTCCACGGCGATCCTCATCGACCGCAACGCCCGCAAGGGCAAGCAACCCAGCGACCACGCGCCCGTCGTGTGGGACGTGGCGTGATGTCGGGCGAGCCGTCCCCGCCCGAACCCGACGGGCGGCCGGGCGCGCCCGAGGTGGCGGAGCCGTCCGTGCCGAACGTGCTCGGCCTGCCGGGCACCGCCGCGCTGAGCCTGCGTTGGACCGAACCGGAGGCCGATGACCTCGCCCCGCACCGGGTCGAGCTGCGTCGCCTGGCGGCGGCGATGCGCTCGATCATCGACAGCCTGACGGCCACGGCCGCGCCGAGCGAGGTCATCGAGGCCGCGGCCGACGGTCTGGTGCAGTTGGCCGAGACCTTCGCCTCGCTCCACTACGGCACGGTCTACGACGGGTTCGCGGAGGCCGCCAACGCCGGCGCCGACCCGCACGCCTCCTTCGAGCACAGCCCGTTCATCGGCCTGGCGAACCCGCTGGCGCCACCGATCCGCCTGCGGGAGGTGGACGGCGAGATCCACGGTTGGGTGACCTTCGGCTCGGCTTACGAGGGGCCGCCGGGTTGTGTGCACGGCGGGTTCATCGCCGGCTCCTTCGACGAGGTGCTCGGCGCAGCCCAGACCCTGAGCGGGAACCCGGGCA
The DNA here is from genome assembly GCA_025456085.1 of Acidimicrobiales bacterium. Lineage (GTDB taxonomy): Bacteria > Actinomycetota > Acidimicrobiia > Acidimicrobiales > Acidimicrobilacustridaceae > JALOLF01. The sequence goes on from JALOLF010000029.1 coordinate 29,039, forward strand.
TGACCGGCACGCTGACGGTGCGCTACCGCAGCCCCACGCCGCTGCACGCTCCACTGCACTTCGTCGCCCGACTCGACCGGGTGGAGGGCCGCAAGATCTTCGCCGTCGCGCAGCTCTGGCACGGCGAGACGCTCTGCGCCGAGGCCGACGCCGTGTTCATCAGCATCGACTTCGGTCGCTTCGCCCACCTCAAGGAGGCCCGGGAGGCCGCCGAACGCGCCCGGCTCGCCCGCAGCTGACGTCGGGGTCGGCCAGCGCCGGGCTCAGCGCTGCTCGAGGCGGGCGAGCACGACGCCGCGCTCGTCCACGAGGTGCTCGCGCAGCCCCGACACGATGGCCTGCTCCACCTTGCCTGCCACCAGCAGCGCGCGGACCTTGAGCTCACCCTCCACGTGGCGGACCGTCCCGCCGTCGTCGGCCCGGAAGGCGCTGCGCGCCGAGGCCTTCAGGCGGTCGGGGTAGTGGTCGGGCAGGAGCCGACTGGTCGCGGTGGCCGCTCGCAGGTCGAACACCGTCTCCTCCACCCAGGTCAGCTTCTCCGGCGCGATGACGGCGTACGCGGCGGAGGGAAGGTCGCCGCGGTACTGGTAGCGGATGCGCATCGTCACCTGACCGTCGCTGGCCCGGTGGTCGAGGACCTCGGGTCGGCCGATGTGGGGCAGGTTGTGGAGGCCGTCGTAGAAGGTGGGGTCGGTGTAGATCCCCAGCACGACGTCGGGAGGAGCGGGGAACGCCAGGTCGGCGGTGAAGCGCACACCTCACCTTGCCACGTCCGTGTCACGGCACGTGGCCATGCCCGCAGGACCGGCGACGCCGATGGGAGCGGACCGGATGCAGGCGATCGGCGGACAGGTCCGGACCCGCCGGACGGTGCAGCGGATCAGGGCGTCGGATCGGGGGCCGTGGTGTGGTCCCGGACGATGCGCAGCAGCTCGGCGCCGTAGCGCTCGACCTTGGTGGGCCCGATGCCGGGGACGTCGAGCAGCTCGTCGGTGGACGTGGGGCGCTGTGCTGCGATGGCGGTGAGCGTCCGGTCGTTGCAGATCACGTACGCGGGCATCGACGCCGCTCGCGCCAGCTGGGTCCGCCACGTGCGCAGCGCCTCGAACAGCGGACGCGCCTGGGGCGGCAGGTCGGCCGCCGTGCCCACGGTGCCGCGCGAGCGCGCCGCCGCGCTCGCCTGTCGGGCGGCCGCAGGGCCGCCGCGGGGCGACCGGGGTGTCGTCGGTGCCTCGGCGCCGGCCAGATAGGTCGCCCAGTCGTCGGGGGCGTGGCCGTCGCGCAACGCTCGGCAGGCGGCCTCCACCACACCGAGGTACGGCGACGGCTGCCGGTTCGAGGTGCGGGTGCCGAACGAGCGCCGCTCCGCCCACGAGCAGTGCAGCTCCCGCTGGGCCCGGGTGACGGCGACGTAGAAGAGGTTGCGCTCCTCCGCCCGGGCCGCGGCGGTCTGTGCGTGGCTGATGGGCACCAGGCCCTGTTCGAGGCCTGCGAGGTGCACCACCGGCCACTCGAGGCCCTTGGCGGCGTGGAAGGTCAGCACGTCGACGGCGTCGCCGGCGCGGTCGGGGCGGTCGGATGCGGCTGACTCGGCCAGCCACGCCACCAACCCCGGCACCGAGGGAACGGGCGCGAGGGCTTCGTAGTCGTGGACGAGTCGGACGAGCGCAGCCAGGTTGGCACGGCGCTCGGCGGTGAGACCGTGGCCGTCGCCCGGCAGCCCGGCGTCGTCGGTGGTCGGTCGGCCGCCGGAGGTCGGCTCGCCGGGCCCGGACCGATCGGTGGACGTCGGCTCCACGCCGAGCGCGCCGTCGCTGTCGCCCAGGCGCGCCGTGAGGTCGGCCACGGTGACGTCGAAGGACGCTGCCGAGCGCTGCAGGTCCCGTAGGGCGTTGCGCACCTCGGGCTGCTCGAGCAGGCCCGAGGTGCCGCGGATGCGGAAGGGGATGCCACGCGCCGCCAGCGCCTCGGTGATGGCCGCCGTCTGGGCGTTGGTGCGCACCAGCACGGCCTGCGCCGACCACGGGGAGCCCGGCCGCCGGGCGTCGCGGACGGCGCGGGCGATGTGGCGGGCCTCCTCCGTGTCGTCGGCGAAGGCCTGCACGGACGGCACCGGGCCGTCGGGTCGATGGGCGGTCAGCGACTGCTCGGCCGTGTGGCGAGCGGGCGCGGCGCGTCGTCCACCCCGGCGGCTCGAGGGTGGCGACGCCGAGGTCGGATCGACCCCGGCCAGCAGCGCATTCGCCACCCCCAGGATCTGCGGCGTCGAGCGGTAGTTGTCCCGCAGCAGCACGATCTCGCCGCCGAGTCGACCATCGGCCGCGTCGAGCAGGAACGAGGCGTCGGCGCCGTTCCAGCCGTAGATCGCCTGACGGGGGTCGCCCACGATGCACAGGTCCGTGCGACGGTCGAGCCAGGCGTCGAGCAGCGCCTGCTGGGCGGGGTTGACGTCCTGGTACTCGTCGACGAACACGTGCCGGAACCGCCAGCGCTGGGTGCGGGCGAACTCCTCGTCGCGTTGCAGGTTGCGGGTGCACAGCCGCAGCAGGTCGTCGAAGTCGACCAGCCGTTGCTTGCGCTTGTGGGCCTCGTAGGCCTCGTACACCCCGGCGATGCGTTCGCGGGACAGGGGAGGGTCCCGGCGGGCGCGGGAGGCCTCGGCCGCGTAGCGGTCGGGCGTGATGCGACGCGCCTTGGCCCATTCGATCTCGCTCACGACGTCGAGGGGGACCACGCCGCGCTCGGTGGCGGCGCGGGGGAGCAGACGGGCCACGACCCCCACCTTGCGGTCGAGCAGGGTCGGGGGAGCGATGCCACGGTCGGCCCACAGCGCCCGCAGCTGCGCGTAGGCGACGCCGTGGAACGTGCCGGCAGCGACGCCGTCACGCAGGCCGAGGCGACGGAGTCGGTGCGTCAGCTCGCCTGCGGCCTTGCGGGTGAACGTGAGGGCGAGCACGCGACGGGGATCGAGGTCGCCCAGTGCCGCCCGGTGGGCGATGCGGTGGGTCAGGACCCGGGTCTTGCCCGTGCCGGCGCCGGCGACGATGACGAGCGGCGCGGCGCGGGTGGTGACCGCCCGGGTCTGCGCGTCGTTCAGGCCCACCAGGAGCTGCTCTGCATCCACGGGCCGACCTTACCCAGGGGTGGTGACAACGGGGGAGGGCGTGGCTGCCGTCGGTACGGGCCGGGTCGCGGCGCTGGGGGCGTCGCGCCTGCTCGGCACGCCGTCGGTTGCCTGTCGTACCTGCTGCGTAGGCTGTGGTCGTGGGGAGGGAACACACGTTCGATGCCGGTGACGGGTTGGAGACGATCGGCGCGCTGGTGGAGGGGGTGGTGGCCGAGGATCGGTCGGGGTGGTCGACGGCGGCGCACGGGGATCGGGTGGTGGGCCTGGCGGGGGTGGTGGAGCGGGCCCGGGCGGGGTTGGTGCTGGCGTTGGGGCCGTTC
>JALOLF010000243.1 GCA_025456085.1 Acidimicrobiales bacterium
CACTCCGGGCCGACCGCGATCTTCTCCATGTACACGCACGGGCCGGGGTTGAACATCGTGCCCCGCTCGCTGAGGGCGATGACCGCCAGGGCGTTGCCCCGACCCTTCGAGGTGAGGGTGGTGCCGTCGATGGGGTCGACCGCGATGTCCACCTCGGGAGGGGTGCCATCGCCGATGCGCTCGCCGTTGAACAGCATGGGCGCCTCGTCCTTCTCGCCCTCGCCGATCACGACGATGCCGTCCATGGGCACCGATCCCAGCACGTGGCGCATGGCGTCCACGGCGGCGCCGTCGGCGCCTTCCTTGTCGCCCCGACCCATCCAGCGGGAGGCGGCCATGGCCGCGGCCTCCGTCACCCGCACGATGTCGAGGGCGAGGTTGCGATCGGGTACCTGGCGTTCGCTCATGCGTCGGACCCTACCTGTTGACCCATCGCGCACCGAAATGCGGGTCGCCACCGCCGGCGGCGATACTGACCGCCATGGCCAGTGAGCAGCGATGGCGTGAGCAGTTCGACGGTGCCCCGGTGCGCGACGCCGAGTTCACCACCCTCAGCGGCGTACCGCTCGAGCCCTTGTACGGCCCGCCCGTCGGCGACGGCGACGCGGTCGACCGGGTGGGGTGGCCCGGGCAGTTCCCGTACACGCGCGGGCCCTACGCCTCGATGTACCGATCGAAGCTGTGGACCATGCGGATGTTCGCCGGCTTCGGGACGGCGGCCGACACCAACGAGCGGTTCCACGAGATCCTCGCCGCCGGTGGCACCGGCCTGTCCACCGCGTTCGACCTGCCCACCCTCATGGGACGCGACTCCGACGACCCCACGTGCGAGGGTGAGGTGGGCAAGTGCGGCGTGGCGGTGGACACCCTGGCCGACATGGAGCAGCTCTTCGCCGGCATCGACCTGGGCGCGGTCACCACCTCCATGACCATCAACTCGCCCGCGGCGGTGGTCCTCGCCATGTACATCGCCACCGCCGAGCGCTCGGGTGTGCCCCGTGCCGCGCTGGGCGGCACGCTCCAGAACGACATCCTCAAGGAGTACCAGGCCCAGAAGGAGTTCGTGTTCCCGCCGCGGCCTTCCATGCGCCTCGTCGCCGACACCATCCGCTTCGCCGCGGCGGAGATGCCCCGCTGGCATCCGGTGTCGATCTCCGGCTACCACATCCGTGAGGCCGGCTCCACGGCCGCGCAGGAGCTGGCCTTCACGCTGGCCAACGGCTTCGCCTACGTGGAGCTGGCGCGCGCCGCGGGGCTGGCGGTCGACGCCTTCGCCCCCCGGCTGAGCTTCTTCTTCAACGCCCACATCGACTTCTTCGAGGAGATCGCCAAGTACCGGGCGGCCCGGCGCATCTGGGCGACGTGGTTGCGTGACCGCTACGGCGCCACCGATCCCCGTTCGCTGACGCTGCGCTTCCACACCCAGACCGCCGGGGTGTCGCTCACGGCACAGCAACCCGAGCTCAACATCGCCCGCACCGCCATCGAGGCGCTGGCCGGGGTGCTGGGCGGCACCCAGAGCCTGCACACCAACTCCATGGACGAGGCACTGGCCCTGCCCACCGAGCGCACGGCCCGCATCGCCCTGCGCACCCAGCAGGTCATCGCGCACGAGACCGGCGTGGCCCACGTGGCCGACCCGCTGGGCGGGTCGTGGTTCGTGGAGGCCCTCACCGACGAGCTCGAGGCCCAGGCCACCGCCATCTTCGAACACCTGCTCGAGCTGGGCGACGGCTCCATGCTGGAAGGGGTCCACGCCGGCATCGACACGGGCTGGTTCCAGGGGCAGATCTCCGACGCCGCCTACGACCTGGAGCGCAAGCTCATGGACGGCCGCCGGATCGTGGTGGGGGTGAACGAGTTCACCGGAGGCAACGAGGAGGACCAACCCGAGCTGCTGCGCATCACCGCCGAGCAGGAGCAGACCCAGGTGAAGCGCCTCCAGGCGGTGAAGGCCGACCGCGACGACGACGCGGTGCGCGCCGCATTGGCCGTCGTGCGCGACGACGCCGAGCGACCCGACGTGAACCTCATGCCCGCGCTGCTGACGGCCGTGCAGACCTACGCCACCGAGGGCGAGATCATGGACACCCTGGCCGAGGTGTTCGGCCGCTACGTCGAGACGCCGGTGCTGTAGCCACCCCGTGCTCGCTCGTCGGGATCGTGCAAGGATGCGCCGATGGCCACGAAGACCTGCCCCACGTGCGGAGCCCAGTACCTCGCCGCGGTGCAGGTCTGCCCGGACTGCGACGTCGAGCTGACCGTCGAGCCCACCTACGACGAGTACGTCGAGGACGACGACGAGATCCTCGACGCCGAGATCGTCGAGGTCGTCGAGGATGACGACGGCGACGACGAGCAGCCCGACGAGGGTGGCGCGCGGGCGGGCGAGCTCGCCTACGAGCTGCACGAGTGGGCGGTCGAGTCGCGCCAGATGCTCCAGGCGTTGCTCGCCGGGGCCGACATCCCCTTCGCCTGGCAGGGCACCGACCTGGTCGTCCCCGCGGCGTTCGAGGAGCGCGTCGACGAGCTCGTCGAGCAGGTCGAGGTCACCACCCTGCCCACCCTCGATCCCGACGCCGACAAGCTCGCCTACGACCTCGACGACTGGGACGACGTGCGCCAGGAGCGTCTGTTCGGCGCCCTCGACGAGGCGGGGATCCCCTGGGAGCTCGACGTCGAGGGGTCACTCGTCGTGCTCGAGGTCGACGGCGACCGGGTGGAGGAGTTGATCGACGCCGTCGAGTTCCCCGACGCCCTCGAGGTCGACGAGCAGGACGCCGATGCCGACGAGGATCTCGACGACGACCTCGTGGGGATCGAGGCCGCCGACGTGCTGTCCGAGGTGTTCGTGGCCGCCGACCGCCTGAAGAACAACCCCCGCGACGCCGACGGCGTGTTGAGCATCGTGGACCACGCGGGCCTGATGGAGCGACTGGGTCTGCCCTTCGGCTTCGGGTCCAGTCAGTGGGAGGAGCTCGTCTCGGCCACCACCGCCCTGCGCGACCTGATCGAGGGCGAGCGCACCCAGGACGACGAGATCGCCGACGCCGCCCGCAGCCTGCGCGACCTGCTCCGCCCCCTCGTCTGAGGCGTGCGGCGAGCGCCCGGCGGCGGGCCGCGGCGCCGTGAACTCGTTGCCCGACTGCGGAAGCCGCCGGAGCGGTCGTTAGCGTGTCGGTATGGTCCTGGCCGAGCTCGAGGTGTTCCACTCGCGTCCGGTCGCACCGACCCGTCGCGTGGCGCTCGGCCACCTGAAGCTGCCGGTGGAACCGCCGCCGGGCTTCGGGGGGATCCTCCTCGGCGCCGTCGCGGCGGCCAACATCGGTGGTGTCGACCCGGACCTGCTCGGCGAGCTCGACGCCCTCACCCATCAGCTCGAGCTCGGCCAGCGCGTCCCCCAGCCCCGGCTGCGCCACCGCTTCCAGAAGGACAAGGTCGGCCTGCAGCGCAGCCGGCACCAGCTGCTCGGCCACGGCGAGGAGCTGTCGTTCCTCTTCGACGACGCCCACGGCGACCCGGCCCAGATGGTGCTGGGCGCGGTGTACGCCGCCGGCACGCTGCCGTCGGCGCCG
>JALOLF010000244.1 GCA_025456085.1 Acidimicrobiales bacterium
GACGAGACCTCCTCCTCCTCCGGTGGTGGCGGGGTCAGGGTGGGGTCGTGATCGGGTGGGACGGTCACGGTTGGTCAGCTCCTCGCTCGAGGGTGCCCGGCGGGATGCGCTGCAGCCGGGTCAGGGCCTCGGCCAGTACCGAGTCCCGCTTGCTGAACGTCCATCGCACCAGTGCTCTCGCCGGGTCGAGGCCCGCTCGGGCCGGGTCGTAGAAGGTCGCGCACGGTATCGCGACGACCCCGGCGCGGGAGGGCAGGTCGCGGCAGAAGTCGGTGGCGTCCTGGTACCCCACCGATCGCACGTCGGAGAGTGCGAAGTAGGTGCCGGCCGGGGTGAACGTGGTGAGACCCCACGCGCAGAGCCCGCTGACCAGCAGGTCGCGCCGGCGCTGTAGCTCGTCGCGCAGCCCCGCGACCCAGGCGTCCTGGGTGTGCAGGGCCTGCGCCACGGCGGGCTGCAGCGGTGCCCCGGAGGTGTAGGTGAGGTACTGCTTGACCGAACGGGCGGCGGCGACCAGCTCGGCGGGCCCCGTGAGCCAGCCGACCTTCCAGCCGGTGACGGAGAACGTCTTGCCGGCCGAGCCCGCCGCGAGCGTGCGTCCGGCCATACCGTCGAAGGTCGCCAGCGGGTGGTGCCGGCGGCCGTCGAAGACGAGGTGCTCGTACACCTCGTCGGTGAGCGCGACCAGGTCGCGCTCCACGCAGAGGGACGCGACGGCGGCCAGCTCGTCCCGGCTCAGCACGCTCCCGGTGGGGTTGTGCGGGCTGTTGAGCAGCAGCAGGCGGGTGCGAGGGGTGACGGCCGCGGCCAGCGCGTCGAGGTCGAGGCGGAAGTGCGGGGGCTCGAGCGGCACGCCGACCAGCCGTCCGCCCGCCAGCTGCACGCCCGCGGCGTAGGAGTCGTAGAACGGCTCGAGCGCCACCACCTCGTCGCCCGGGTCGACGAGGGCGAGCAGGGCGGCGGCGATGCCCTCGGTGGCGCCCGTCGTGACGAGCACGTCGGTGTCGGGGTCGAGGGCGATGCCGTAGTGCCGCTGCTGGTGGGCAGCGACGGCCTCACGCAGCTCGGGCACCCCGGCGCCCGGCGGGTACTGGTTTCGACCCCCGCGGACGGCGGCGACCGCCGCCTCGAGCAGCTCGGACGGCCCGTCGGTGTCGGGGAAGCCCTGCCCCAGGTTGATCGAGCCGGTGGCCACGGCCAGCGCCGACATCTCGGCGAAGACCGTGGGGCCGAGCCCGGCGGTGCGGGCAGCCGGGCGCCAGGCGTCGCTCATCGTGACGACACGCTACGCCGCGCAGGGCCCGGATCGGGTCGTCCGCTACGGGGTCGGCGCGAGGGTCGCGCAGTCGTACACGCCCGCGGTGCCTCCGAGCACCGTGACGAGCTGGTCGGCGACCGTTGCCGGGGTCGAGGTCGCCGGGCCCTCGATCAGCACGAGCGCGTGGTCGGTGACGACATAGGCACCGGTGGTCGGCTGCAGGGGGTCCTTGAGGCCGCACCAGCTCTGCAGCTCCTCGTCCAGGGCCGGCTGACGCGCATAGGTGAACACCGAGATGACCTCGCTGGCGGTGACGCACCCCGCGGACTTCGCCGTGCGGAAGTCGCTGATCGACTCCACGGTCGTGCAGGCGACGCCGGCATCGGCGAACCGGGCGACCAGGTCGGTCGGCGAGGGCGCCTGCCCCATGACCATCGACCAGATGACTCCGACGGCCACCGCCACCACGGCGAACGCCAGCACGAGCCGCAGCCACACCGGCAGTCCGTGGCGTCGCCGTGGCGCGGACGCGTCGCTCGGCGTGGGGCCGGGGGACCTCTCGCGCTCGGTGGGATCGGTTGCGTGCGGCGACGCGCTCATCGGGAACCCCCGTCCCGGGGTCGGCGCACGGACCGCACCGGGCTGCCGCCCTCGATCCACGGTCGGCCCGAGCACCGGCGGGTGGCAGGGCCGATCGCCCCGGCATGCGGGTGGTGGCCTGGGTGGCTGCCGCGAGGGCTCCGCCTACGCTGCAGGCCGTGCCCACTGCCCTCGTCACCGGTGCCAGCTCGGGTCTCGGACGGGCCTTCTGCGAGCGGCTCGCCGCCGAGGGGACCGACCTGGTGGTCGTCGCCCGCGACGCCGGGCGCCTCGAGGCCCTGGCCGACCAGCTGCGCGCGTCCGGCGGGATCGACGTCGAGGTGCTGCCCGCCGACCTGGTCGACCGCGACCGGCTGCAGGTGGTGGCCGACCGGGTCGCCGACCCCGAGCGGCCGATCGACCTGCTGGTCGACAACGCCGGCAACGCCCTGCGCCGCCCGTTCGTGGCCAACGACGTCGCCGACGAGGAGGCGATGCTCGACCTGCACGTGCGGGCCACGCTCGTGCTCACGCACGCGGCGGTGCGCGCGATGACCGCGCGGGGCCGGGGGGGAGTCATCAACGTGGCGTCGGTGGCGGGGTGGCTGCCGGCGGGCACCTACAGCGCGCACAAGGCGTGGGTCACGGTGTTCAGCCAGGCGATCGCCGCTCAGGTGGCCCGCACGGGCGTCCAGGTGATGGCGCTGAACCCGGGGTTCGTGCGCACGGAGTTCCACGAGCGCGCCGACATGGACGTCAGCGGGTACCCCGACCTGGCCTGGCTCTCGGCGCCCGAGGTGGCGGCACAGGCGCTGCGCGCGCTGCGCTCGGGTCGCGTCGTGTACGTGCCGAGCAGGCGCTACCAGGCGGTTGCGACCGTGCTGCGCCATGCGCCGCACGAGACCATCCACCGGGTGCGCACCAGGCTGGGCCGGTGAGCGGGACGGGCCGCTCCGCGGCGTGGGAGGCGCTGCGCGAGCAGATCGCGTCCAAGGCCGTGGTGCGCGGACGCGTCGTCCTGTCGTCGGGGCGCGAGGCCGACTACTACGTGGACCTGCGCCGGGTCACGCTCGACGCGCAGGCGGCGCCACTGGTCGGCGAGGTGATGCTCGACCTCGTCGCCGACCTCGCCCTGAACGCCGTGGGCGGCCTGACCCTCGGGGCCGACCCGGTGGCCGCGGCGATGCTGCACGTCGCCGCGGCGCGGGGCAGGCGCCTCGACGCCTTCGTGGTGCGCAAGGCCGGCAAGGCGCACGGGCTGCAGCGGCGTATCGAGGGCCCGGACGTCGCGGGGCGGCGGGTGCTGGCGGTCGAAGACACGTCCACGACGGGCGGCAGCGTGCTCACCGCCGTGGACGCGCTGCGGGACGCCGGCGCCGACGTGGTGGCCGTCGCGGTGATCGTCGACCGTGGGGCCGGTGAGGCCGTCCGGGACGCGGGCCTGGAGTACCGAGCGGCGTACTCCCTCGCCGACCTGGGGCTGGGCTGACGGGGCTGACTCGAGGGGGCAGCCGTCCCGCAGAGCACGCCGCGGGTGATCCACGTGGCTCCAGCACCGCCTACGGTCGCGGGTCTGCGTCGATGACGGGCGAAGGGGGCCTCGTGGATCATGACCGCGGCGTTGGCCCGTCCGTCTCTGGGGCGCGGGACGCGGAGGACTCGGGGCGTGAGGTCGGGGTCGGGCCCTGGCTCGGAGCCTGGCCGGACGACCCTCGCTACGACCCTGAGCT
>JALOLF010000138.1 GCA_025456085.1 Acidimicrobiales bacterium
TGGTGGTGTACCGCTACGACGCGCCGTTGTTCTTCGCCAACGCCGAGAACTTCCGGGAGCGGGCCCTGGAGGCGGTGCACGACGCGCCGTACCCGGTGGAGTGGTTCGTGCTGAACGCCGAGGCCAACGTCGACGTCGACATCACCGCCCTCGACGCCGTCGAGGAGGTGCGCGCCGAGCTGGCCGGGCAGGGCATCGTGTTCGCCATGGCCCGGGTCAAGCAGGACCTGCGCGACGAGCTGGAGCGGGTCGGTCTGGTGGAGCGGATCGGCGAGGCGTACCTGTTCCCCACCCTGCCCACCGCGGTCGAGGCGTTCGAGGCGCGCTCGTCGCGGCCCGGCACGGAGCTCTCGTGAGGTCCGCGGCCGATCCCGTCGACGTCACCGCAGCGGTCGAGGTGCTGCGGGCCGGGGGTCTGGTGGCCTTCCCCACCGAGACCGTGTACGGCCTGGGTGCCGATGCCTCGAACGCCGCCGCCGTGACCCGCATCTTCGAGGTGAAAGGCCGCCCGCTCGGCCATCCCCTGATCGTGCACCTGTCCTCGGCCGACCAGCTCGACGAGTGGGCCGGCGCCATCCCACGCGACGCCCGCCGGCTGGCCGAGGCCTGTTGGCCGGGGCCGCTCACGCTGCTCCTGCCCCGCTCGACCCGGGTCCCCGACGTGGTGACCGGTGGTCGCTCCACGGTCGGTCTGCGGGTCCCGGCCCATCCGGTCGCCCTGGCGCTGCTGCGTGCCTTCGGCGGCGGGGTGGCGGCGCCGTCGGCCAACCGCTTCGGGCGGGTCAGCCCCACCACCGTCGCGCACGTGCGCGACGACCTGGGCGACGACGTCGACTACGTGCTCGACGGCGGGCCGTGCACGGTCGGAGTGGAGTCCACCATCGTGGACCTGTCGGGCGGGGAGCCCGAGGTGCTGCGCGCCGGCGGCGTGAGCGACGACGTCCTCGCCTCGGTGCTGGGGCGGCCGGTGCCCCACTGGGGGGGAGGTGGGGCCGCGCGCGCCCCGGGCATGCTGGCCGCGCACTACGCGCCGCGGGCTCGGGTGCTGGTCCTCGAGGACCCCGAGGCGGTCGACGCCGCGACGAGGTCGGCCCTGGCCGCCGGGTCGGTGGTCGGCCTGCTCGCCCCTGTCGTGACCGACGGGCTGTCGCTCGAGGTGATCGAGCTGGAGCCGGCCGGCGGCCCCGAGGACTACGCGCGGGTGCTCTACGACCGGCTGCGCCAGGCGGACCGCCTGGGCATCGAGGTGCTGGTGGTGGTCCCCCCACCGGCCGAGGGGGTGGGCGTCGCGGTGCGTGACCGCCTCCGCCGCGCCGCCACCGACGCCTGAGACCCACCCCGTCCCGACATCTCGTCGCCAGACCCCGGACGGCGGGGTTCCGTGACGAGATCTCGGTGGGGAACGGGGACGGGGAGGGGTTTACCAGCCGCGGTAGGTCGGGTCGCGGCGCTCGACGAAGGCGGCGACGCCCTCGTTGGCGTCGACGGTGTGCATGGTGAGCTCCTGGCCGGCGGCCTCCTCGAGCAGCGAGGTGGCCCGGTCGGTGTCGAGCGACCGGTTCACGAGCTGCTTGGTGAGGGCCAGGGCCCGGGTCGGGGCCGCGGCCAACCGGGCGGCCCACTCGTCGGTGGCCGCCGCCAGCTCGGCGTCTGGCACGACCTTGTTGACGAGTCCCAGCGACGCCGCGTCGGCGGCGCTGACGGCGTCGCCGAAGAACATGAGCTCCTTGGTCTTCTGGATGCCGATGAGGCGGGGGAGCAGCCAGGCGCCGCCGCCGTCGGGGATGATGCCGCGGCGCACGAACACCTCGATGAACTTGGCGCTCTCGGCCGCCACGACCAGGTCGCAGGCGTACACCAGGTGGGCGCCGATGCCGGCGGCGGTGCCGTTCACCGACGCGATGACCGGCTTCTCGCAGTCGAGCACCGCAGTGACGAGGCGTTGTGCCCCGGTGCGGATCATGCGGCTGACGTGGCCGCCCGGGCGCTCGGGGGCACCCTCGGGCTGCGCCCGGCCGGGGCGCGACGCCCGCAGGTCGGCGCCGGTGCAGAAGTGCTTGCCGGTGGCGCCGAGCACGACGGCCCGCACCGAGAGGTCCTCGCTGGCCTCGGCCAGCAGGTCGATCAGGTGGTTGCGTTGGTCCGGGGTGATGGCGTTGGCCGCCTCCGGCCGGTTCAGCGTGATGCGGGCGATGCCGTCTCGCACCTCGTGGCGGACCTGTTCGGTCAGGGGGATCTCGTCGCTCATGTCGTGGTCCTGTCGTGAGAGGGGTCAGTCGGTGCGACCGGGGCGCCAGAAGGCGGCCAGCAGACCGGCGGCGCCGACGACGCCGAGCAGGCCCAGCACCAGGCCGGTGGTGCCGGTGAGGTCCTCGGTGAGGTCGAGGGCGTTGTCCAACGACCAGTCGCCGGGGCCGATGGTGGCGATGGTGAGGCCGACGACGGTCACGATCATCACGTACTCCCAGCCCTGCCCCGGCTTGAAGATGAAGAAGCCGTTGGTGCGGTGTGCGGTGATCCACGCCACCACCATCACGCCCACCACGCCGGCGGCGCCGAGCGGCGTGAGCAGGCCCAGGATCAACAGCACCCCGGCGCCGAGCTCGGTGACGCTGGCCATCCAGGCGTGCACGATGCCGGGTCGCAGGCCCATGCTGGCGAACCAGCCGGCGGTGCCCTCGATCCTGCCCCCGCCGAAGATGTGGTTGTAGCCGTGGGCGATGATCATGGCCCCCACCGCGATGCGCAGCACCGCCAGCATCAGGTTGATGGCGTCGACGTCGTCCACTTGTCGCCTCCCGGGGCGGGCCGATCCGATGCGGCCCTGGCCGGAGGCGAATCTAACTGACCGTCAGATTCCGGCGCCACGAAGGCGCACCACACCGCGGGTACGGTTCGGGTGTGCGCGGTGTGTCGGGCGGACCTCGAGGCCCTGGTGGCCGGCGCCACGGGTGGTGGCTGGGGCTGCTCGTCCTCGTGGTCGCGCTGTTGGCCGGGTCGTGCGCGGTGTTCGACGACGGCGCCGACAACGTGCGGCGCAGCGACAACCCCGTGGAGAGCAAGCGCCGCAAGCAGACCCTGACCTACGACGAGCAGCTCGCCGCCACCATCGAGGATCTCCAGGACTGGTGGGACGACGAGCTCCAGGCGCGCTTCGACGAGCGCTACGAGCCGCTGACCCGCAGCGAGCTGATCCCCTACGACGAGGACGACGTCCCGCCGCCCTGCGGCTACGGGCCGATGGACTACGAGGAGATCGCCGAGAACGCCTTCTACTGCCCGCTGGGGCCGTACCTGGCCTGGGACGAGGAGGAGCTCTTCCCCTACCTCTACGAGGAGTACGGGCCCTTCGCCATCTCCTTCGTGCTGGCCCACGAGTGGGCCCATGTGGCCCAGGACCAGGCGGGCTACTTCGGCGACGAGGGCGACGAGCAGCTCCTGCCCACCATCCTCACCGAGCTCCAGGCCGACTGCTTCGCCGGCGCCTGGACGCGTCACGTCTACGACGGGGAGAGCCCCGAGCTGCTCGCCGACGACGGGGACCTGCAGGTGGCCCTGGGGGCGCTGCTCTACGTGCGCGATCCCCCGGGCACCTCGGTGCGCGACCCTGCGGCCCACGGCGTCGGCTTCGACCGGGTGAACGCCTTCCAGGAGGGCTTCGACGAAGGCGGGGCTCGGTGCGCCGAGTACCCCGACGAGCCGCCGGCGCTGGAGAACCTCACGTTCTCCTGGGGGGACGACGGCAACGTGAGCTTCCGGGAGATCCTCGAGCTGACCAGCGAGGACCTCAACGACTTCTGGGCGGAGGTCGGCGACGAGCGCGGCGTCGACGTCGAGGCGATCGACGACCTGCGCCCCTTCGACCTCGACGAGGAGCTGCCCGACTGCGACGGTCAGGAGTACGCCGAGGAGGACGTGTCGTACCGGGTCTTCTACTGCGAAGGCGACGGCTACATCGGCTGGGACGACGAGATGCTGCGCACCGTGCACGAGGACGTGGGCGACTTCGGCGTGGCCGCGCTGCTCTCGGAGCAGTGGGCCACGGCCTTCCAGCTCGACGCCGGGGTGGCCGAAGGCGAGCTCGCCGGCAAGGCCGCCAGTCTGGAGCGGGCCTGCTACACGGGTGCCTGGGCCAAGACGACCTACGACGGATCGAGCGAGCTGGAGATGTCGCCCGGGGATCTCGACGAGGCCATCCAGGCCTACCTGGCGTTCTCGGAGGATCTCGAGGAGCTCGACGAGGCCGAGGCGACCCCCTTCGAGCGCATCGAGGCCTTCCGGGGCGGCTTCTTCGGGGGCGAGGAGTCGTGCGCGTAGGGTTGGGGCGGGCCGGCGCAACCGGCGGTCGGCGTGGTGAGGAGGCAGCGGTGCGACGGTCGGACGACACGGGGTGGCGATCGGTGGGTCGCCGGGCGGTCCGGCTGGCCGCGGTCGGGGTGGTGGCCGCGGTGCTCGTCGGGTGCTCCTCGGGCAGCTCGGACGTCGAGCTCACCGAGGACAACGTCGACGACGCGCTGCTCACCGAGGACGAGATCCCCTTCGGGGGTACGTGGTCCGGTGAGGACGACCGGCTCAGCGGGGACGACCTCGAGGTCGACCTCTACGAGGTCGACCGGGAGGAGTGCGAGCGCACCAAGGCCGACAGCGCGGAAGCCGAGACGGGCGCCTCGGTGTTCCTCACCAACGAGGCCTTCGCCGACACCGCCGACGAGGGCGTCGCCATCTCCCAGGGCATCTGGGTCTTCGAGGACGACGATCTGGCCGAGCAGGTGATGGAGGCCATCATCGCCGAGAACAGCGGCCGGGTGGAGTGCGAGGACGGCATCGAGAGCACCGACGACGACGAGGAGTCCCTGAGCCCCATCCCGGACGGGGCCGAGGTCGACAAGGGCACCCACTGCGAGGACAAGGGCGACCGCTACGCCTGCTACGCCTACGAGACGACCGACGAGAGCGGCTTCGAGGTCGGCAACTCCGACACCTACATCCGGGTGGGCAACGCGGTCATCGGCCTGTTCGTGTTCGACTACGGCGGCGACGTGGACGACGAGGACCTCGAGGCGCTCACCGACAACGCCATCGAGAAGGTCCGCACCGGCGAGGACCTCGACACCGGCGGTTCGTAGCCGGCGGTTCGTAGCCGGCGGTTCGTAGCCGGCGTCCCGCTGCGGGCGTCAGGTCTCCGCGACCCGCACGGTGCGCCGGTGCCAGCCGGTTGCGCCGTCCGGCGCCACCGAGGTCCGCTCCTCGGGTTGGGTGGCGCCCGTGGCATCGGTGGCCCGCACCTGGATGCGGTGCTCGCCCGGCGTGGCGTCCCAGGTGACCACCCACTGCACCCAGGTGTCGTCCGAGACGGCTTCGCCCAGGGTGGCCTCCACCCACGGCCCGTCGTCGACCTGCACCTCCACCCGCTCGATGCCCAGGTCCGGTGCCCACGCCACGCCGGCGATGGGCGTCGAGCCGGGGGTGAGCGCCGCGCCGGCGCGCGGCACGTCGATGCGGGACTGGGTCTTGACGGGACCCTCCTTGGCCCAGCCCCGGGGGATCCAGTAGCCGTCGAGGTCCTCCCACCGGGTCAGCTCGATCTCCGACAGCCACTTGGTGGCCGACACGTAGCCGTAGAGGCCCGACACCACGAGGCGGGCGGGGAAGCCGTGGGGGATGGGCAGCGCCTCGCCGTTCATGCCCACCGCGACCAGCGCCACCCGGCCGTCGAGGGCCACCTCGGTGGGGAAGCCGGCGGTGAACCCGTCGACCGACCGGCCGACGACCTGGGTCGCCTCGGGTCGCACGCGGGCCCGCTCCAACAGCTGCGCCAGGGGCACGCCCTGCCAGACGGCGTTGCCCACGAGGTCGTCGCCGACCTCGTTCGAGACACAGGACAGGGTCACCGTCTCCTCGGTGGTGGACAGCGCCAGCAGCTCGTCGTAGGTCAGCTCGAAGGGCTCGTCGACCAGACCGGTGATCCGCAGACGCCAGGTCGCCGGGTCGACCTGGGGGACGATCAGCGCCGTGTCGATCCGGTAGAACTCGTCGTTGGGGACGACGTAGGGCGTCAGCCCCTCGACGTCGAGCGAGCCCGAGGCGGTGAGCGCACCGGCGTTCGTGGGGCCCACCGGGGTCGGCAGCCGCACCTCGGCCCGTGCCACCTCGGCGGCCGAGGGGCCTCGCAGGGCCCGGGCGCCGGCGCCGGCGGCCACGGCGAAGGCGCCGGCGGCGCCGGCCCACCCGAAGAAGGCGCGGCGGGTGGCGGCCGGCCGGCGCGGGTCGTCGCTCGGGCCGGCCGCGGGAGCGGGCACGGCGCGGGTCGCCACCGGCAGCCACGTGCCGGTGCGGGCGACGCCGAGGAGCAGGCGCAGCGTGCCGAGGCCCGCCAGCGCCCCGAGCGTGGCGGCCAGCACCGCCCAACCGTCGGCGGCGAGCGGGTCGGCGATGCCGGCCAGGGCGCCGAGGACCGCGAACCCGACGAAGACCGCAGGTGACACCCACCGTCGTCGTGGATCGCCGCTGCCGGCGGCGCGGCCGGCCAGGGCGCCCAGGCCGGCGCTGATCACCACGATGCCCACGAGCAGGGCCACCTTGTCGTTGGCGCCGAACAGGGCCACCGCCAGGTCCTTGAGCGAGCCGGCGAAGGTGTCGATGAACACGTCGCCCACGCTGGCCACCAGGGACTGGTCGCCTCCGCTGAGGGCGCTCACCAGCTCGGTGGTGGCCAGGGCCACCAGGGCCGCCACCACGCCGGCGAGCATCGAGCGGCCGGGCGCGACGGCACCAGGGGAGTCCATGACGTGTCGAACGCCGTGGCGCCCCCGATCGTTCCCGCAGCGACCGATGTGGCACCCGTCACCCTGCTGGCCTACCTACCGGTCGGTCGGTAAGGTGGACGCAGCACTCACCGCCCGAGGACGTTCGATGCTCGAGACCGTGACCCTCCCCCCTCCCGAACCGCTCGACCTGCCCCATCCGGGGCGCGCCCCCGACGAGCGGCTCAACTGGAAGACCTCGTGGCCCATGCTCCTGGTCCACGTGCTGCCGCTGTTCGCGGTCTTCACCGGGGTCACCGTCCGGGCCGTCGTGCTGTGCGTGGCCCTGTACGTGCTGCGGGTGTTCTTCATCACGGCCGGCTACCACCGCTACTTCTCCCACCGCAGCTACAAGCTGGCCCGCGTGCCGCAGTTCCTGATGGCCTTCGGCGGCACCATGGCCGCGCAGAAGGGGCCGCTGTGGTGGGCCGCGCACCACCGTGATCACCACCGTTGGTCCGACACCTCCCGGGACATCCACTCGCCCCAGCGGGGGTTCTGGTGGAGCCACATGGGCTGGATCGTGTGCGACAAGTACAACGGCACCGACCTCGACCGCATCCGCGACTTCGCCAAGTACCCCGAGATCCGCTGGATCGACAAGCACAACTGGATCGGGCCGTGGGTGCTGGGCGTGGCGAGCTTCCTGATCGCGGGGCTGCCCGGCCTGTTCGTCGGCTTCTTCCTGTCGCAGGCGCTGTCGTGGCACGCCACGTTCTTCATCAACTCGCTGGCCCACGTCTTCGGCCGCCGCCGCTTCGCCACCGAGGACACCAGCCGCAACTCGTTCCTGCTCGCCGTGGTGACCATGGGTGAGGGCTGGCACAACAACCACCACTACTACCAGGCCTCCGCCCGTCAGGGCTTCTACTGGTGGGAGTGGGACCCCAGCTTCTACGTGCTGCGGGCGCTGAGCTGGGTGGGCATCGTGAAGGGTCTGAAGACCCCACCCGAGCGGGTGCTGCAGGCCGATCGCATCCGCGACGGGGTGTTCGACATCGGCATGTTCAAGGCCCACCTCAACAAGGCGTCGCAGTTCGTCGAGGCCACCGAGCCTGCGGCGGTCGAGCGGGTCGCCGTCGCCGACGCGCCGGGCTCCGACGGCCTCGCAGCCCGGCGTCGGGCCGTGGAGCAGGGGCTGCAGGCCAAGAAGGAGCGCCTCGAGGGCTTCGTGTCGGGTTCGCTGGCCTCGGCCGAGGAACTGGCCCGCTCCACCCGCAGGGGTGAGCGGGAGCTCGGCCTGCTGGAGGGCTGATCTAGCCTGCGGGCGTGGCGGCGGAGACCTCGCGCTCGACGTTCGAGACCTTCTTCGAGTCGGCGTGCACGTCGCTCGGCTACGACGCCGCCACCTTCGAGCTGCTGCTGCTGGCGTCGCGTGAGGTCCGAGCCGAGCTCCCCCTGCACCGCGACGACGGGTCGATCGCCGTCTTCAACGCCTACCGGGTGCAGCACCACAACGCCCGGGGTCCCTACAAGGGGGGCCTGCGCTTCCATCCCGAGCTGGACCTGGACGAGGCCCGCGCCCTGGCCTGCCTGATGACGCTCAAGACGGCGCTGGTGGAGGTCCCCTTCGGCGGCGCCAAAGGTGGCATCGACTGCGACCCGGCCGGCCTCAGCGCCCGGGAGCTCGAACTGCTCACCCGCAAGTTCGTGGAGCGCCTCCACCGCCTCATCGGCCCGAACCTGGACATCCCCGCGCCGGATGTGGGCACCGGCCCCCAGGAGATGGCCTGGATCCAGGACGAGTACTCGAAGATCTACGGCTACAGCCCCGGCGTGGTGACGGGAAAGCCCATCGCCACCGGTGGTTCCCTCGGGCGGGCGTCGGCCACCGGCGAGGGGCTGGCCATCGTGCTCGAGACGCTGCTCACCCACCGGGGAGAAGGCGTGGAGGGGCTGCGGGTGGCGATCCAGGGGTTCGGCAACGTCGGCCGGCACACGGCACGGGCGCTGCACGAGCGGGGGGCGCGGGTCGTCGCGGTGTGCGACCGCGACGGCGGGGTGCACGACCCCGGCGGCCTCGACGTCGCCGATGTCGTCGCCGCCCGGCTGCGCGACGGATCGCTCGCCGGACCGACCGCCTCCTCGGGCGCCTCGACGATCGTGCCCGTCGACAACGCCTCCCTGCTGGAGCTGGACTGCGACGTGCTCGTGCCGTGCGCGGTGAGCAGCGTCGTGACCTCGGCCAACGCGCCCCGGTTGCGTTGCCGTTATCTGCTGGAGGGAGCCAACAGCCCGGTGACGGCCGAGGCCGACGCCCTCCTGCGCAGGCGCGGCGTGGAGGTGGTGCCGGACATCCTGGCCAACTCGGGCGGTGTGGTCGTGAGCTACTTCGAGTGGGCCCAGAACCTGCAGCAGGTGGCCTGGAGCCTCGAGGAGGTGCAGCACCGACTCCGGGAGCGGCTCCAGCGGGCCACCCTGCAGGTGGTCGAGGCCGCCGCCGACGAGGGCCTGTCGCTGCGCGAGGCCGCGTACCGCATCGCCACCGCCCGGGTGAAGGAGGCCTTCTTCGTCGCCGGCTTCTGATCGGCCCGGCGTGGCAAGGTACCGGCCATGGCCGACCCACGTCCCCCGCTGCCCTGGTCGTCCGCCCTGGTCACCGGCGCGTCGAGCGGCATCGGCGAGGCCCTCGCCCGCCGGCTCGCCGCCGCCGGCATCGGGCGGTTGGTGCTGGTCGCCCGCCGGGCCGACCGCCTTCTCGCCCTCGCCCGCGAGCTGACCCGCCGACACGGCACCGAGGTGGAGGTGCTCGTCGCGGACCTGGCCGACCCGGGCGATCGGGGCGTCGTGGAACGTCTGCTCGCCGACCCGACGCGCTGTCCGGACCTGCTGGTGAACAACGCCGGCGTCAACCTGGCCGGCGACGTGGCCGATCGCCCCGCCGACGACTGGGAGCGGGTCGTCGAGCTCAACGTGGTGGCGTTGGTGCGCCTCACCCGTGTGGCGCTGCCGGTGCTCGTCGAGCGGGGTCGGGGCGCGGTGTGCAACGTCTCGTCGCTCGCCACCTACCAGCCCGCGCCGGGAGTCGCGGTGTACGGCGCCACCAAGTCCTTCGTCACCAGCTTCGGCGAGGCCCTCCACGAGGAGCTGCGGGGCACCGGTGTGACGGTGACGACGGTGTGCCCGGGCTTCGTGCGCACCGAGCTCGCCCCGAACCTGGGGGATCCCGACTACCGGGCCGCGCCCCGGTTCGCGTGGATGTCGGCCGACGCGGTGGCGGACGCCGCGCTGGAGGCGACGGCCCGGGGTCGGGCGCTGTGCGTGCCCGGAGCCGGCTACAAGCTCGCGGTGGGTCTCACCACGCCGCTGCCACGCAACGCCAAGCGGTGGCTCATGGGTCGCGCCTCGGGGATCGGCGCCCGCCTGGGTCGTTCGTTGTGACGGGACTGCCCGGGCGGGCCGGCTCCCGGTGTCTCAGCCCTGAGCGGCGAGGAACGCGTCGAGCTTCTCGAGGTTGTGGCGGGCCGTGACCAGTCGCACGGTGCCCGACAGCGAGCGCATGACCAGCGACTGCGTGGTGACGGCGTTCTTGGTGTAGTGCACACCCTTGAGCAGCTCGCCGTCGGTGATGCCGGTGGCGGCGAAGAAGCAGTTGTCGCCGCCGACCAGGTCGTCGGTGGACAGCGAGCGCTGGAGGTCGTAGCCCAGCTCGAGGGCGGCGGTGCGCTCGGCGTCGTTGCGGGGCCACAGGCGCCCCACCAGCTCACCGCCCATGCACTTGAGCGCGGCGGCGGCGATGACGCCCTCGGGCGTGCCGCCGATGCCGAACAGGATGTCGGCGCCCGAGTCGGGCCAGGCGGTGGAGATGGCGCCGGCCACGTCGCCGTCGGGGATGAGGCGGATCCGTGCCCCGGAGTCCCGCACCTCGGCGATGAGGTCGTCGTGGCGGTCGCGCTCGAGGATCACCGCGGTGACCTCGCGGATCGACTCGCCCTTGGCCTCGGCCACCCGCTGCAGGTTCTCGGTGGGCGACTTGGCGATGTCGACCACGCCCTTGCACTCGGGGCCGACCGCG
>JALOLF010000139.1 GCA_025456085.1 Acidimicrobiales bacterium
GCGAGGACGGCGTGAACCACCACGGCCGGTGGTTCCACCTCGACGGGGTCACGATCGAGCCCAAGCCGCTCCAGCGGCCCATCGACGTGTGGCTGGGCGGGCTCGCACCCTCGGAGCTGCGCCGTGTGGGTCGCCTCGGTGACGGGTGGCTGCCGTCGTTCTGCACCCCCCACGACGTCGCCCGGGGATGGGCGCGCATCACCGACGAGGCGGGTGCACACGGGCGGTCGCTCGACCCCGAGCACCTGGGGGCGCTGATCGCCTACCGCCACGGCGACCTCGCCGAGCCGTACCGGTCCTTCGTGGCGGCGCGCCGACCCGATGTGGCCCCCGAGGGGCTGATCCCCGCGGTCCACGAGCTGCCCGCCGCCATCGAGGCCTTCACGTCGGTGGGCGCCAGCAAGTTCGTCCTGCTGCCCCTCGGCACCCCCGACGGCGATCCCGCCGGTGGCGCCGGGTCGTGGTCGGCGGAGCTGGAGCGCCTCGCCGCGGACGTCTTGCCCCTGCAGACCTGACCTGCTCCCCTGCCCGTCGACGGGCGCCGGTGGTACGACCGTGGTGCGGGCCGCGGCCCCGTGGTGCGCGGCGCGCCGCGGGAGGTGATCGGCCATGCGTGACGAACAGGCCAGCAGCGAACTGGAGCTCGCGCTGCAGGAGGCCCGCCAGCGCCTGGCGGAGCTCGAGGGCCGGATGGCGGTGATCGAGACCCGGACGGCCACGGCCACCCCGTCGCCGCCCCCCGGCGAGGCGGACGAGCTCGGAGGTGACCGACCCGATCGACGACAGCTCCTGGTCCGGGCCGGTGCCGTCGCCGCCGGCGCCCTCGTGGGCGGGGCGGTCGGGGCCGTCGGGCTGGCCCGACCGGCCGGCGCCGCCATCGCCGAGAGCGGGAACCCGGCGGTGCAGGGATCGGCCAACCCCACGAGCGGCGTGGGCGTGCGGGGCATCACCTCCACCGGCACGGCGGTGCTGGCGACGGCGCGCGCCACCGGCACGGCGCTGGTGTGCGAGAGCGGCCGCACCCACCTGCGGCTGGTGGCGGGGCCGGCGCCGCCGCCGACGACGACCGACGCCCATCAGTTCGGCGACGTCGTCCACGACGGCTTCGGGGAGCTGTGGTTCTGCATCATCAGCGGGTCGCCCGGGGTGTGGCGCAAGCTGAGCGGGCTGCACCACGCCGGGTCGCTGTTCCTGCCCCTGCAACAGCGGCGGGTGTACGACTCGCGTCCGGGCTTCCCGCCCGCGGTGGGCGTCAAGGCGCCCCTCGTCGGAGGTGTGGAGCGCTCCATCGACCTCAAGGCCAACCTCTCGGGCGTCCCCGCCGGCGCGACCGCGGCCGTCGTCAACGTGGTGGCCACCGGCACCACCGGCGCCGCGGGCGGGTTCCTGGCCGTGTACCCCACCGGCATGGCGTGGCCCGGGACCTCCAACCTCAACTGGTCGGGCCCCGGCCAGAACGTGGCCGTCACGACGTTCACCCAGCTCAGCAGCGCCGGCTTCGTCAGCCTCTACGCCAACGTGGCCACCGACGTGGCGGTGGACGTGTTCGCCTTCTACCAGTGACCTCTCGGCGGACGGGTCAGCCCAGCGCGATGAGCGCGACCGCCGCCGCGGCCAGGGCGAAGCCCACGAGCTGGTCGCGGTGGAAGCGCTCGTGGAGCACGGTGCGCGCCAACAGGACCGTGGACGCGGGATAGAGCGACGCCACCACCGCCACCACCGCCAGCAGGCCCTCACGCGTGGCGACCAGGTAGATGCCGTTGGCGACCATGTCGAGCGCGCCGGCGACGAACGTGACGGGTCGGGCACCCGCGCGCAGGTCCCGGCGCTCGTGGCGGGCCACCAGCACGAGCGCGTAGAGCCCGGTGGAGGCCAGCCGCGCCGCCACCAGCGGCCACAGCCCGGCGTCGTCGCCGGTGCGGTCCAGCGCGATGAAGAAGGCGCCGAACCCCACGCCGGCCGCCAGGGCCGCCAGCAGGGGGCGCACGCCCCGTGAGCGCCCGTCGCTGAGGTGGGCCGCGGCCCCTGCGCCGGTCGGGTCGGCCCGGTCGTCCTCGCGCTCGTGGGCCACCAGACCGATGGCGGGCACGGCGAGGGCGATGCCGGCGAGTGCCACGATCCCGGGCCGCTCCCCCGTCGCCAGCCCCACCACGACGGGCACCGAGGCCGAGGTCACGGCCGTCGTGGGAGCCACCCGACTCATCACCCCGTGGGCCAGCCCCCAGTAGAAGAAGGTCAGGCCGGTCCCGCCGCACAGGCCGCCGACGGCACCCCACACGAGGTCGGTCGTGGTCGGATCCCCGCCGAGCACCAGGGCCAGCACCACCGCCACGGCGAGGCCGACCCCCTGCGACAGGAACACGATCACCGGCGCCGGGGCGCGTCTCGTGGCCAGCCCGCCGAAGAAGTCCGCGGTGCCGTACACGACCGCGGACAACAGGGCCAGGGCGACGGGCATGAGCCGACAGTGTGGAGCCTGGCCCTTCCCCGGCACGAACCGGCGCCCGGGGTACGTCGGCGGTTGCCCCGCCGACACTTACGGTGTCAGTATGCTGGGCCGAGCCGATCGACCCCGAGGTACCCATGAGCGCACCCGTTGCCGACCGCTACGACCCCTTCGCCCCCGAGGTGCTCGAGGACCCGTACCCCAGCTACGCCTGGCTGCGGTCCGAGGCGCCCGTGTATCACGTGGAGGAGCACGACATCTGGGTTCTCAGCCGCTACGAGGACATCCTCCAGGCGGTGCGTCGACCGGAGGTCTTCTCGTCCAACCAGGGGGTGAGCTTCGAGCGACGCCCCGTCCCGATGCTCGTGGCCATCGACCCGCCCGACCACACCCGCCTGCGCCGGCTGGTCTCACGCCACTTCACGCCCCGCGCCGTCGAGGCGGGCTGGCGCGAGCGCATCGCCACCATCGCCGACGACCTGCTCGACCGGGCCTTCGCCGAGGGCGAGGTGGACCTGCACGAGGCGGTGTCGGAACCACTGCCGGTGACGGTCATCGCCGAGATGATGGGCGTCCCCGTGGAGCGCCAGGCCGACTTCCGGCGCTGGTCCGACGCCACCATCGACACCACCGGTGGGGTGCTCTCGGAGGAGAACGAGCTCACCATCCTCGAGTTCGCGATGTACTGCCAGGAGCTCGTGGACGAACGGCGCGCCCACCCCGAGCGCAACCAGGGCGACCTCATCAGCGTCCTGTTCGGCGAGACCGTCGACGGTGACCGCCTCGCCGACGACGAGCTGGTGGCGTTCCTGGTGCTGCTGCTGGTAGCCGGCAACGAGACGACCACCAACCTGATCTCCAACACCGTCAACGACCTGCTGGAGCGGCCCGAGGTGTGGGCGCAGGTGGCCGCCGACCCGCGCCTGGTGCCGAGCCTCACCGAGGAGGCGGTGCGCTGGGTGTCGCCGGTGCAGGGCCTGTTCCGCAACACGCTCAGCGAGGTGACCGTGGCGGGCACCACCATCCCCGCCGACGCCAAGGTGCTGATGCTGTACGGCTCGGGCAACCGCGATACGGCCCGGTGGGCCGACGCGGACCGGTTCCGCCTCGACCGCTACCCGGAGGGCCACGTCGGTTCGGACCACCTCGGGTTCGGCCACGGCATCCACCTCTGCCTGGGGGCCCACGTCGCCCGGCTGGAGGCGATGATCCTGTTCGAGAAGCTGGCGCAGCGCCTCGGCGCCATCGAGCGGACCGGGCCCACGGTGCGCGGGGTGAACCCGGCCATCCGCGCCGTCAAGTCGCTGCCGGTGCGCCTCACGCCGCGCTGAGGTCGACCCCGCGCCGATCAGCGGGCCCGTCGGCCCGCCGTCATGCCGACACGCCGGTCACGGTCCGAGCTCGGCGCTGATGCGCGCCTGCAGCGTCGGCGACACCACCGTGTCGGGATCGCGCAGGCCGCCGAGGCCGTCCTGGAGGCCGACCAGGGCGGCGTAGAGCGGTGGACAGGTCGGGCAGTGCTCGAGGTGCGCCTCGACGAACGACGCCGTCTCGGTGTCGAGTGCCCCGTCGAGGTAGTCGGACACGTGGCGACGGGCATCCCAGCAGCGCATGGGCACTCCTTCGAGCAGGGCTCGGCGCTCCCGGCCCTCCGCCAGGGCCGTGACGAGCATCATGCGACCGCGGCGCAGCCGCTGCTTGGCGGCGGGCAGACCGATGTCGGCCATGGCCGCGATCTCCCGGACGGGCCATCCCTCCAGATCGTGGAGCACGACCGTCGACCGGTAGTGGAACGGCAGATGGGCGAGGGCGTCCTCCACCTCCTCTCGGTCGTGCGCCCGCTCGACCACCGTGGCGGCGTCGACGGAGTAGGCGTCGTCGCGCCAGCGCTCCTCGACGTCTTCCACCAGGAGCTCACGCTGCGAGCGACGACCCCGGTCCACGGCCAGGTTGTGCAGGATGCGCCGGAGCCAGGCGCCGAGCGGCGCATCGCCCCGGTACTGATCGGACCGCTCCAGCGCCCGCACGATCGTGTCCTGCACCAGGTCGGCCGCCCGGTGCGGATCGCGCGTCAGCGCCGTGGCCATGCGCAACAGCGCCGGCGTCTCCGCCGCCAGGGCGTCCGGGTCGAGACCCGGGCCGCTCGGAGGGGGCGCGCTCAACGGGACCCGGTCCCACGGGGCCACCAGGCCGACCCGCCGACCACGACACCGATCCCGACGAGCACCGGTGCCGGTCCGGTCAGGAGTCCCGCGGCGACGAGCGCGGCACCCGCCGCGACCCGCAGCGACCGGTCGACCCGCTTCGCCCGCAGGCCGGCTGCGGGACGCACCACAGCGCCGGGGTCGACCGACTCGCGGGGAGCACCCTCGGCGCGCCCCGCGGCCACCGCCTGGTCGAAGAGGTAGCGCAGATCCCGCTCCCCCACGGCCCCGGTGTGGCGGACGTGCGAGGTGCCCGCGTCGGCCTGCACCCGTCGCAGGTCGACCTGGCCGGCGTAGTCGCCTGCCAGGCGTTCCAGCATGGGCTCCATGGTCCGGCACGAGTTGCACCACGGTGCCCAGACCTGCACCACGACGGGCCGTCCGGCGGGCACGAGCGTCCGGGGCAGGTGCGGCCCGTCGTGGGCCCGTCGCGGTCGCGTCGCTCCCATGGCCGTGACGCTCAGGCCGTCCGGGCCGAGCTGTCGTCGGCGCGGTTGGTGCGCAGGTGGAACACCGAGTACAGCGGGCAGTAGCCCACGAGCCCGGTGACGAGGGGCACGAACCCGATGATCCCGACGACCGTGCCCGCCGTGCCACCCATGATCCCGAACCCGACGGCCAGCATGGCGACGCCGAGCACCACCCGGGCGATTCGATCCCACCCTGCTTCGTTCACGAACGACATCGACGGATCCTCCTGGTTCGGTCCGCCGGGCCGATCCCGTGCGGACGATCACCCCTCTGACGAGCGAGTGACCGAAAGGGATACCGGCGGCGGTCGAGACGTGGTCAGCGACGAGGTCGGCACCCCGGGGTGTGCGGTGTGACCGGGACAGGTTGAGCCGTCCGGCCCACGTCGCGGCGGGACCCGGCGGCGTTTGCTCCAACAGCAGGCGGACACGGCGCCCCCCGGGGCGCCCGGACCGAGGCCCGGACGGGCCCGTGTCGTGGCCGGCGACCGGAGCGGCCGACCTCGCTCCGGTCGCCGGCCACGTCCGTCGGGAACGGCGCTACCCGAGCACGGCGGCGAGCTGCTCGTTGAGCTGGCCCGCGTCGAAGTAGTCCCGCCACAGACTGATGCGGCCGTCCCCACCGACGACGAACACCCCGGCCACCGGGAGCTCGATCCAACGCTCCCCCACCCGGAAGCGGTCGGTGCGCTCGTTGAGGACGACGCCGTCGCGAGCGACCTGGCGGTGCACCACCCACTCGGCCTCCTCGATGCCGTCGATCATGGGGCCCAGCACGCTGCGGATCCCGTCGGGGCCGAAGACCTTGCCCATGGGCACGTTGTCGTACTCCACGTCGTCGGCGACCAGCTCGAAGGCATCATCGAGTCGCTTGGCGACGACGAGGGCGATGAACTCGTCGACGACCCGTTCGGCGTCGGCGGCAGGTGTCGTGGCGTCGTTGCTCATGGCCCACCCTCGCACATCAGACCCGCTCGGGGACTCAACCGGCGTAGCGGGGCGTGGTCGCCACCGCCCGCGCCGGCGCCGTCGTGGGCGTGGCCGCAGCGCTGGTGGTGCTCGGCGTGGCAGCGGTCGTCGTGGTCGTTGTGGCGGTCGTCGTGGTCGTCGGATCGCACGGGTCGGGCGTCGGCTCGAAGGGCGCGGCCCGCAGCGGGAGCGGTACGCCCTCGAGGGCCCAGACGGCCTGGCGGGTGGCGAAGTCGTCCGGCGCCCCACCGCTGAACGGCGACGCCAGCGCCCCCCGGTCGGCCACCGGGGCGTCGCAGCCGAGCTGCCAGGCGAGCAGGGCGGCGAGCGGTCCGGGGTTGCCCGCGCCGGTCCACGGCGCAGCGCCGGGATCCTCGCCGGCCGCGAGCAGCGCCAGGTACACCAGGCCGGTCGAGTTGGGGTCGGGATCGAGACCGGACAGGAACGGGAACCCACCGTCGTCGGCCTGGGCACGGGCGAAGAAGGCGAGCGGGTCGAACACCGGCGTCGCACCCGCGGCGACCAGGGCCTGCACGGCCAGCGCGGTCGAGTTGGTGTCGGGCCCGACGAAGTTGACCGGATCGGGCTCCCCGCAGTCCTGGGTGGGGTCGGCCCGGAAGGCCTCCCACCCACCCGACGCAGCGGGCACGTCGCCGTCGCACTGCTGACCGCGCAGCCAGGCCACGGCGGGAGCGGGAGCGGGTTCCCCGACCGCCACCAGACCCAACAGGGCCAGCGACTGCCGGTAGACGCCGTCGAAGGTGGGATCGGCGGCACCGTAGAGGCCTGCCACCGTGTCGCCGAGGGTGGCGTCGAGTCGCTCCACCAGATCGGTGCCGCCGAACGAGGTCGGGTCCTCGCCCCGCAGCGCCGTGAGCATCAGCAGCAGGCCCAGCGCGCCGGGGCTGTCGGCGCCGTCCGGAGCGACCACGAGCTCCACCTCGGCCTCCAGCCAGGCCGTGATGCGCTCCAGGACGTCCTCCTCGACACCGGCGGCGGCCAACGCCAGCGCCACCTCGACGGTGGCGCCGGGGACCGGATCACCGGTGGGGCCCTCGACGTAGCCCGCCGGGGTGACCTGCGCCGCGGCCCAGCCCGCAGCCCGGTCCGCGGCGCTCGGGTCGCCGGCGGCCGCAGTGGCCGCCGGGGCCACACCCGCGGCTGACACGGCGAGGGCCACGACGAGCGCGCCGACGCCGATGCGGCGCAACGGTCGCAGACGCGACCCGATGGTGGTGAGGTGCTGGCGCATGACGGTGGTCCTTTCCGGATGGGCCAGGAACCACCGCACCGACCCACCCGGCACGTCGCGCCGGGCCGGGCGCCGTGAAGGTCGCCGGCTTCACCCCGTTGTCCTCGACGGTGTGAACGAAGCCGCACACCCGGGCCGGCATTCCGGCTCGTCGCCACCCGGCGGACCGGGCGACGACCTACGGTTGCGGGACAGCGCCGGATTCCGACCGGCTTCCCCGTCCCGGGTGCTCGTCTGTCGAGGGCATCCAACCACGCCCCCCGGCGGGGGTCAATCCCGCACCGCAGTGCCCTCGCGTCCGAGCCGGTCACCTCCTAGACTCCCCGTGGCGACCGGGGGATGCGCCGACGCGGACATCGCTGCGGGCCGTCGACCTGTCCGACGCGTCGCGAGGAGCTCCGGTGTCCAAGCCCATCCCGTACCAGGTGCCCACCTTCGACTCGGTCGACGACGAGCGCCAGCACCTGAAGGTCCGCCTCGCCGCCGGCTTCCGCCTCTTCGCCCGGTTCGGCTTCAGCGAGGGGGTCGCCGGCCACATCACCGCCCGGGACCCGGAACGGCCCGACCACTTCTGGGTCAACCCCTTCGCCGTCGACTTCAGCCTGATCACGGCGTCGGACCTGCTGCTGGTGAACGACCGGGGCGACGTCGTCGAGGGCGACCACGCCGTGAACCGGGCGGCGTTCGCCATCCACTCCCAGATCCACGCCGCCCGCCCCGACGTGCAGGCCGCAGCGCACGCCCACTCGCTGCACGGCAAGGCGTTCTCGGCCCTGGGCCGACCGCTGGCACCGATCACCCAGGACGCGTGCGCGTTCCACGGCGACCACGCGCTGTTCGACGACTACACCGGTGTCGTGCTCGACGTGGAGGAGGGCAAGCGCATCGCCCACGCCCTCGGCGACCACAAGGCGTGCATCCTGCGCAACCACGGGCTGCTCACGGTGGGCCACACCGTCGACGAGGCCGTGTGGTGGTTCATCACGATGGAGCGCTCGTGCCAGGCCCAACTCCTCGCCCAGGCCGCCGGGCCGCTGGTGCCCATCGAGGACCGCTACGCCGAGCTCACCGCCGAGCAGGTGGGCAGCCACCACGTCGGCTGGCTGTCCTTCCAGCCGCTGTTCGAGCAGATCGTGCGGGCCGAACCCGACCTGACCCGGTGACCCCGACCCGACCGGTGCTCGGCACCACATCGACCATGTCCCCGTCGCCCGCCAACTAGCGTGAGCTCCGATGTTCCAAGGCGACAAGACTGCTGCTGACCGACGCGAGTGCGACAACTGCGGTGCACCGCTCCCCCCGCCGGACGCCCAGGGGACGCGGACGTGCACCTTCTGCGGGTCGACCTACACCCCGACCGTGCAACAACAGCAGCAGGCGCCTCCGGTGAACATCGTCTTCTCACCCGGCACCGTCCCCACCTACACGCCGCCCACCATCGACCTGTCGTCGGCGACCAAGGCCTCCGCCGCCGGATGTGGCCTGTGGTCGGTGTTCACGGTGGTCATCATCCTGGTCTCGGTGGGGGTGCCGCTGTACTTCGCCTTCCAGGGCGCCGACCTGTTCGACGACATCGGTGGCACCGACAGCGGGAGCTCGACCACCTCGGCCGGCAAGGGCGACTACAGCCCCTCCTCCTCGGAGCCCCCGGTCCTGCTCCCCGGCGAGCCCTCCGGCCCGATGTCGTTCGTGTTCGTGGCCAGCCACTACAACCGCGAGACCTCCGACAGCGAGAACCTGGTGGCCAAGTCCGACGGCGTCTCACCCGACCCGGTATGGGTGTCGGAGCCCTTCGACGACGACGTCTACAACGCCGAGCTGGCCGTGGACGCCACGAAGGTCTACGCGGTCGAGGACCGCCAGCTCGTGGCCCGGAACCTGGGCGACGGCCAGGAGGTGTGGCGAGCCACCCTGTCGGACACCCTCAACACGAGCTGCCGGTTCTGCTTCGGGGTGATCGGCGGTGCCGTCGTCGTGTACCAGACCGACGGCACGCTGTCGGCGTTCGCCGCCGAGACGGGCGCGCCGGCCTGGAGCCGCGAGTTCGGCTCCTCCTCGGCGAGCCTCGCGAAGGTCGGCGACTACCTCTCCTACGTCGACGACACCTCCGACCCCGCCCGCGTCGTCACGGTGAACCCCGCAGACGGCGCCGAGGTGATGAGCTTCACCCCGACCTGCCCCGACCCCGAGGGCTTCTTCGACCCCGATGCGATCAGCGCGAGCGACACCTTGATCCCCTCGGCGACGGACACCACGCTGTTCCTGGGCTTCGGCACCATCTCGCCGTGCTGGCAGCGCTGGGACGCGGTCTCCGGTGCGCAGCTGTGGAGCACGAGCGTGGCCGAGCCGACCCGGGTCGACTCCACCGACTACTGGGTGCAGACCGACACCGCCCTGGTCGTGTCGGGCGACTACGGGTTGCAGTCCGTCGACGTCAACACCGGCGCCGTGGCCAACATCGCGGCGGAGGAGGGCTACGAGCTGCAGCCCCTCGACCAGCAGGGCAACCTGGTGTTCGCCTGGGCCCGCGACACGAAGGGCACCACCACCTACGAGCTGTGGGGCATCGACCTCACCACCGGGCAGAAGGCGTGGGCCTTCTCCGTCGACGAGGCCGTCCCCGCCCAACCCCCCTTCTCCCCCAGCAGCACGGTGACCTCGGGCAGCGAGGCCGTCACGGCCCACCTCGACAACGGGACCATCTGGGTCGTCACCTACGCCGGGGAGACCGGTGACATCACCGTCCAGGGCCTCGATCCGACCAACGGCGTGGCGGCGGGCTCCAGCACCGTGCAGACCGAGGCCGAGAGCATCGGGACGTTCCTGCCGGCGGCCTGGCGGGGCCCGCAGCTGCTGGCCGTCGCCGGCCGCGACGCCGTCGTGATCGACGCCTCCAAGGGCGAGCTGACCTACGCCCTCGACGGGGGCTGATCCCGTGGCGACCGTCGACAGCACGGCCAGCCGGCACGTCTCCGCTGTCGGCGGCTGGGACCTCGAAGCCGACGTGGTGGTGGTCGGCCTCGGTTCGGCCGGGGCCTGCGCCGCCATCGAGGCCACCGAGGCCGGGGCCGACGTGCTGGTCCTGGAGGCCACCGGCGCCGGGGGCGGCCTGTCGGCCATGTCGGGCGGGCTCGTGTACCTGGGCGGCGGCACCCCCATCCAGGAGGCGTGCGGCTTCGAGGACTCCCCCGACAACATGTTCGCCTTCCTGCGCGAGGCCACCGGGCCCAGCCCCGACGAGGCCAAGCTGCGGGTGTTCTGCGACGACGCCGTGGCCCACTACCACTGGCTGGTGGACCACGGCATGCCGTTCCACCCCGGCTTCTCCCCCGAGCCGGGCCTGGAGGCCCCCACCGAGGACGCGCTGTGCTACTCGGGGGGCGAGGACGCCTGGCCCTTCGACCGCATCGCCACGCCGGCACCGCGGGCCCACAAGCCCAAGGTGGCCGGCAAGGGCGGCCCCTTCCTCATGGAGTGCCTGCTCGGCGCCGTGGCCCGCACCCCGACCCGGGTCGAGTACGACAGCCGGGCGCGTCATCTCGTCGTCGACGACGCACGTCGGGTCGTCGGTCTGGTCGCGCGCCGCGAGGGCCGCGACGTGCACGTGCGGGCCCGTCACGGCGTGATCCTGTGCAGCGGCGGGTTCGTCCTCAACGACGACATGGTGGCCCTGCACACCCCGGCCCTGGCCCGGGCCGCGCTCAAGCTGGGTGCGGTGGACGACGGCTCGGGCATCCGCATGGCACAGGCCGTGGGCGCCACCACGGTGCGCATGGACGCCGCGGAGTGCGCGCTGCCCATCACCCCGCCCCGCAAGCTGGTGGGCGGCATCATCGTCAACGGGTCCGGTCAGCGCTTCATCAACGAGGACACCTACTACGGCCGGGTCGGCCAGGAGGCGTTGCTGCGTCAGGGTGGCGAGGCGTACCTGATCGTGGACGAGGCGCTCTACGAGGTGAACGCGGCCGGGTTCCAGGCCAGCTGGGTGTGCGAGACCGCCGAGGAGCTCGAGGCCGAGATCGGCCTGCCCGACGGGTCGCTCGTGGAGACGCTCGACTCGTACAACCGCGGCGCGGCCGAGGGCCGCGACCCCCGGTTCCACAAGCACCCCGACTTCCTGCGGCCGCTCCAGGGCCCGTTGGGGGCGTACGACCTGCGGGTCGAGCACACCATCTACGCCGTGTTCACGCTGGGCGGTCTGCACACGACGATCGACGGCGAGGTGCTCACCCCCGACGGCGAAGCCGTCGCCGGGCTGTACGCAGCGGGACGCACGACGTCGGGCCTGGCCGCGTACGGGTACGCCAGCGGCCTGTCGCTGGCGGACTGCACCTACTTCGGGCGCCGGGCCGGCCGCCGGGTCGCCGACCGGCCCTGAGCGGCGTCAGCCCCGGAACGGCGAGATGACCTCGTCGGCGTACCAGCGCAGCGCGCCGACCTTCTCCTGGAGGGTCTGGGTGTCCTGGTCGCGGGTGTAGGGGTCGCGGAAGCCGACGATCACGTCGGTGACGCCCTGCTCCTCGAGCTGGCGCACCCCGTCGACGGTGTAGGCGTCGAGCGAGATGACGTGCACCTCGAAGGGCTCCTCGGCCCGGCCGTACTCGTCGCGCAGCTCACGGAGCCGGCTGATGAACTCGGGGAGGCGCTCGCGCTCGCTGCCCGCGTGCATCCACCCGTCGCCGAGGCGGGCGGCCCGCCGCAGCGCGGCGTCGGCGTGGCCGCCGATGACGATGGGCAGGGGCGCGCTCGGCGTGGGGGTGATCTTGATGGACGGCACGTCGTAGAACTCGCCGTGGTACTCGAACCAGCCACCGGCGTTCAGGCCCCGGATGATCTCGATCATCTCGTCCATGCGCCGCCCACGGCGCTCCCACTGGGTGCCGGTCAACGCGTAGTCCTCGGGCCAGGGGCTGAGCCCCACGCCGAACACGAAGCGGTTGTCCGTCAGCACCGCCACCGACGAGGCCTGCTTGGCCACCAGCACGGGCTGGCGGATGGGCAGCTTCACCACGAAGGTGGTGAAGCGCAGCCGCTCGGTGACCGCACCCAGGTAGGGGATGATCGAGAACGGCTCGAGGAACGGCTTGTCCTCCAGGAACTCCCGGTTGCCGTCCTCCACGTAGGGGTACGTCGAGTCGGACTCCTGCGGGTAGCAGATGCTGTCGGGGATGACCATCGAATCGAAGCCGGCTTCTTCCGCCGCCTGCGCCAACGGCGCGTACATCGACGGGTCGATCATGGTCTCGGCGTAGGTGAAGCGCATGGGACTCCTCGGGCGACGGGTCGCCGTCACGCTACCGGTCGGCGGGCGCCCGGGTCGGACCGGCGAGGAGCCGGGACACCCGCGCCGCGCCGGGGTGGGCGGCGCGCAGGGCGGCGTAGGTGCGATCCAGCGTCGTCGCTCCGGTGGACCGGGGAGCGATCGAGCGCACCGCCGGCACCAGGTCGGCGATGGCGGCGTAGTCGGCCACCGCGCCCACCCCGACCGCCGCGGTCAGCGCCGCGCCCATGGCACCGGCGGCGAAGGGATGCGCCGGCACCTCCACGGTGCGCCGGGTGGCGTCGGCGAGGACCTGCAGCCACAGGTCGCTGCGGGCGCCGCCGCCGATCACCCGCAGCGTCGTGCCGGTGTGGCCCGCGGCGGCGAGCACCTCGAGGGTCCAGCGCAGGTTGCAGGCCACACCCTCCAGCACGGCGCGCACCAGGTGGGCACGGGTGTGCTCGAGCGACAGGTTCAGGAAGCCGCCGCGCAGGGTCGTGTCGGTCACCGGGGAGCGCTCGCCGTAGAGCCAGGGCAGGAAGAGCAGGCCGTCGGACCCGGCGGGCACCGACCCGGCCTCGTCGAGCAGGGCTCCGATACGGGCGTGGTCGTCGCCCTCGGCGAGCCGGGTGGCGATCCAGTCCAGGCACTCGCCCGCGGTCTCCATCTCCCCCACCAGCGCGAACAGCCCGGGCTGCGGCGCGGGGAGGGCGAACACGCCGTGGCGGGCCAGGTCCCTGCCCGTCGGGGTCGTGACGCACACCCAGCCCGAGGTCCCGAGGCAGACGTGGACGTCACCCGGGCGCACCGCACCCGAGCCGACGAGGGCCGCGGGGACGTCGCCCATCCCGGCCACCACCGGCGTGCCGGCGCGCAGGCCCAGGTCGCGGGCCGCGGCGGGCCGCAGACCACCGACCACGTCCGCACAGCTCCGCACCGGCGGCAGACCCCGCAGCGGTGTGCGGGTCGCCAGCGCCAGGCGGCGGTCCCAGGTCCGGGTCCGCCGGTCCAGCAGACCGGTCGCCCCCGCCGCGGTGTCGTCGGCCACGAGCGCACCCGTGGCCCGGGCCACCAGGAATCCGGTGGCGTCGCAGAACGCCGCGGTGCGGGCCACGACGTCGGGCTCGTGGGCCCGCAGCCAGGCCAGCTTGCACAGCACGTCCTTGCCGGAGGGCACCGCTCCGGCGAGCGCGGCCACCACCCGTGGTCCACCCAGCCGCCGCACCAGTCGCCGGGCCTCCACCTCCGCCCGGCTGTCCAGCCAGCTGATGGCGGGACGGGTGGGCTCGCCCCAGCGGTCCACCGGCACCATCGTCAGCATCTGGGCGGCGAAGCCCACGGCGCGCACGTCCCCCGGGCCCGCACCGGCCTCGTCGAGCACCCGCCGGGTCGTGGCGCCCACGGCCTCCCAGAAGTCCCGGGGGTCCTGCTCGGCCCATCCCGGCTGCAGGTGCTCGATGGGGTACGGCTCGAACGCGGAGCCCAACAGCCGTCCCCGATCGTCGACCAGCACCGCCTTGTCGCCGCCCGTGCCGAGGTCGTGGCCGACGAACAACGCCACGGATCAGAGCCCCAGGTCGATCTCGTGGGCGGAGCCGTCGGGGTGGTGGTGCACGATGGTGATGGGCACCGAGCCGCCTCCGCCGATGACCCCGAGCTGGGCGATGAGCTCGGTGGCCAGCGACAGCAGCAGCAGCGGGTCGACCACCGCCTCGGGCGGGTGCACGCCGGGCGCGACCACGTCGCCGCGGGCCAGGAGCAGGGCGGCCAGCCCCGCCGGGATGCCGGTGCCCTCGGCCGCCCCCTCGGTGCGCGACGACAGCGAGAACACGAAGCGGTGGGGTTCACCGTCGCGCTCGCCCGCGATGTCGATGCGCAGGCAGCCCGCGGGTCCGCGCACCCCCGCCTCGGCCAGCAGGCGGGGACGCTCGGCCAGGAGGTGGGCCACCGCCACCTCGAGCGACACCACCTCGGCGTCACCCACCTGCAGGACACGATCGCTGCACAGCCCGGCGCGCACCAGGTCCATGGTCAGCTCGAAGTACGACAGCGGGAACACGACGCCGCGGTTGGTGACCCGGCGCACACCGGGCAGGTGACGGGGCAGGGTCACCGTCTCGGGATGCGGGTAGGGGTAGACGGGGAAGATGCCCACGTCGCGGAAGTCCACGTCCACCACGTAGGGCGCGGCGCTGGGCTCGAGCAGGCGGACGTTGCGCAGCTCGCCGTCCTCGAACACCGGGACGTCGTTGGTCATGGCGTGGATGCGGTGCTTGATCACCGCGCCACCCTCGTCGGCCTCGCCGCCGTGGATGTGCATGATGTCGACGCTGTCCACCCGGTCGAGCAGGTGGTCGGCGCAGTACCGGGTCAACACGTTGGCCAGGCCCGGCGAGTTGCCCATGCCGATGACGGCGCACACGCCCCTGGCCCGGGCGGCGCCGTCGAGCTCGAGCATGCGCACCGTGGCGTCGAGGTCGTCGCACACGTCGACGTAGGGCACGCCGGCGTCGATGACCGCCTCCAGCACCGGCGGGCCGAACCGGTAGAACGGCCCGACGCAGTTGATCACCACCGTCGCGCCCTGCACGGCGCGGGCCACCGCCGCGGGGTCGGTGACGTCGACGCCCAGGCTCGTGACGGTCGTGGCGCTGCGGCCCGACAGGTGCTCGGCGACCGCGGCCGCCTCCTCCGCACGCAGGTCGGCCACCACCACCTCGTCGACATGACCCGCGGTGACGACGGTGCGCGCCGCGACCGCCCCGATGCCACCACACCCTCCGAGCACCACGATCCGACGCATCGTCCCCCCGGATTCGGCACGTGTCCTGTGCGACCGGCTCCGGGATCCGGAGCGGCCGGGTCGACCCCACCGTGGAGGCGACCGATCGGTCACGCTACCGGAGCCGGGAGCACCCGTGGGCCACACGGGCGTGCAGGACTGCGCTCGATCGGGAAGGATTCCCCGATGCCCGACACCCCGTGGATGGACGACGCCTGCTCCCTGGTCGACGCGTTCCGCGCCGG
>JALOLF010000140.1 GCA_025456085.1 Acidimicrobiales bacterium
CTCGCTGCCTTGGAGGACACGAGCCTGTGGTTCCGAGGCCGGAACCTCCTGATCACCAGAGTCCTGGAAACACACACGCACACGACCGAGATCTTGGAGGTCGGTGCTGGGAACGGCACCGTCTCTGCCCATCTCGCGAACGAGGGGCTCGATGTGATCGCCATCGAGCCCTCCATCGAGGGGGCCCGCAACGCCCACGCCAAAGGAGTGCCGGTCTCGATCGCCGCCCTGCTCGAGAAGCTGCAGCTCCCTGACCGGTCGGTGCCCTGTGTCGGCTTGTTCGACGTCATCGAGCACCTCGCCGACGAATCGAAGCTTCTCACCGAGGTCCACCGGGTGCTGGAGCCCGGCGGCACCTGCGTCGTGACTGTCCCTGCCTTCCCGTCGCTCTGGAGCCAGGCGGACGAGCACGCCGGCCACTTCCGCCGCTACCGGCGGCGGGAACTCGATCGCACTCTCGGCAACGCCGGTCTCCAACGGCGCTTCTCCAGCTACTGCTTCGGGGCGGCGGTCCTGCCCCTCGCCTGCCTTCGCGTGTATCCCTATCGACGTGGACGACGCCTCGACAAGGAAGCGATGGAGCGGTCCCTGGACCGCGAGCTTGCCGGACAGGGCGCGCTCACGACCCGGCTCGGACTTGCCGAAACCCGACTGGAAGCAGCCTGGCTTCACCGCTGGCCGCTCCCGTTCGGCACGTCGATCATCGCCGTCTACGAAAAATCGACCTGACAGGCCCGACCCACCCGATCTACCTCCCGCCCGGCAACCGCCAGCACCGAGCTCACGACCGGGGACCATAACGACGGGCGGCCGGGCTGTCGCGTACACGATGGAGAAGCAACAGCCTCGGTCGGCCAACGCTCTCGCAATCCGAATGCGGCGGCGGACCGCTCTCCCGGCGCTCAGCGTCGTTCGCCCCCAGGGCCGATCACTGTCGCCAGAACCCCGGCGAGCAACTGGGCGCCGTCCCGGTCCCGCCAGAAGGCGTGCCCGACATCCGGCACCTCGTGCACGCGGAGCAGCTCCCCGCACACCGGCCCCCAGCCCAGCGTCGGGTCGCCTGTGTCCTCCGCCGAGTGGCCGGCGACGACGACGTCGACGGCCATCCCCGGCGCCAGCGGCCGGTACCGCCGACGCGCCTCGTTGGCCGCATCCTTCACGGGGTCGAAGCGGGCCTCGACCGTCGGTGCGCGGTCACGTCCGAGGCGGCGGGCCCAGGCGACACGACTGCGCACGACGCGAGGCAGGCGGCGGACGTGCTCGGCTGGTGTGCGGCGCACGCGACGGCGACGGGACACCGGCAGGCCGGGATGGTGGGTGTCGCCAAGGATCACCTGTAGCGGTGGCCGGCCGGCCGCGCACAGCTGGCGAGCCATCTCGTAGGCGACGAGTCCTCCGAAGGACGGTCCGAACAGGATGAAGGGTCCGTCGAGGTCAGCGAGCTTCGTGACCTGGCGGCGGGCGTGCTCTTCGATGGTGTCGGCGGGCTCGTCACCGGGTTCGATGCCGGGATGTTCGAGACCGAGGATCGTCCGCCGTGGCTCGATCACCTCGGACACGTGCACCTGTCCGAGCACGGTGCCGGGGATGCCGGCGACGATGACCACCGGTGCGGCCGTCGGGTCGGTGCCGTCGCGCATGTGCACCCAGGGTGGCCGGCCCCGCCGCCCGAACGCGGCTTGTTCGGCCACCGTAGGTGCTTCGAGGATGCGAGCCGGGGGGACGTCCACGCCCAGGAGCTCCTCGAGCTGCACGGCCAGGGCGACGGCGAGCAGCGAGGAGCCACCGGCGTCGAAGAACCCGAGGTCGCGGGGTGGGAGCTCCGGCAACTCCAGCAGCATCTGCCAAAGGTCCGCCACCTGCGCTTCGGTCGCCGTCAGCGGCGCGCTGGTGGATGACGGGCTCGCACCGTGCACCACTACGAGGGCGGCACGATCGACCTTGCCGCTCGGCAGCCGCGGGAGCGCTGGGATCACCTGCACGAGCGACGGCACGGCAGGCGCGGGAAGGGCCACCGCCGCGGCGGCCTTGACGGCGGCCTGGTCGAGCTCCGCGGTGCCCACGACCCAGGCGACCAGCACACCGTCCCCGCCGATGGGGCGCAGATCGACGATGGCGTCGTGCACTCCCGGCACCGACCGGAGCACGGTCTCGACCTCACCGGGCTCCACGCGAGCGCCCCGCACCTTCACCTGCCGATCGAGGCGGCCGAGGTGGCGCAGCACGCCGTCGACCCCCCAGACGCCGACGTCGCCGGTTCGGTAGCACGGAGCGTCGGGCACCGCAGGCAAGACGGCGAAGCGACCGACGTCGGCGGCGTCGTTGCCGAGGTAGCCGGCAGCGACCTGGGGGCCGGCAACCACGAGCTCACCGGGCACACCGATGGGCTGTGGTCGGCCCGATCGGTCGACCACCGCGACGACGAGGTTGTCGATCGGCGTCCCGATGGGAACACCGCCGGGTCGGTCGCCGTCGACGTCGCGCGGATCGACCAACTGGCAGGTGGCGTCCGCCGCCACCTCGGTCGAGCCCCAGATGTTGCGGAGCTCGCAGTCGGGTAGCTGTTCGAGCACCCGTGCGGCGAGATCGCTCGCCAGCGGCTCCCCGCTGCTGACCAGCAGCCGCAGGCTGCGCAGCCGGTGCCCGACCCTCGCCACGTCGAGCAGCAGGCCCAGCATCGAGGGCACGAAGGTCGCCCGGGACACGGCGTGTCGTTCGATGAGCGCGGCGAGGCGCTGCGGGTCGCGTACGACCTCGTCGCCGGCCACGGCGACCGCGGCGCCGGCGGTCAGCGGACCGACGACCTCCTGGAGCCAGTCGACGAACCCCAGGGGGGTGCGGTGAAGGCCGACGTCGCTGCTCGACCACGGCCGCAACCGCTGCATCCACGCCGCCCGGTTGAGCAACGCCTCGTGGGTCAGCGCGACGCCTCGGGGTGACCCGGTCGACCCCGACGTGAACAGCACCGCCGCAGGGGCGTCGGCCGCCGCGATCACGTCGTCGGCGTCGGCGAGGCCACCCACGGCGCCTGACCCGTCGTGCGACGAGACGACGGGGAGGTCACCCGCAACGGCATGGGCGTCGCCGATGCCGTCGCGGGCGGCGAGCACGACCGCCACCTGCGCCGCGCCGACCATCGACGCCAACCGCGCCACGGGGTACGTCGGGTCGAGGGGCACGACGGTGGCGCCACAGCGCCAGACCGCCAGGGTCGCGGCGATCGACTCGGCCGACCGCTCCAGATGCAGGCCGACCCGATCGCCGGGTCCGACACCGTGGACGCGGAGTCGTGTCACCAGATGCCGGACGACGGCATCGAGCTGGGCGTACGTCCACAGTTCGTCACCGTCGAGGACGGCGGTGGCCGTGGGTGCGACCTCGGTGACGCCGGCGACGACCGCGGCGACCGAGCTCCCACGCCAGCCCTGCGGGACCTCGTGCACCGGCCCGTGGCTCAGCTCGTCGAGCTCCGTCCGCTCGGCGGCATCCATCAGCTCGAGCGACGCGACCATCGAAGCCGGGTCGGCCACCATCGCTTCGAGCACGGTGCGGTAGCGCCGAAGGAGGCGTCCGGCGGTGACGGGGGCGAACAGGTCGCTCCGGTACTCGAGTCGCAGCTCGTACCCCTCGCCGTCCTCGATCACATCGAGTGCCAGCTCGTAGCGCGCGGCGCCCGTGTGGAGC
The DNA here is from genome assembly GCA_025456085.1 of Acidimicrobiales bacterium. Lineage (GTDB taxonomy): Bacteria > Actinomycetota > Acidimicrobiia > Acidimicrobiales > Acidimicrobilacustridaceae > JALOLF01. The sequence continues at coordinate 3,685 of JALOLF010000140.1, forward strand.
AGCTCCTCGTCGGCGCGGAGCCCGCCGGCCAGGCCGGTCACGGTGCTCGGCGCTCGGCGGAGTTGGAAGAAGACCGGTGCGAGCGTCGGGCGGTCGAGGCTGCGCGGCGCGGCGACGGCGTCGACCACGAGCTCGAAGGGGACGACGTCGTGGTCGAACGCGTCGAGGCAGCGGCGCCTGGTGGCATCCAGCAGCTCGACCACGGTGGTCTGCTCGTCGAGCGTGCTCCGCAGCGGCACGGTGTTCACGAACAGTCCGACGACCGACTCGGTCTCGGCCCGCAACCGGCCGGCCCGGGGGACGCCGATGACGAGGTCGTCCTGGCCGGCCAGCTGGTGCAGCAACGCCGACCACGCCGCCACGAGCACCATGAACGGGGTGCAGCCGCGTTCGCGACCGACACGACGGACCTGCTCGCCGAGCCCCGCCGGCAGCCGATCCATGGCCAGGCCGCCGGCCGATCCGGCCACCGCCGGGCGCCGACGATCGACGGGCAGCTCGAGCACGGGGGGAAGCGGCGACAGCTCCTCCACCCACCAGCGCAGGTCACCGCCGAGCGCGCCCGACTCGACCATCTGACGCTGCCAGGCCGCGAGCGACGCGTACTCGACCGCCGGGCGTTCGAGCGCAGCCGGCCGCCCCTGCACGCGAGCGTTGTACAGCTCGGCGAGCTCCGAGCGGAACAGATCGCGGGACCAGCCGTCGGTGACCAGGTGGTGGAACACGACGACGGCGAGATGGTCCTGCGGCCCCGAATGCACCACGAGCGCCCGCACGAGCGGACCGGCAGCCAGGTCGAACGGCCGTGCCGCCTGCTCCGCCGCGATGCGCGCCGCGGCTGCCTGCGGGTCGGGATCGGCGGCGACGTCGACAACTGCGATGTCCAGGTCGAGCCGGGACACGATCTCGGGCGCCGGGGCCCCTTCCTCGACCGGCACCCGCAGGCGGAGCGCGGCGTGGCGCTCCACGTGGTCGCGGACCGCACCGGCGAACGCGTCGACCTCCAACGACCCGCGCAGCCGCAACGCCAGGGGCACGTTGTAGGCCGCGGTCCCGGGGAACAGCATCTCCTGGAGCCAGAGCTGCTCCTGCGTGAACGACAACACCACCTCGGCGGCTGCCGGGGTGGCCGCTGGCGGCGTCGGCGCGGACGCACCGGGCCCGCGGCGGCCCAGCAGCTCCGCCATGGCGGCGATGGTCGAAGCGTCGTCGAAGAACTGGCGCACGCCGAGCTCGACACCGAACCGGCGTTGCACCTGGGCGAGCAGTGCCATGGCCGCCAGCGAGTCACCGCCGGCGACGACGAAATCGACGTCGCGGCCGACGGCGACGCCGCCGAGCACCCCGGACCACAGCCCAGCCACCTCCCGCTCGAGCTCGTTCGCCGGTGGATCGCCGACCCAGGGTGCCGACGCCGACCCGGGGCCGAGCGGTCCCGACGCGTCGGCATCGGCTCCGAGGCCGAGACGCTCCGCCAGGCCGATGCGCTGGAGCTTGCCCGTGGGCCCCTTCGGCAGCTCCGCCAGGACCACGATGCGACGAGGGACCTTGAAGGCGGCGAGCCGTTCACCGACGAATCGTCGGAGCTGGTCCTCGTCGAGCGAGGCATCGCCGACCGGCACGACGCCTGCGGCCACATCCTCGCCGAGGGTGGGATGCGGCACGGCGAACGTGACCGCCTGCGCGACCGCAGGGTGCTCGAGCAGCGCGTCGTCGACCTCGCGGGGCGCGATCTTCTCGCCCCCGCGGTTGATGAGCTCCTTGAGCCGCCCGGTGATCGTCAGATAGCCGGCTTCGTCGAGCACACCCTGGTCGCCGGTGCGGAACCATCCGCCGGAGAACGCCGACACGTTCGCCTCGTCGTTGGAGAGGTAGCCGGCGGTCACGTTCTCGCCCCGGATCACGATCTCGCCGACCGCGCCGACCGGGAGCAGGGTGCCGGCCTCGTCCATGACGGCCACCTCCGGTCCGGCGGCGACCCCGACCGAGCCCGGGCGACGCTCCCCCGGCGGCAACGGGTTCGACGCCATCTGGTGCGCCGCCTCGGTCATGCCGTAGGCCTCGACGACGGGCACCCCGAACCGGTCCTCGAGCGCAGCGAGCACCGACGGCGGCAACGCCGCCGACGAGGACCGCAGGAAGCGAAGCCGCGGCTGGGGCGCCACACCGTCGGCCGTCGCGGAGAGCACGGCCTGGTGGATCGTGGGCACTGCGGTCCACCAGGTCGGACCGAAGTCTTCCAGCCACCCGGCGAAGGCAACCGGGTCGAATCCGGGTGTGCACACGAGCGACCCCCGGGCAGCCAGCGATCCCAGCAGCGCGGCGACGAGGCCGTGGATGTGGAACAGCGGCATGACGTTGAGGCAGCGGTCCTGCGGGGTCAGCCGCAAGGTGTCGACGATGTTGGCGGCCGAGGTGCACAGGTTCCGGTGGGTGAGCGGCACCTGCTTGGGCCGCGACGTCGTGCCCGAGGTGTGCAGCACCAGCGCGACGTCGTCGGGCCGCGGGGCCACGAGCGCGTCACCCGCCGCGCCGCCTGTGCCTGCACCGCCGAGCTCGAACCGTCCCGCCGCATCGCCCGTCACGAGCTCCACCACCTCCACGCCTTCGGCGGCCGCCGCGTCCCGCGCCGCACTCTCGAAGCCGGCCGGCAACACGAGCGCGCGGGCGCCGAGGTCCTCGAGGTAGAAGCGGAACTCCTCCCCGGTGTAGCCCGGGTTGAGCGGGGCGCAGATGGCGCCTGAGGCAACCCCGAGGAAAGCGCTGGCCATCTCGGGACCGTTCGGGATGACCACCGCCACCACGTCTTGCGGCCCGAGGCCCCGGGCGCGGAGCCCCGCCGCCGTCGCGACGACCTGCGCCGCGAGGCCCGCGCCCGTGCACGCCACCCGCCCCGGGGCGAGCAGCACGTCCGCGTCGTCGGGCAGCCCGCACGCGAGGTCGTACAGCGTCTCGTCCACCGCTCGTCCCGCCTCCCCTCGACGCTGCCACCGCCGATGGTGGGTCGCCCCGGGACGCTACCGGTTGCGCGCGGCATCGTCGGTAGAGCATCGCGCCGCGCCATCCAGCCACAACTAGAGTCCAGACACACGACGATCGGGACTGGGCGGGGGCGAGTCGGTGAAGGTGGCAACGACGACGATCGGCGCCCCGGAGCTGCGCCCGGGCACGCTGCCGGCGATCCCACGGTGGGCGCTGCTGTGGGTCGCCGCGCTCGCGGTGCTCGCGGCGGTCGGCTACACGGCCTGGTGGGGCACCACGCCCGACGCCTCCCCGGACACGGTCGAGTACCAGCAGGTCGCCATCGACCTTCGCGACGGCCGCCTCGACGTGCTGTCAGACCGCACGCCCGGCTATCCCCTGCTGCTGCTGGCCACGGGCAGCGGCGAAGAGCTCTCCCCGGTCCTCTACGCCGCACAACTCGTGCTGCACCCGGTCACGGTGGCACTCACCATCGCCCTGGCCCGCCGCTTCGACCCGCCGGCGTGGCTCTACGTGGCGCTGGCGGCGGTGCTGCTGTCCCCTCCGTTCACCGAGAAGATCACGACCGGGCTCACGGAGACGCTGTGCGAGGTGCTCGTCGTGGCCTCGGCGCTGTTCCTGGTGCGCTGGGCCGAACGACGCCGCGCGCTCGACGCGGTCCTCGCCGGGCTCGCGATGGCGCTCGCCACGTGGGTGCGCCCGACCTACCTGCTGCTCGCACCCCTGGTCGCTGCGGCGGCCGCGACGTGGCTGTGGCGCCGCCATCTCCGGCGCGAGGCGCTGCAACAGGCGGCGCTGCTGCTCGCCGCGCCCCTGGTGCTCGTCGGCGGGCTCGTCGCCTACAACACCGTCGAACTCGACTACCCCGGGCTCACCCCGAAGCTCGCCTGGAGCCTGTCGACCAAGACGGCGCTGTTCGTCGAGGAGCTCCCCACCGACGATCCGGCACTGCGCGACTACCTCGTGGCCCGACGTGACGCCACGCTCGTGGAGGGCGAGTCCCACGACGGCACGCAGTTCCTCGTCAAGGGTCAGCCCGAGGTGAGCGCCATCACCGGCACCCCCCGGCCCGAGATCGACCAGGCGATGCTGCGCTGGCAGCTCCAACTCATCGCCGAGAACCCGCTCGACTACACCCTCGCCGTCGGCCGAGCCGGCGTGAAGTACGCCTTCCCGGTGAGCTCCGACACGGCGACCGGTGGCTCGTCGATCGTGCAGCTCGCGTTCGGCGTGGCGCACTTCGCCGGGCTGGCCCTGTTCGCTGTGCAGTTCGTGGTGATGCTCGGCCTGCTGGTCGCCCGGCGGCTCGGCGTGACCCTCAGCGGCATCGCCGCCTCGGCGTCGATGTGGAAGACCTGGTGGGTGTCGCTCGGGCTGGTCGCCTACACGGCACTCGTCACCATGACCATCGACGTGGGTGACCCCCGCCAGCGGGAGCCCACCGACGCCCTCATCGCCCTGCTCGTCGTCGGCGGGGGCTGGGCGTCCTGGCAGGCCCTGCTCCACCACCGGGTGGCTACCGATGGCTGACGAGCACGCCACGACGGCGACGACCGACGACGCCGGGCTGAGCACCGCCGTCCCGCCGGTGGGCCACGGCTCCTTGCTCGGGCTGCCGCGCCAGTTCGCCGCGCTGACCGTTTCGGCGATGCTGGTCGCCGCCGTCGTCTACTCCGCGTGGTGGGGCACGACCCCCGAACAGAACACGGACTCGGTGCAATACCTGGCCACCGCATCGGATCTGTCCGACGGGCGACTCGAGCAGATGCCCAACGTGGCGCCCGGCTACCCGCTGCTGCTGATCGTGACCGGCAGCACCGATGGCCCGGGACCGGCGCTGTTCTTCACGCAACTGGTTGCCTACTTCGCCGTCGCATGGCTCGTGCTGGCGTTGAGCGTACGGTTCGAACTACGACTGCGCTGGCGTGTCGTGCTGCTGGCGGCGCTGCTGTCCCCTCCACTCGTGGAATGGACCGCCGCGGTGTACACCGAGACGCTCACCACCCTGCTCGTCACCCTGGGCGTCTACCTGGCCGTGCGATGGGTCGAGACCGACCGCCTGGGCTGGTTGGTCGGGGCGGGCGTGGCCCTGGGTGGCGCTGCGGTCGTTCGACCGTCGATGCAGGCCGCCGCCGTGGTGCTCGCCCTGGTCGCCTCCGGGCACGTCTGGCGCCGGCAGCGACGGGCAGCGCAGGTGCTCCGGGTCGGGGTCGCCTCGCTCGCCGCCACGGTGCTGCTCGTCGGCGCGGTGTCAGTCCACAACGGGGTGCGGTTCGACTACCCGGCGACGACGCCGCTGGCGGGGTGGCACCTGCTCACTCGTACCGCCCCGTTCCTCGAGCAGGCCGACCAGACGCCGCTCACGACCGAGCTGATCGCCATGCGCAACGAGAAGATGCTCCAGGGCGACGAGCACGAGCCCTATGTGATGCTGTGGCTCGAGCGGGAGCGGGTCGAAGCCGCCACCGGGATGTCACCCCGTGAGCTCGACCGGGAGCTGCTGCGGCTCGATGCGCGCCTCATCGCCCAGAACCCGCTCGACTACCTGCTGGCGGTCGGCAACGTGGCCCCGACGTTCGTGTTCCCCAGCGCGTCCACCAAGGCGACGGGCGGGCACTCCGCCGTGCAACTGCTGTTCGCGGTGGCGTCGTTCGCGGTCGTCGCTCTGTTCGTGGTGCAGGTGCTCCTGGTGGCCGCTCTGGCGGTGGCCCGGCGGGTCGGGGCGTCGTTCCGCACCCCGCTCGACCGGCCCGAGACTCGCCTGTGCTACGTGCTGGTGCTGGGCCTCGCCGCGTATCTGTTCGTCGTGTCGACCGCGTTCGACATCGGCCTCGCCCGCTACCGCGTGCCGCTCGACCCGCTGCTGCTGCTCGTGACGTTCGGCGGGTGGCGCGCCGTTTCGAAGGCTGTCGCCGGTCTGGACCGTCACGGCGATCGCCGCGAGCGAGTCAACCACGGCCGCCGAAAGCGTTACGAGCAGGAACCCCAGATGCCCCTGTCAAACGCAGAACGTTAGCGGGCCCAGGAAGACTGCCCTACCACCAGCGCCCAGGTCGGGGTTGAGGTCTGAGGTGAGGATCGTCAGCTGAGAGATCCGACCACCGCAGAACTCGACGAGGAGGTTGCAGGCCGTGTCGTTCGTGCCGCAGTTCGTGTCATTAGTGATCTGACGATACGTGTTCGGGACGCCTGAGGACTCGATGAGCGAACCGGGTGTATAGGTCGGCACAGGGTTACCACTCGCCGTCACCCACGAGATGTTCACCTGCTCGCGATAATCAGGCCCGATGAAGGAGTCGATGTCGGTCAGGGTGAAACTCAGCTTCGACACTGCGGGATTGAAGTTCAATGTGATCGACGACGTTTGCGGAGTCGAATTCGTGTTTCGGGCAATGGCAACGAGACCGGTGATGTTGCCGAAGGTCTGCGAGGTCGTGACGCCGGTCGTGACGGAGGGGGTTCCCACGGTGTCCGAATTCGATCTCGTGGCGGTCAACGTCGTGCCGCCAACGGCATAACTTCCGGACGTGATGTTCGTGCCGCCCGTCGTCGAGAACGGCGCAGCCAACCAGCTACGAGTCACCGCTGTACAAGAGGCCGAGGCACAGGGCGCGGCAGCTGCAACGGAGTTGATCTGTGGGACGACCCATCCAGCGGCCAGAGCACCAGCGGCGGATCCAACAAGCAAACGCCGCCGACTGACTGAACCATGGCTGAGGCTATTACCGACCGTATGCTCATCCATGCCGAGACGGTATCAGATGTCCGCCCATCAACAGACAGGCGCCGGCAGGTACCAACCGGTTTCGGCTGCCCAGATTCAGCGCGGCCACTCGGGAACGGCGCCTCAACGGGCCCAGGGCTCTGAACCACTGTGTAGCGTACTGCGTTGTCTGCTCACGAAATTCGAGGACACAAGTCATGACCTCCCCCGCACCCACCGCCGTCGCCACCGCCGCCGCCCGGGCGGTCGAGGCCGTCAAGGTCTACGGCGAGGGCGACACCATGGTCCGTGCCCTCGACGGCGTGAGCGTCGACTTCGAGAAGGGCTGCTTCAACGCCATCATGGGCCCCTCGGGCTCGGGCAAGTCCCCGCCGTGACCAGATCGGCTTCGTGTTCCAGGCCTTCAACCTGGTGCCCACCCTCACCGCGGCCGAGAACATCACCCTGCCCATCGACCTCGCCGGCCGCAAGGCCGACCAGGCCTGGGTCGACTCCATCGTGTCGACGGTGCGACTCGGCGACCGCCTGACCCACCGCCCCACCGAGCTCTCCGGCGGCCAGCAGCAGCGCGTCGCAGTCGCCCGGGCGCTGGCGTCGAAGCCGCAGATCATCTTCGCCGACGAGCCCACCGGGAACCTCGACTCCAAGTCGGGCCATGAGATCCTCGACTTCATGCGCAAGGCCGTCGACGAGCTCGACCAGACCATCGTCATGGTCACCCACGACCCCGTCGCCGCCAGCCACGCCGACCGCATCGTGTTCCTCGCCGACGGCAAGATCGTCGACGAGATGCTCGAGCCCACCACCCAGCGGGTGCTCGACCGCCTCAAGCAGTTCGGCGACTGAACGACGGACCGGCACCGCCCGCGGGCCGGGCCTGCTGCCGGGGAGCGTCCCGCCCTGCGTGCGCGCCGGCCCGCGGCCGAGCGTTCGTTTCCCGAGCCGGTCGGCACCTGCCACGCCGGCCGCCTACGACGAGACCCGAGCGACGCTCCCCACCCGATGGCATCGCCTTCTGGGTTCTGTTGTCGTATGCTACAACAGTGCTGACCGTCCCGGAGGCCGCCAAGAAGGTCGGGCGCAACCCCGAGACGCTGCGCCGGTGGATCCGCGAGGGGCGTCTGCGCGCCTCGCGGGTCGGCACGCAGTACCTGCTCGACGAGGACGACCTCGCATCACTGCTCACCGACGACGAGATCGTGCCGCGCGCCGGCGGCGATCGCACCGCCACCGGTGAGGTGCCGCCCAACTTCGTCGAAGCGCTCCACCGCTCGCGCGCCGGGCGATGACCCTCGTCATCGACTCGAGCGCTGCCCTCTACGAGCTCGTCTCCCCCGACGGCCTCGAGGGGTTGGCCGACGCGAACGAGCTCGTCGCCCCGGCCCTGCTGTGGTCGGAGGTGGTGTCGGTGCTCAACGAGACCCGCTGGCGCGGCGAGCTCAGCGACTCGCTGGCCGAGATCGCGCTCGACCGGCTGCGTCACGGCGCCATCAGCCGGCGAGCGCACTGGCAGCTCTACGCTGAAGCGACCGTCCTAGCCGACCGTCTCGGGTGGGCCAGGACCTACGACGCCGAGTTCGTCGCGCTGGCCAGGCTCGAATCCGCGCCGCTGTACACCCGCGACGCCCGCCTGGCCCGGCGAGTCGCGTCGCTCGTCGATGTCGTGGGACCCGACGACGTCGCACGATCGAACAGGTGACGCCTGCGCGACGTGTCACCCACCCGAACCGCCACTCGTCGTGCCGGTTGCGGTCGTAGGGAGGTGTCGTCTCGGTATTGGTGTCCGTCAGCCCGGTCCTCCATGACGTTGTTCCCTTTCAGCCGTGGGCCTGCAC
>JALOLF010000141.1 GCA_025456085.1 Acidimicrobiales bacterium
CCGAGTGTCCTGGTGAGCAGGTCGCGGGCCCGGCCGGCGTCTCCCGGTCGGCCGCGCGCCGCGAGCATCCGGCCCCGTTGCAGGTCGGTTCGGGCGGCGAAGAACACGGCTCCGGTCTGCGCGCAGGCTGCCGCGGAGCGGGTGAGGAACGTGTCGGCCTCGTCGAAGCGGCCGAGGACGGTGGCGAGCCCGCCGAGGTAGTGGCTGACGGGTCCTTCGATCGTGGCACCGGTGCACGCCCAGTTCGTGGCGAAGGGGAGGAGCTGGTCGAAGAGGGGTCCGGCGTAGCGCGGGTCCCCACACTCGATCGCGGCCTCGGCGAGGTAGGCCATGAACACGAACCAGACGTGGTCCTCGAAGACCTGGAAGCCCGACCCGGCGAAGGAGTCCAGACGGTCCCGGGCCAGCTCGTGGCGGCCTGCGTCGGCGTAGGCGAAGGCCATCGCCGACTGGTGACCGGAGCTGTGGGTGTCAGGGGTCTCGGCGTCCAGTTCGACGATGAAGGGGATCAGCTCGCCGAGGGTTCCCCGTTGCCACGCGACCTCCAGGAGCTGACCGCCGTAGAAGACGCCGGCGTCGGGGACGCCGTGGTCGGTTCCGATCTGCAGCGCCTCGGTGGCCAGCGCCTCGGCGCGGTCGGTGTCGCCGGCGAGGAGGGCCCGCTGCGCCGTGTGGAACGTCTGCATCCACCGCATGGTGGGTTGGCCGAGCCGTTCGACCATCGCCTCGCCGATCGCGAGGCAGCGGTCCTTCTCGGCGATGTCACCAGCTCGGGTGGCCGCGTCCAGGCGGGACACCGCGGCGAAGAAGAGCAGGGCCGGGTCGCCGAGGCGTTCGGCTGCGGCCAGCGCGTCGGCGGACCGGGTCAGCGCTCGGTCCAGTGCCGACGGCACGACGAGTGGCAGGAACACGTGGTTGAGCACGCGCACGATCACGGCATCGTCACGGGAGGACTCCGCGATGGCGATCGCTTCGTCGGCGAGCGCCCGGCGGTGCTCGAGTGGAGCGGTCTGCATGACCTCTGCGCACAGGCTGGCGAGCACCAGTGCCCGGTCGGGATGCCCGGGGGGCAGGCGATCGAGGCAGGTCTGCAGGACGTCGATCTTCTCGGTGTCGATCGCCCCCATGGCCGTGGTCCAACCTCGGTCGTTGGCCAGGGCCGCGGCCACCAACCGGTCGGTGTCACCGCGCTCGGCGGCCCGCCGCGCCGCGTCGAGCAACGTCTCGCGGGAGGCGGGGTCGCCGGTCAGGTGTTGCGCAGTGCCGACCCCGATGGCGAGATCGATGCCGAGGGCCGGGTCCGGGTCGTCGACCCGGTCCAGCAGCTCGACGGCCTGGGTGTAGTAGCGGAGGGCGTCGCCGGGGGCCAGGCTCGCCAGGGCCGCGTCGCCGGCCTGGCGCGAGTAGGCGATGGCCCGGTCGATGTCGATGGGTTGGGTCGCGGCGGTCCAATGGCGGGCCAGCTCACCGACCCGCGGCCCCGGTCGGCCACCGCACAGCTGCTCGAGGGATTCGGCGAGCCGTCGGTGGGCGCGGGCCCGTCGGTTGGGGCCGAGGTCGTCGTAGAGGGTGTGCTGGATGAGGGCGTGGGCGAAGCTGTAGCGACCGGCGTCGGCCTGCTCGCGCACCAGGGCCGCGCCCACGGCGGCATCGAGGACGTCGAGCAGGTCGTCCTCCGACGAGGCGGTGGCGAGGGTGAGCAGGTCGAGATCGAAGTCCCGACCGATCACCGCGGCGAGGGACAGGATCTGCCCTGCGGCCTCGCCGAGTCGTCCCACCCGCGCCCCGATCACCTCCCGCACGCTGTCGGGCAGTGCCATCCCCTCGAGCGTGTCGGCGGCCACCCAGCGACCGGTCGCATCCCGGGACACCGCCCCGGTCTCGGCGAGGTGGCGGAGCACCTCGCTCACGAAGAAGGGGTTGCCGTCGGTCTCGCGGCGAACGGCGTGGGCCAAGCCGACGCCGGTGTCATCGAGGACGGAGCCCGCCGCCGCTTCCAGGTAGGCGACCACCGCGGCGTCGTCGAGTCCGGTCAGGTCGAGGCGCGACACCCCGGTCTGGCGGTGCAGGGCGGCGAGCGTGTCGAGGAGCGGATGGGTGCGGGAGAGCTCGTTGTCGCGGTAGGTCCCGATGACGACCAGCCGCGTGAGCTGGTCGGACCCGACGACGTGACGCAACAGCGCCAGGCTGGCCGGGTCTGCCCACTGCAGGTCGTCGAACACCAGAACGACCTGCCGGTCGTCGCCGATCTGGGCGAGGAGCCCGACCACCGAGGTGAAGAGCAGGTAGCGCTCGGTCTCGGCGTCGGTGGTCCTCGGGGCGGGCAGGTCGGGGATCCGGCGCGCCAGCTGCGGTACCAACCGCGCCAACTCGCCGCCGTGCACCTCGACGTGGCGGACCAGCTGCTCGTCGGGGGCATGGGTCACGTAGTGGCCGAGCGCCTCGGCGAAGAGCTGGTAGGGCGTGGCGAGGTCTTCCTCGCAGTGGCCGAACAGCACACCGGCGCCGGCGTGGAACGCCGCCCTGGCCGACGCCGCCACGAGGGTCGTCTTGCCGAGACCGGCCTCGCCCGAGACCAGCACCACCTCGCGTCCCTCGCCGCTCGAGGCACGTTCGATGGCCTCGGCGATCACGACCAGCTCGGTGTCCCGGCCGACCAGGCCGACCGCGGGCGGCAGTCCCAGGCGACCGGGTAGGGGCACGGCGGCGCCCGAGGCGCTGGCATCGAGCGGCTCCCAGCGGACCTCGACCGCGACGACCGGATCGGGCAGCCCTTTCAGCGCCAACTCGCCGACCGCCGTGCACTCGTGCCGGTTCCGGCGGCCGGCCATGAGCCGCACCACATCGGCGGCCAGGATCTGGCCGCCGTCGCACGAGGCGCACAGCCGGGCGGCCTCGATCACCGGGTCGCCGAAGAAGTCGCCGTCCTCGGTCGCCACCTCACCCTGGCTCAACCCGACCCGGAGCCCGACCCGGCGGTTGTGAGCCCGGTTGTCGCGATCGACCCCCTGCTGCATCGCCACGGCACACGACAGCGCGGCCGATGCCGAGTCGAACACCACCATGAGCCCGTCACCCAGGTTCTTGACCTCGATGCCACCGTGTTCGGACACGGCCTGACGAAGGATCGAGAAGTGCCCGCGCCGCACCTCGTCCGCGGACTCGGGCGACAGGCGGCTTGCGAGCTCGGTCGAGCCGACCATGTCGGTGAACAGCACCGCCACGTTCGTCGTGGCCACGCCGTCCACGGGGGCTCGGTCCATCGGGTGCACACTAGGCGAGGGCCACCGACGCCGGACGTGGCGGGCGGCTCGTTGCCAGGGTCGTTCGCCGGTCCGGCCCCGGACCCGCTCCGGCGGTGACGCATGGGGCCCGACGGAGCTAGGCAGCCGTGGCGTCGGCGGTCGCGAAGCGGGCCTGCAGGCGCGGCCGCAGGGCCGCAGCCGTGACCAGGGCCACGACCAGCCCGTAGCCGTACCACCGCTCGATCCCCAGCCCGGCCCAGGTGGCCAGCGGGCCGATGTTGGTCACCAGCAGGAGACCCGCCACCGCCACGCCCATGGGTCGGGCCGGGATGTGACGGATGGACCAGGCGGCGACCGGTGCCGCGGCGACGCCGCCGAGGAGCATGGCGATCACCACCGGGAGGTCGATGCCGCCGCTGCCCAGCGAGGCGATGAGCGAGCCGGCGGACACCGCGGCCACGGCCACCTCGGCGGTGTTGACCGAGCCCACCGCGAAGCGCGGCTCGAGCTCGCGGTGCATGAGGAAGGGCGTGACCACCGGACCCCAGGCGCCGATCATGCCGTTGGTGACGCCGCCGGCGGTGGCGACGACCTCGACGCCGCGGGCGTCGAACGCAGGCATGCGGTCGGGGTCGTGCTCGAGGTCCTCGAACTCCTCGGGGTCGACCGCCACGGGCCTGCTGAACCGCAAGAGGATGCGCAGGCCGATGACGACCAGCAGCGCGGCCAGGATCGGTCGCAGCGTGTCGCCGTCGACGTTGGCCAGCACCGTCACGCCGAGCACGGCACCGATGCACCCGGGGATGGCCAGCTTCAGCACCAGCCTGTGGTCGATGTTGCGGAACCGCCAGTGGGAGATGGCTGCCGCCACGCCGGTCACCACCTTGGCCAGGTTCACCGTGGACGACGCCGAGGCCGGGGAGAGCCCCGAGGCAAGCAGGATGCTCGAGCTGGTGGGACCGAACCCCATCCCCAGCGTGCCGTCGACCAGCGACGCGGCGAACCCGGCCAGAGCGATCATCACCAGTTCGTTCATACTCGACTAACCCTACTAGGAAAGTAGGAAATCGCAAGGGAGACCTCGCTGCCGGTCGGTCCTCGCCGAATGGGCGGCGTGTAGGGTGCGGACCATGCAGCGCTGGATCCGTGTGTGGCTGATGGCAGCGGCCGTCGTGCTGGCGGTCACGACGGCGGCCTGCAGCGACGACGACGCCCCCGACGAGACACCGGGGGAGGTCGAGGGCGACACCGGCACCAGCGCCACGACCCGGGGCACGACCGGGGCCGACGGCACGTCCGTGTCCACGACGGTCCGCGCCTCCACCTCGACGTCATCCGGGTCGTCCTCCACGTCGGCGTCGAGCTCGTCCACCTCGTCGTCTTCCTCGTCGAGCAGCTCGTCGAGCTCCACCAGCGAGGCCGGGCCGACGCCGGGCTCGGACTGCGCCCTGGGGTCCGATCCGGACTGCATCGACCCCGACGGGGACGGTCAGGGCACGTACCTGACCGGTGGCGCCGACTGCATCGCCGCACTGCCCGGCTCCCCGGAGCTCTGCACCGACCTCGACGGCGACGGCGTCGCCGGCTATCCCGACGCCGGCTGACCCGGTACCCGTCGAACCGGACTCGTCCCGCTTCGACCCCACCCCTGGGAACCCGATGAGCAACGTCCACTACTACCTGCCCCGTGACATCGACGGCGCCTCCGACCTGTTGGATCTGGCGCTCGACCTGCGCTGGTCGTGGAACCACTCGGCCGACGAGCTGTGGGGTCAGATCGACGCCGAGCTGTGGACGTCGACCCACAACCCGTGGCTGGTCATCCAGATGGCCAGCCGCCAGCGCCTGCGCGAGCTCCTGGCCGACCCGACCTTCCGCGAGCGGGTGCACCAGATGCAGCGCCGGATGGTCGAGTACAGCGTCTCGCCCGACTGGTTCCGCACCAGCTACCCGGACACGCCGCTGGAGCGCATCGCCTACTTCAGCATGGAGTTCATGCTGTCCGAGGCGCTGCCCATCTACTCCGGAGGCCTGGGCAACGTCGCCGGCGACCAGCTCAAGGCGGCCAGCGACCTCGGCGTGCCGGCGGTCGGCGTGGGGCTGCTCTACCAGCAGGGCTACTTCCGCCAGGTGATCGACGGCGACGGCAACCAGGGTGCCCTCTACCCGTACAACAACCCCATCCAGCTCCCCATCACGCCGGTGCGCGACGAGGAGGGGGAGTGGGTGCGGGTGGCGGTGCCCCATCCCGGGCGTCCCCTGTGGGCCCGCGCCTGGCAGGTCCGCGTGGGCCGGGTGCAGCTGCTGCTGCTCGACACCAACGACCCGACCAACGCCCCGGCCCGTCGGGGCATCGCCGCCGAGCTCTACGGCGGCGGCCTCGAGACCCGCCTGGCCCAGGAGCTCATCCTGGGCATCGGTGGCTGGCGCCTCCTGGAGGAGCTGGGCCTGACCCCCGACGTGTGCCACCTGAACGAGGGCCACCCGGCCTTCGCCGTGCTGGAGCGGGCCCGGTCCTTCGGCGCAGCGCAGGGCCTCTCCTTCGACGACGCCCTCCAGGCCACCCGCGCCGGCAACGTGTTCACCACCCACACCCCGGTCGAGGCCGGCTTCGACCGCTTCCCGCCCGACCTGGTGAGCCGCTACCTGGCCGACTACTGCCGCGACGAGCTGCACGTCGATCCCGAGGAGGTCCTGCGGCTCGGCCGCCAGCATCCCCGCGACACCAGCGAGGACTTCAACATGGCCTATCTGGCCCTGCGGGCCGCGGGCGGGGTCAACGGCGTCAGCCAGCTCCACGGGGCGGTCAGCCGTCGGCTGTTCCGGCCCCTGTTCCCGGGCTGGCCCGAGGACGAGGTGCCGATCGGCTCGGTGACCAACGGCATCCACGTGCCGAGCTGGGACTCGCGCGAGGCCGACGACCTGTGGGCCGCGGCGTGTGGCGACGACCGCTGGCGCCATCCCCAGCAGTGGGCTCCGCAGATGCGGGAGGTGGCCGACGAGCAGATCTGGCAGCTGCGGGGCGAGTCCCGCGCCCGGCTCGTGACCCACGTGCGGGAGCGCTACACCCAGCAGCTCGCCGTGGGTGGCGCCCCGGCGGAGGAGGTCACCGCCGCGACCCACCTGTTCGACCCCAACACCCTCACGCTGGGCTTCGCCCGCCGCTTCGCGACCTACAAGCGCCCGAACCTGCTGCTGTGGGACCCCGAGCGCCTCGCCCGCCTGCTCGCCGACCCCCACCGGCCGGTGCAGCTCGTGGTGGCCGGCAAGGCCCATCCCGCCGACGACGCGGGCAAGGCCATGGTGCGCCAGTGGGTGGAGTTCAGCCGTCGGCCCGACGTGCGGGGCCGGGTGGTGTTCCTCGCCGACTACGACATGGGCGTCACCGAGCACCTCGTGCAGGGCGTGGACGTGTGGCTCAACACGCCGCGTCGTCCGTGGGAGGCCAGCGGGACGAGCGGCATGAAGACGCTCGTGAACGGTGGGCTGAACCTGTCGGTGCTCGACGGCTGGTGGGCCGAGGCCTACCGGCCCGAGGTGGGGTGGGCCATCGGCGACGGTGCGGAGCACGGCCCCGAGCACGACGGCGCCGACGCCGAGGAGCTGTACCGCATCCTCGAGACCGAGGTGGTGCCGACCTTCTACCGACGCGACGCCCAGGGCATCCCGCGGGCATGGGTGGCCACCATCCGCGAGAGCATGGCCAGCCTGACGGCGACCTTCTCGGCCACCCGCACGGTGCGCGAGTACATCGAGGGGTACTACCTCCCGGCGGCGGCGGCCTACCACCGGCGCGTCGAGGCCGACGGGGCAGTGGCGGCCTCGCTGCGGGACTGGCGTCACGCCGTCGACGCCAGCTGGGACCGGGTGCGCATCGTGGACGCCGCCCGGGTGCCCGTGGACGGCGGCGGCGAGTTCCAGGTCCACGCCTACCTCGAGGACCTGCCTCCCGAGGCGGTGCGGGTGCAGGTCTACGCCGAGGAGACGGCGGCGGCGCCCTCGGAGATGGCGACGCTGGCCCACGAGGGCCCACTCGTGGGCAGCGTGAACGGCCACGTCTTCCGGTCCGTGGTGCGCACCGATCGCCCGCTCGACGACTTCACGCCCCGCATCGTGGCCCACCACACCGACGCGCTGACCCCCCTCGAGGAGGCCGCGATCCACTGGTGGCGCTGAGCGCCGTCGCTCAGGGCTCGGGCTGCAGGCGGCTCAGGTCCGGCACCAACAGGCCGGCGTCGACGACGGCCCGGCTGAGCGGCCGGGCGAGGCTGCGCAGCCGCTCGCAGGCGTCGCTGCCCAGCGGTCGGTAGGCGGCCACGGCGAGCTCGTCGGTGCGGTCCTCGACCCGGCGCCGGTGCGCGGCGCCGGCGTCGGTCAGGGTCGGCTCGGCGTCGAGGGTCAGCCAGCCCCGGTCGCGCAGGCGACCGACGGCGGCGTCCCAGTCGGCGGTCGGCCAGGCGCGGCTCAGGCGCAGGAAGTCCGCGGGCGCCTCCCCGGTGGCGGCGTGCACCACGAGCGCCTCGATGCCGTTCACGTCCTCGGCCAGCAGCGCCGCGAGGTGGCCGTCACCGCGGAACTCCCGCAGCAGCGTCTGGGCGTGCCACAGCACGAGGTGGGCCTCCTCGGGCCAGGGGAGCGCGGCGTGGCCGGCGAAGAGGGGTCGCCCCTCCGGGTGCTCGCACGCCGCCTCGGCGGCGCGGCGGGCCAGGGCGGCGGCGTCGGCGAGCTCGGCCGAGGCCAGGACCTCGGCCGGCCAGGCGCGGCGCAGGGCGGCGTCGGCGGCCTGCAGGCGGGCCTGCACCATCACCGCGGGGGTCACGAGGTCCCAGACGCCGGCCATGGCGGCGCGGACCAGATCGGGCTGGAAGTTGAAGAACGTCGCCACCACCACCTCGGGCGACACCGCGCCCAGGGCCGCGGCCCGCGACGCGAAGTACCCGCTGCGGGGGTGGGTGAGGCCGGCCTGCGCGTAGTGCTCCTCGGCCTCGGGGACGAAGTAGATCATCCCGTGGACGGGCTCGAGGGTCCGCCACGTCCTGCGGGCCACGTTGGGGTCCATGCGCGGACCCTACGTCACCGCGCCACGGCGCGCCCCGGGCCGGTACGGTGGCCGGCCATGACCGACGCCGTGGAGCGCATCCCCTACGACGAGTTCGCCCTGTTCCACGAGAACGCCCGGGAGTACGGCCTCCCCTACGAGGGCCCGCCCACGGTGCGGCGGGCGTTCGTGGCGGTGGAGGGGGGACGCCGGCTCAGCGCTCTCGTCTGGGGTGACGGCGACCCGGAGCTGGTGCTGCTGCACGGCGGGGCGCAGAACGCCCACACCTGGGACACGGTCGCCCTGGCCCTCGACCGGCCGCTGGTGGCGGTCGACCTCCCCGGCCACGGCCACTCCGACGGGCCGCGCACCAGCGTGGTCGACGTGGCGGCCAACGCCGACGACGTGGCCGCCGTCATCCGGGAGCTGGCGCCCGAGGCCCGGGCCGTGGTGGGCATGTCGCTCGGCGGCATCACCACCCTGGCCCTGGTGCGACGGGCACCGGAGCTGGTGCGCGCGGTGGTGCTGGTGGACATCACCCCGGGCGTGAACGAGACCAAGGCCTCGGCCATCACCTCCTTCGTGAACGGACCGGAGCGCTTCGCCAGCTTCGAGGACCTCCTCGAGCGCACCATCGCCTTCAACCCCACCCGCACCGAGGCCTCGCTGCGGCGGGGGATCCTGCACAACGCGCTCCAGCTCGACGACGGGAGCTGGGTGTGGCGCTACGCCCGTCACCGCGGCGGCGAGCCCTTCACCGGCGACCACCCGGACTTCGGTGCCCTGTGGGACACCCTGTCGGAGGTCGAGGTGCCGCTGCTGCTGGCGCGGGGCATGACGGCGCAGTCGGTCGTCGACGACGCCGACGAGGTCGAGCTGCGCCGCCGGGTGCCGCACGCCCAGGTCGTGCACGTCGAGGGTGCCGGGCACAGCATCCAGGGCGACAAGCCGGTCGAGCTGGCGGCGCTCATCGCCGGGTTCTTGGCGTAGCGCCGGCCGATCCGGGCGCGGCGCCGCGCCGCCCAGGGGGTTGTCGAGAGTCACTGTCACTGTTACTGTCACTGTCAATGACTGACCGTGGCGCCCCGTACACCATCGAGGATCTCGAGCAGCGTGTGGCGGCGCGCCTGCGCGAGGTCGACGCCACGCAGCCCAACGGGCAGGTGAGCCAGCGACCGGACCGACGCACGCTGCGCTACTACACCACCCTCGGCCTGCTCGACCGGCCGAGCGAGGTGCGTGGTCGGCGGGCGTGGTACGGCGAACGCCACGTCGAGCAGGTGCTGGCCATCAAGCGGTTGCAGGCCGCGGGACTGCCCCTGGCCGAGATCCAGTCGCTGCTCGTCGGCCGGCCCACGCGCGAGCTGACCGCGCTGGCGGCGACGTTCGGCGACGACGACCACCCCGTCCTGCGCCGGTTGGGGGTCCGTCCGCACGGTGCCGGCCGATCGACCCCGGCCGGGGAGCGACCCGGACCGCCGGCGCCCCCGGAGGCGTTCTGGCGCCGACGACCGCAGTCGCCGTCGCCGTCGGAGGTGAGCACCGGCATCCCCCTCGGCGACGGCGTGGTGGTGCTGGTGCCCGGCTCGCCCGTGCTCGACGCCACGACCCTGCACGCCATCCGCGACGCGGCCGCCCCGCTGCTGGCGGCGCTGGCCCGGCTCGACCCGCGCCCCGATCCCGACCCCGCCCATCCCGATACGCCCACATCAACCCATCAGGAGGTAGCTGTATGACCCACACCGTTCCCCTCGACGACACCGCGCCCTCGTCCTCACTGGGGGTGCTGTTCGCCGAGCGCGGTCGCCTGCCGCTCACCGACGTCCGCCTCGATGCCACCGTGACCGGCCTGGTGGCCACGGTCGAGCTCGAGCAGCGCTTCGTCAACACCTTCGACGACGTGCTGGAGGTCACCTACGTCTTCCCGCTGCCCGACCGGGCCGGCGTGACCTCCTTCGTGGCCGAGCTGGGCGGCCGGACGGTCACCGGGGTGCTGCGCGAGCGGGGCGAGGCCCGCGCCGCCTACGACCGGGCCGTCGCGCACGGCCAGCGGGCAGGCATCGTCGAAGAGGAACGTCCCGACGTTTTCACCGTGCGCATCGGCAACCTCCCCGCGAGGGAGGCGGCGGTCGTGCGCCTGCGCCTCGTGGGGCCCGTGCCCTTCGAGGCCGGCGAGGCCACGTTCCGCTTCCCGCTGGTCGTGGCGCCTCGCTACATCCCCGGCACCGCGCTCGACGGGCTCCCCGTCGGCGACGGCGTCGCGCTGGACACCGACGCCGTGCCCGACGCCTCCCGCATCAGCCCGCCGGTGCTGCTGGCCGGCAACCCGAACCCGGTGCGGGTGTCGGGCGTCGTGACCGTCGACCCGGCCGGTCTGATCGCCGACGGGTTCGAGGCGCCGATCGTGGCCCTCACCGGGCTGCCCCCGGCGCCGGTGCGGGACGCGGTGCGGGTCGAGGTGGCCAC
>JALOLF010000245.1 GCA_025456085.1 Acidimicrobiales bacterium
CCCGGCGCACGAGGCGTACAAGGGCTGGACGGGGTGGCTGGCGCCGCTGGTCGCGGACCTCGAGCGGGCCGACACGCGCGGTCCGGCAGCCGCCGACGGGACGGCCGAGGGGGTTACGGTCGGGTCGCCAGCAGAGAGGGCCCGCCCATGACCACGACCACCCGCCCGAGCCGCGTCGTCTCCGTCCCTCTCGACTCGCTCTGGGAACGGTTCAGCACGGTGGCCCCTTTGGTGCTGATCGGCACCCTGGAGGCCGACGGGTCGCCGGACGTGGCGCCCAAGCACCTCGCGATGCCGCTGTCGTGGCGCACCCTGTTCGGCTTCGTCTGCAGCCCCGACCACGCCACCTACCGCAACGCCGTCGCGACCGAGACGTTCACGGTCGGCTTCCCGAGTCCCGAGCTCGTGCTCGCCTCGAGCCTGGCGGCTGGGCCGCGCGACACCGACGGCGACAAGCCGACGCTCGAGATGCTCAGCCTCTCCCCCGCTCACGTCGTCGACGGTGTGCTCGTCGGGGGCTGTGCGGTGAGCCTGGAGTGCCGCCTGGAGCGCGTCATCGACGACCTCGACGAGAACTCGTTGCTGGTCGGACGCGTGGTGGCGGCGCACGCCTCCGAGCGGGCGCTGCTCGACACCGCCCCGGCGGCGACCCCTCGACCCGACGGTGGGCCGCTGCTGGTCTACGTCCACCCTGGTCGAGTCGCCTCGGTGCACGACACCAAGCCGTTCCCCTACCACCGCGGCTTCCACCGCTGAGACGGCGCGTCGGATCAGGCGGGACGGCGGGCGAGCGCGACCAGACCCGTGCCGGCCCCGCGAGTGGCCGGCTGCACCGTGAACTGCGAAGGATCGGGGGCGGCGGGTGCCGGCCGGCGCTTGCCGATCTGGTTGACCCGGTAGGAGACCTCGTGGGCCAGCGCGGGAACGTGGCTGTCGAGGGCGTTCCACACTCGGTTGGCAACCGGAACGCCGTAGCGCCCGAGTCGGGACAGGTCGAACCCAGGCCCGCCGATCCGTAGTACCTCGACCGACCAGCCCTCCAGCAGCCGCTGCAGCAGGGCCGCCAACCGGGTGGCGTCGAGCGTCGCCACGTGCGGCGCGTACCCAGACCAGCCGCGCCAGTAGCCCGACTCGTCGGGCGTCGACATTGCCAGCAGGCCACCCGGCACCACCGCTTGCCCCAGCGAGCGCACGAACGGCTCCTGCTGCTCGCGGGGCACGTGCTCGATCACCTCCATCGACAGCACCACCGGCGCCGGCGGAACCTCGACCACCTCGGCGTGCACGGCGGCCTGAGGGAAGGCTCGGGCGGCCAGGTCGCGGTGGCCTGCGTCACGGTCGACGATGACCAGGGGACGGTCCAGGGCGTCGGCAGCCCACACCGAGAACGCCCCGGCGCCGGCGCCCACGTCGAGCAACGACCCGGGCAGGTCCACCGCACGAGCGGCGTCCACGGCCACGGCGTAGTTCACCGCGTGCCGACGCACCAGACCCTCGTCCCACTGGTGTCCGGCGTCGCCGCCGTCGTAGTTGCGGTGCTCCCGCTCTCTCACCTCGTGCAGCCGGGACTGCGCGGCGGTCAGCGTCGTCCAGGTGCGCGCGAGCAGGTCGACGGGTTCACGAGCCGCGAGGTAGGCGTCCACGGATCCATTGTGCCGCGCCTCGCCGCCGTCCACGGGCGGCCCGCAGCAGGCGTACTCGCCAGTAGGGAGCCGAAGGTCCCGCTCCCCCGGGACCATGGCGAACGCGTCGACGGCACGGCGTCGCTTAGGTTCGTCCTACCCGTACCCGTCACCGAAGGGCCCGACCACCTATGAAGATCGTCGTGCTGGTCAAGTACGTCCCCGAGCCGACCGCGACGTGGAGCTACGCCGACGACCTCACCCTCGACCGGGCCGGCGTCGACGGCCGCCTGTCCGAGCTCGACGAGTACGCGGTCGAGCAGGCGCTGCAGCTCACCGAGAAAGGGCTGGACGCCGAGATCGTCTACCTGACGATGGGTCCGCCCCGAGCGGTGGAAGGCGTGCGCAAGGCTCTGTCCATGGGCGGGACAAGCGGCGTGCACGTGCTCGACGACGCCCTGCACGGCTCGGATGCCATGGCCACGTCGCTGGTGCTGGCCCGCGCTCTCGAGCACCTCGGGTACGACCTCGTGCTGACGGGGATGGCCTCCACCGACGCGGAGATGAGCGTCGTACCGGCGATGGTCGCGGCCCGGCTCGCCATCCCCCAGGTCACGTTCGCCGCCGCGCTGGCGGTCGACGCAACCAGCGTCTCGGTACGGCGTGACTCCGACACCGGCTCGCAGGACGTGGTGGCCTCGCTGCCCGCGCTCGTGTCGGTGACCGACCAGACGGGCGAGGCCCGCTACCCCTCGTTCAAGGGGATCATGGCCGGCAAGAAGAAGCCGGTACAGACCCTGTCGCTGGCTGACCTGGGTATCGACCCTTCCACCGTCGGCATCGGCGCTGCCAAGTCCGTCACCTCCTCGGCCGCGCCGCGTCCGCCGCGCCAGGCCGGAACGGTGGTGGTGGACGAGGGTGACGGTGCCGCCCGCATCGCCGAGTTCCTGGCCGCTGCCCGCTTCATCTGACTCCGAAGGGATTCTCCGTGCCTGCAGTCCTCGTCCTCGTCGAGCGCGCCGGCGGTGCCGTGCGCAAGCCAACGCTGGAGCTGCTCACCCTCGCCCGCCGGCTCGGCGACCCCGTCGCCCTCGTGCTGGGTGCCCTCGACGACGCCACCCGGCAGACGCTCGGGGAGTACGGCGCCTCACGCGTGCTGGTGGTCGACCAACCAGAGCTGGACGACTACCTCGTCGTGCCCCACGCCGAGGCCGTCGCTGCCGCGGCCCGCGCCGTCGACCCCGTCGCCGTGCTCGTGACCTCGGGGCCGGACGGCAAGGAGATCGCCGGCCGCGTCGCGGTCGCTCTCGACTCGGGCATCGTTACCGACGCCACCGACGTGCAGCCCGGCGACGAGGGACCGGTGCTCACGCAGTCGGTCTTCTCCGGTTCCTGGCTGGCCAGCAGTCGCGTGGTCGCCGGCACGCCGGTGGTCACCGTGCGCCCCAACTCCGCGACTCCGGAGCCGGCGCCCGCCACCCCCGACGTCGAGACCCTCGAGGTGTCGTTCTCCGACCTCGCCCGCACAGCGAAGGTGACCGGAACCACAGCGAAACAGAGCACCGGCCGCCCTGACCTGACGGATGCTGCCATCGTGGTGGCAGGCGGTCGTGGCATGGGCTCCGGCGAGGCGTTCAGCCTCGTCGAGCGCCTCGCCGACGCCCTCGGGGGCGCGGTGGCCGCGTCGCGTGCCGCCACCGACATGGGCTGGTACGGCCACGAGTTCCAGGTGGGCCAGACCGGCAAGACGGTGGCGCCGCAGCTCTACATCGCCAGCGGTATCTCCGGGGCGATCCAGCACCGGGCCGGCATGCAGGGCAGCCAGACCATCGTGGCCATCAACAAGGACCCGAAGGCGCCGATCTTCGACATCGCCGACTTCGGCGTGGTGGGCGACCTCCACGCCGTG
>JALOLF010000246.1 GCA_025456085.1 Acidimicrobiales bacterium
GCCGGCATGCTGAAGCCGGTCGAGCTGGAGTCGTGACCACCGACCCGGTCGCAGCATGGTCGCCGACCCCGGTGACCATCCTCACCGGCTTCCTGGGAGCCGGGAAGACGACGCTGCTCAACCGCATCCTCACCGGCACGCACGGGCGTCGGGTGGCGGTGCTCGTGAACGACTTCGGCGCCGTCAACATCGACGCCGAGCTCGTGGTGGGCGTCGAGAGCGACGTGGTCAGCCTGGCCAACGGCTGCGTGTGCTGCACCATCCGCGACGACCTGATCGACACGGCGATGGCCGTGCTGGACCGGCCCGAGCGCCCCGAGCACCTCCTGCTCGAGGCGAGCGGGGTCTCCGATCCCATGAGCATCGCCGCGACCTTCAACAACCCTGCGCTGGAGCGACTGCGCCTCGACAGCGTCCTGTGCGTCGTGGACGCCGAGCAGGTGTTCGCCGCACCCGAGCACGAGGAGCTGAAGCTGTTCCAGATGGCGTGTGCCGACATGGTGATCCTGAACAAGGTCGACCTCGTGGGCCGCGACGATGTCGCCGCGATCCGCCGGTGGCTCGACGCCCGCTTCCACCGCTACCGGCTGGTGGAGGCGATCCAGGGCGACGTGCCGCTGCCCGTGCTGCTCTCGGCCGATCCCACCGACACCACTGGGGAAGAGGTCGTGCCACGGCCCGACGCCGCGAGCGACCGGCACGACCACGACCACCACCACACCAGCAGGTTCAGCACGTGGAGCTACGAGACCGACCGGCCCGTCTGCCTGACGGCCCTGGAGCAGGCCGCGGCACGGCTGCCGTCGGACATCTACCGGGCCAAGGGCCTCGTGCACGCGGTGCAGACCGGCGGGCGCCGTGCCGTGTTGCAGGTGGTGGGGCGGCGCGTGGACATCACGATCGGCGACGACTGGGGGTCCCGTCCGCCCCGGACCCGCATCGTCGCCATCGGCGCACCCGACGCCGTGACGGCTGAGGCACTGACGGCCCTGTTCGACGGGTGCCTCGCCGAGGTCGGTGCGCCGTGACCACGGGTGACGGCCCCGTGGCCGCGGCACCGGTCGGCGGCGAGACGGTCCCACTCCCACGTGGGGCCTTCGCCATCTACCTCGTCCGGGGTGCGCTGGCCCTGGGCTTCGGCACCGCCGTGCTCGTCTTCGGATCGGGGTTCTCCCGGCTCTGCACCTTCGCCGCCCTCTACGCCATCGGCGCCGGACTGGTGGGCCTGCACTGGCTGCGCGCGCAGCACCGGACGTCCGGACGACACCTCGGCCCGGGCCTCGCCCTGGGACTGCTCTGGCTCGGGGCCGGCGTCGCCGTCCTGCTGCGCGAGCCCCTGCAAGGTCTGGTCGGCGAGGACGTGCTGCTCGACCTCCTCGGCCTGGCGACGATCGCCACCGGCGTGGTGCGCCTCACCGGGAGGTTCCACGACGACCAGCTCTCCCCCCGGTCACCCCGACCCCGCTACCGGCTGGTGGTCGGACCGTTGGACATCCTGCTCGGCCTGGCCATCCTGGCCGCCGACGACCACACGGCGACGGGCATCCGCATCACCCTCGGCGTGTGGGGGGTCACCACCGCGACCTTCCTGCTGGCCGACGCCCTGGCGGTTCGTCGCGGCTACTCGAAGTAGCCGGCGATGTCGACGAGGACGTGGGTGTCGCCGCTGATGTTGTAGATCTTGATCCAACCGCCGTCGGTGGCGGTGAGGACGAGGTTCGGTCGCACGTCGCAGGGTGGGAGGTTGAGGTTGGAGGCCAGCGGCGTCGTGGGCTGCTCGTCGGGCCACACGGTGAGGTGGGTGGCCTGGGTGGGGAACACGCCGGTGACGTTCAACGCCACCGCCGCCGCGCCGGCCGGGATGACCACCGGGTTGGTGCCCGCCGAGGTGACCGTGATGCCGGCCACGGTCAGGGTACGGGCCTGCCCCGCTCCCCACGGTGAGGCGTAGGGACCGACCTGGGAGCCCGGCCGGGAGTCCAGCACCCGCACCGGGGTGATCGACTTGTACAGACCTGCCATCGGCGCCTGCGCCAGCACCCGCCAACTCGGCGCGTCCTCGGTGTAGGCGTTGTTGGTCAGGCGGGTCACCGCGCCGGCCAGGTTGGTCACGTACAGGTCCATCTCGTCGGGGTCGGCCGTGCCGGCGTGGTAGTTGCTCGCGAAGAGGATCCGGGCGCTGTCCGGCGCCCAACCGGGCGAGACGTCCACCTTGGTGGTACTCGTGGTGAGACGCGTCTCGTCCGATCCGTCCGCGTCCATCACGTAGACCTCCGAACCGGGACCGTCCCGCGAGCTCTGGAAGGCGATCCTCGTGCCGTCCGGCGACCACGCCGGGTCCACGCCCGATTCGCTGGTGAGCTGCACCCGATCCGTCCCGTCGGCGTCCATCGCCCACACGCGGAGCGGGTCGTCGAAGGCGATCCGGGTGCCGTCCGGCGACCAGGAGGGGTTCTCCTCGTAGACCGCCGGCGTGTTGGTCAGGTCGACGCGGTTCGACCCGTCCGCGGCCATCACGAAGATGTCGGTCTTCCCGTCCGCCGAGCCGGCGAAGGCGATGCGGTCGCCGTCGGGCGACCACGCCGCGTCGGACTCGAGCTCGTGGGGCGTGGCCGTCAGGTTGGTCAGGTTCGACCCGTCGGCCCCCATCACGAAGAGGTCGTAGCTGGTCTGGTTCCAGGCGTGGAAGGCGATCCGGTCGCCGTCGGGCGACCACGCCGGATCGTACGCATCAGCGCCGGTCGTGAGACGGGTCACCTGGCCGCCGGCTTCGTCCATCACGAAGATGTCGAAGCTGCCATCCCGGTCGCTGGTGAAGGCGATGGTCTTGGCCGACGCCGCCGGCACCGCCGACTCGGCGCCAGTCACCGACGTGACCGGCACGGCCACACCGAGCACGGCTGCGACCAGGATCGTCAACGCACCCACCGCTGCCACCCCGCGCCCTCGACCACCGCGAACCTGTCCGGACCGTCCACGCATGACGCCACCTCCGCGCCACCGGCGACGCCGTCAGCACCAGCGTGGGGCGCCGCACACCGCTGAGCCGCCCGCCCGGCTCACCCCCGGGTTCCCAGGAGGCACCCCCCACCGACAAGAGCACGACGGCACAACCGCACCGGCTGTCGGCGCTGCCCGACCGGGGCGGCCGACCTCAGCGCGCCAGCAAGGCGAAGACGCCCCAGCCGAGGTACGCGCGCGTGGCGCGCACGTAGCGAGCGGGTTCGCTGGTGAGCTCCTCGCGCACCTGATCAGCCAGCTCGTCGTGCGGGTTCCGGTCGAGCCAGCGGCGCATGGCGAGCCACTGGGCCGCAACGTACCGGTCCCAGCTGTCCTCGTCGGCCAGCATCATCTCCACGACGTCGTACCCGAGCCCCTGGAACTGCTCGATCAGGTCCGGGAGCAGGAGGAAGTCGGCGATGCCGCCGGCGTGACAGGCCCGGGCGGTCTCCTCGTCCGGTGGGGTGTGCCGCCAGTACGGCTCGCCGATCAGCAGCATGCCGCCCGGAC
>JALOLF010000030.1 GCA_025456085.1 Acidimicrobiales bacterium
ACTCGGTTTCTGTCACTCCCGGATCCGGGTCGGCACAGCGAGAAGGAGGGGCCCCGACGGGCCCTTCCTTCGCGTGCGGGCCGCGGTCGGGGCGGGCCCGGGGACGCCGCGGCGTGCTCCGGGGCACTGCACGAGCCGGCGCAGCACGCGCCGTCGGGGACCCGGCTCGGTCGGGTCGGTCAGCGCTCGACGGGCAGGCCGGGCATGGTCGCCGGGAGCACCCCGACCGGTCGGCCACCACGCCACCGCGACCACCACCAGCCGACACGGGGCGCAGCCCACGCCACGACACCGATCACGACCAGCAGGAGCAGGGTCAGCGGGGCCTGGAACTCCTGCAGGCGCCGGACGCTGCCCACGCTCTCGGGGAAGACCACGCCCGAGGCCACCAGGACCACCACCATCCACGACGCCCGCGAGCGGCCGAACGACGTCGCGGCCAACAGGGCGAACCCGACCGGCAGGTACCACGGCCACACGACGGGGCCCAGCAGCACGATGGCGAGCAGGCTCAGACCGAGCGCCCTGGGCAGACCCAGGTCGTCGGCCCGGAACAAGAAGAACAGCGTCAGCCCGGCCGCGGCGGCGAGGCCCACCAGGCGCGCCAGGCCGACCAGGGCGTCGTCGCCCGAGGTGAGGCCGGCGGCCTCGCCCAGGTCGCTCAGCACCAGGCCGACCTGCGTCGTCACCGACAGGGTGCCGAAGCTCTTGCCCGTCGAGCGCAGGGCCAGTACCCAGCCCACGCCGATGCCGGCGGCCAGGCACAGCGCGCCGAGCAGGGCGGTGGCGCCGACCAGGGTCCGAGCGACCTCGCGGAGCCGCTGGGTCCACACCGTCGTCGGACCGAGGCGCAGCCATCCGAGGAAGACCAGGCCCACCACGGCCGGCAGCTTGACCGCCGTCGCCGCCACCATCAGCACCAGGGCCCAGCCCCACCGCTGCCGCAGGGCCGCCGCCACCCCCACCAGCAGCAACCCCATCATCAGGGCGTCGTTGTGGCCGCCTCCGAGCAGGTGGAGCAGCACCACCGGATTGGCCAGGCCGAGCGCCAATGCCACCGCCGGGTCGATGCCCCGGCTCCGGGCGATGGAGGTGATCCCGACGCCCGACAGCACCAGTCCGACCACCGCCAGCAGGCGGAAGCCCCACACGGAGAGCGCGGCGTCGTGACCGCTGAGGAGGACCACCGCCTCGGCCGAGGCGATCGCCACCGGGCCGTAGGGAGCGGAGGCGGTGCGCCACACGGGGTCGGTGGCCCGCAGGAAGTCGCCACGCGGCAGCGCGAAGGGACCCGTGGCGGTGGGGTCGATGCCCCGGCTGGCCAGCTCTCCCTGGGCGGCGTAGCTGTAGACGTCGTGGCTGAGCAGCGGTGGCCCCAACAGGACCGGGACCGCCCACAGCAGCGCCACACCGAGCACCAGCCGGCGTCGCGTCGGCTCCGGGGCCGGGTAGCGCTCCGCCACCCGCACCAGGCCGATCCACCCCAGGCCGAGCAGCACCAGCCCGGCGAGGAAGGTGACCGCCGAGAACAGGGGCGGTCCGGGGTGCGGCACCCCGGGGAGGACGAGACGCCACGACGGAGCGGCGAGGCGCCACACCGGCGCCGTCGCCACGATCGTGGTGGTGCCCGCCAGGCCCAGGGCCGCCACGAGCACCACCAGGGCCACCTGGGACACCGGCAGCGTGCGACGCGACGACAGGGAGCCCAGCCCCGTGGGCGATGGGACGACCCGGTCGACGACGGCAGTGCGGGCGCGCTCGGGGGTTGACGGAGTACCCCGGTCCGTACCGGGAAGCTGGGTAGCCGTGCTCTCCCCTGCCATGGACCCGCCGGACCTCCGATCCGAGCCCCGCCACGGCCCCGATGGGCGGTGGCGGAACGAGCAACATCCTAACCGAGGACCGTCACCGAACTGAAGCGTCGCCGCGACGCGCTCGTCACGCCGGACCCACGCCGCGTCACGACTCGGGGGCGAGGATGACCACCGAGAGTGGCGGAAGCGTGAGGTCGAGGCTGAAGGGTCGGCCGTGGGACGGCTCCTCCTGGGCGTCGACACCGCCCAGGTTGCCCCAGCCGCCGCCGCCGTAGGTGGTGGCGTCGCTGTTGGCCAGCTCCACCCAACGGCCCGGGCTGGGCACGCCGACTCGATAGCCCGGTCGGGGTACCGGCGTGGCGTGCAGGACCACGAGCACGTCACGTCCCTCGCCGGGCCGGGCCCGACGCAGGAAGCTCACCACGCTGGAAGCGGCGTCGGACACGTCCACCCATTCGAAGCCGGCGGGGTCGTGGTCGAGCTGGTGCAGCGCCGGCTCCGCGCGCACCAGGGCGTTCAGGTCGGCCAGCCACTGGCGCACGGCCTCGTGCTCGGGCACCTCGAGCAGGTGCCACGGGAGCTGGTGGTCGTGGTCCCACTCCTTGTCCTGGGCCATCTCGGCGCCCATGAACAACAGCTTCTTGCCGGGCAGGCCGTACTGGTAGCCGAACAGCATCCGCAGGTTGGCCCGCTGCTGCCAGCGGTCGCCGGGCATCTTGTCGAGCAGCGGGCCCTTGCCGTGCACGACCTCGTCGTGCGACAGCGGCAGCACGTAGTTCTCGGTGAAGGCGTACAGGCCCCGGAAGGTGAGCAGGTCCTGGTGGAACCGACGGTGGATGGGCTCCTTCTGGAAGAAGCTGAGGGTGTCGTGCATCCACCCCATGTCCCACTTGAACCCGAAGCCGAGACCGCCCGCCGAGGTCGGACGCGACACCGAGGGCCAGGCGGTCGACTCCTCGGCCACGGTGAGCACGTCGGGGAAGCGTCGGTAGACCGTCTCGTTCAGCTGACGCAGGAAGTGCAGCGCACCCAGGTTCTCGTTGCCGCCGTACTCGTTGGGGATCCACTCGCCTTCCCGGCGGGAGTAGTCGAGGTACAGCATGGAGGCCACGGCGTCGACGCGCAGCCCGTCGACGTGGTAGCGGTCGAGCCAGGAACAGGCACTCGAGAGCAGGAAGCTGCGCACCTCGTGACGCTCGTAGTTGAAGATGTAGCTGCCCCAGTCCGGGTGGTAGCCCTTCTGGGGGTCCGCGTGCTCGTAGAGGTGGGTGCCGTCGAAGTACGCGAGGCCGTGGGCGTCGGTGGCGAAGTGCGACGGCACCCAGTCGAGCAGCACCCCGATCCCGCGCTGGTGCAGCGTGTCGATCAGGTACATGAAGTCCTGCGGGGTCCCGAAGCGCGAGGTCGGCGCGAAGTAGCCGGTGGTCTGGTAGCCCCAGGATCCGTAGAAGGGATGCTCCATGACGGGGAGCAGCTCCACGTGGGTGAAGCCCAGGGCCTCCACGTGGTCGGCGAGCGCGGGCGCCAGCTCCCGGTAGTTCAGCGACCGGTGCTCACCGGCGGCGTGGCGCCACGAGCCCAGGTGCACCTCGTAGATGGTCATGGCCGCGCTGTGGCTGTTGTGGGCCGCCCGGCTCGCCATCCACGTCGAGTCACCCCACTCGTAGTCCAGGTCCCAGACCACCGATGCCGTGCGGGGCGGCTGCTCGGCCAGCACCGCGAAGGGGTCGGCCTTCTCCAGCCGGGCACCCGTGTGTGACTCGATGTAGTACTTGTAGTGGTCGCCGACCGAGGCGGCCGCCACCACCCCGCTCCAGATGCCCGAGGAGGCCTGGGGCGTGAGCTGGTCGGCGCTGCGGTTCCAGCCGTTGAAGTCGCCCACGACGCTCACGGCGCGGGCGTTGGGTGCCCACACGGAGAACGCGACACCCCCGTCGGGCAGCTGGTGGGCACCGAGCCGCTCGTAGAGATGGTCGTGGCTGCCCTCGTTGAACAGCCAGAGGTCGTCGCCGGACAGGATCACCGAGTCAGTCACGGGCCCATCCTCACCGCTGCGGCCGGCCGACTCAAAACGGCAGCGACGCCGGGATCATCCGCCCCGGGCCCGCTCACGGGCCGCGAGCCGACACTGGTGCACCGTACGCAGCACGTCGGCGAGCGCCGGGTCGCTCGTCACCTCGTCCAGGCTGTCGGGGAAGCGCTGCACCCAGTTCGGGCGGCTGTCGGGGGTGCCGGGGAGGTTCTGCGCCTCCCGCTCACCCCACAGGTCCTCGAGCGTGACGAGCACGGCGGCGGCGTCGCTGTCGGCCAGGCACGCCAGCAGGGCCCGACCCAGCGCCAGGTCCTCGCGCACCTCGGCATCGCCATCGTCGTCGGCGGCGGCGCCTCCGTCATCGAGGTAGCCCCGGGCCCGCAGGAACCCGAGGAGGTTGGTCCGCTGCTGCGCGCGCTCGGTCATGGCGTGGCTCACCGATTCGGCGGCGAGCTGCCCCAAGCCGTGACGGGCCTCCACGTCCACGCCGTGCAGGAAGCCCGCGAAGGTGGGCGTGTCATGGGTGTCGATGCTGGCCATGGAGCCCGGGGACGGCTGGCCGAGCTCGGCGCCGGGCCAGGACGGCTGCGCGAACTCCGCCACGTACATGCCCAGCAGCCCGTGGTGGTGCATGGCCTCGCGCACCTCGTCGGGCACGGTGCCGAGATCCTCCCCCACCACCACGCAGTCGTGGCGGTGCGCCTCGATGCACAGCGCGGCGAAGAGCTCCTCGGCGGGCATGCCGACGTAGATGCCGTCTCGGGCCGACAGTCCCCGGGGCACCCAGAAGAGGCGGTACAACCCCATCACGTGGTCGAGGCGCAGCACACCGGCCACGGACATGTGGTGGTGGAGTGCCGCCCGGAACTGGCGATGGCCGTCCTGGCGGGACGACCAGGGGTCGACCGGCGGGAAGCCCCAGTCCTGTCCCTCGCCGAAGAACTCGTCAGGCGGTGCACCCACGGACGCTCCCCACGCGTACACGTGCTGATCGTGCCAGGCGTCGAAGCCGTCCGGGTGCGAGCCGATGGGCAGATCGAGGTAGAGCCGCTGATCGCGGGTGCGGAACGACGCCGCCAACTCCCCCATCTGGCGGTGCATCCCGAACTGCGCCACGGCGTGCAGGTGCTCGAGCGCCGGATCCACGTCACCCGGGCCGAGCGACCCGCTCCGCTGGGGTTCGCCCCAGGTGTGCCACGTGCGACCGACGGCGGAGGTGCAGGCCCGGAAGCGGGCGTAGTCGACGACCTCGCGCCGTTCGGCCAGGTGGTCGCGGAACGCCTGCGAGAGCGGCGAGCGCCCCGACGCCACGTGGTTCGCCAGCGCCTCCAGCACCGGCAACCGGCGCAGGTGGTGTTCCCAGTAGTCGAAGCGGCGGCTGGCGCTCAGCTCGGCGAAGGTCGCCCGCAGCGGCCCGTCGGTCAGCAGGTCCAGCGCTTCGTCGGCGGCTGCCGCGTGGGCGAACCCCTCCAGATCGAGGTACAGCTCGTTCCAGAAGCGCCGACTCGCCGGGCTGTACGGGCTGGGCGAGAAGGGCCGGTCGAGGAACGTGGCCAGCAGCGGCAGCGTGCCCACCACGCCGGCGCCGAGCGCGGCCGCCCAGGCACCGAGCCGGTCGAGGTCGCCGAGATCGGGGCCGCACCGTCCCGGGTGGCGCACCGCGTAGAGCGGGGCGAAGACCCCCCACCATCGGGTGTCGGCCGCCACCGGCGTGGGACGTCGCGGCGCGGCGAACACCTCGGTCTCGAACACCTCGGGACCGGCCTCGACGCGCACGCGGTGGTAGCCGAAGGGCAGCCGTTCGGGCAGCACCAGGCGCCGCCAGGGCGGACCGTGGCCGTCTGCGTCCCATCCGCCGAGCTCGTCGCCCGACAGGTCGAAGGACCAGTCGACGCCCTCGTCGCCCCGCACGTCGACGCGCAGCCGCGTCACCCCCTCCGGCAGCCGGAGCGGGATGACCGCCTCGTCGGCGTCCCAGGCCACGTGCACCGGTTGCACGCGACGGGACCGCCGCTGCGCGATCGCCTCCTCCGCGGGACGGGCGTCGTCGGGCGCCGCGTCGAGCCCCATGGCCTGCAGGACGGCCACGATGGCCGGCACGGACGCCTCGTGGTAGCCGCCGTAGACGTCCCAGTAGTCCGTCCACATGCCGAGCTCCCGGGCCAGGTACCGCCAGTGCCCGATGTCGATGTCCGCCACGGTCAGCCCCCCGGTCCCAGCAGCTCGGTCAGCCCGACGAGCGGGATCCCGGCCCAGTGGGGTCGGTGCGCCAGGTCGTAGCGGATCTCGTAGAGGGCCTTGTCGTACACGTAGGCGCCGAGCAGCACCCGCAGATCGTCGCGGTCGGCCGGCACCAGGGGCGCGTCGCCGACCCGGTCGAGGTACCCCGTCAGGAAGCGGACGGTCACCCAGCGCTGCCAGGCCCGGCCCCGGCGGCGCAGCTCCGCCTCGCGCCCCCCGTGCACCATGCCCCGATCCTCGAAGGCCCGGTAGCCCGCCTCGGCCGCGTACTGGAAGGAGCGGACCATGCCGGCCACGTCGGCCACCGCCGAGCGCTTGATGCGCCGCTCGGTGGGTGTGCGCGACGGCTCGCCCTCGAAGTCGATGATGGCGAAGTCCCGGCCGACGTGCAGCACCTGACCGAGGTGGAAGTCGCCGTGGACCCGGATGCGCACGGTGTCGATGCGGTGGCGGGTCAGGCCGGCGAAGCGTCCCAGCAGCTCCGCTTCGTGGCCGAGCAGCGCCTCCCCTGCCCGCCGGGCGCGCTCGTCCAGTGTGGGCAGCACCCGGCGCAGCAGCTGCATGGTCGGTCGGACCTGGGCGCGCATCGCCTGGTAGAGCGAGCGCTGCCACAGCGTGGAGAACGGCTCCGGACGGAACCGCTCGTCGTCGGTGTCGGGGGCGCCCAACGTCAGGTGCAGGTCGGCGGTGCGCCGCCCGAGCAGCTCGGCCGAGTCGAGATAGGGGCCGATGGCCTCGGCCAGGGGATCGGGCGGTTGGCGGCCGACCAGGTCGAGCAGGTCGTCCCATGCGGGCACGCCGGCCACGCCGTCGGGGCCGAGATCGATGGCCCGCTCGTAGTAGAGGCCCAGCGCGTCGAGCGTGTAGCGCCAGGCATCGCCTTCGTTGGGCACGTACTCGGTGAGCAGGGCGATGGTGCGCGGCTCCGAGCGGCCACGCTGGTACTCGACCGCACCCACCAGGGGTGCGGTGTGGGCGAAGCCCTTCTCGGCCAGGAGCCGTCCGATCTCGAGGTCGGGATTGACCCCCTCCTGGGCCCGACGGAAGACCTTGAGCACCAGGTGGTTGCCGAACACCACCGAGGAGTTGCTCTGCTCGACGAGCGGCACGTGCGGGGTGAGCTCGTCGTGCTGGAGGGCTCGACGGGAGCCGGGTTGCAGGCTCGTGACCAGCTCCGCCCCGGACGGGGAGGCGAAGCGCTTGCGTCGACGCAGCGCGGTGAGGGTGCCCTCGGCGAAGGTGTTGTCGACCATGGCGTCGTGCAACAGGAGACGCTCGCCGGTGCCGCGGGGCTCCAACCAGGCGACTCCGGCGCTCGGGTGGTCGGCGAGGACCGCCGCGGCGCGCTCGCCGCCCGAGGTGGTCGTCAACGGCGCCACGTAGGTCTCGGGCTCGCCATCGGTGTACTCGGCGTGCAACAGGGCGAGGAACGCACCCGGCCGACCGCGAACGACCTGCAGGGGCACGGCGTCGGCGATGGTGACCGAGCGCAGCACCCGCTGGCGACCCGCGTACCAGCGGTTGCGCAGCAGGTACGCCGGCAGTGCCCGCTCGATGACGGCCTTCGACCGGCCCCGGAACGCCGCCCGCCAGTCCTCGGGCACGACCAGCACCGGGAGCTCGTCGGTCTCGGGATGGGTGAAGCGCGACTCCTGGCGGTGGGTGTCGAGCAACAACCAGTAGAACCCGTAGGGGCCGAGCGTGAAGCTGCCCTGCCCCTCGACGAGGGGGGCGAACTCGGTGCCGCCGAACAGCTCGACGGGCACCGCGCCCCGGAACTGGTGCAGGTCGAGCTGCACCTGCTGGGCGTGACGGGACAGGTTGGCCAGCACCAGCACCGTCTCGTGCTCGTCACGTCGCACGAAGGCCAGCACCTTGGCGTTCTCGGGGTAGAGGAACTCGAGCTCGCCCCGGCCGAACACCGGGTGCTGCTGGCGGACCGAGATGATGCGCCGCATCCACCACAGCAGCGAGCTGGAGTTGCGCTCCTGGCTCTCGACGTTGATCGTCTCGAAGTGGAAGTCGGGGTCGATGATGACCGGTAGGTACAGCGACTGGGGGTTGCCCCGCGAGAAGCCGGCGGCCCGGTCGGGACTCCACTGCATGGGGGTGCGGACCCCGTCTCGGTCGCCCAGGTAGACGTTGTCGCCCATGCCCAGCTCGTCGCCGTAGTAGATGACCGGCGTGCCGGGCAGCGAGAAGAGCAACCCGTTCATGAGCTGGATCTTGCGGCGGTCGTTGCCCAGCAGCGGGGCGAGGCGACGACGGATGCCGAGGTTGACCCGCATGCGGGGGTCGGCCGCGTAGGCCCGGTACATGTAGTCGCGCTCTTCGTCGGTGACCATCTCCAGGGTCAGCTCGTCGTGGTTGCGCAGGAAGATGGCCCACTGGCAGGTGTCGGGGATGGTGGGCGTCTGCTGGAGGATGTCGATGACGGGGAAGCGGTCCTCGAGCCGCAGCGCCATGAAGAGGCGGGGCATGACCGGGAAGTGGAACGACATGTGGCACTCGTCGCCGTCGCCGAAGTAGGCCACGGCGTCCTCGGGCCACTGGTTGGCCTCGGCCAGCAGCATGCGCCCGGGGAACGTGGCGTCGACGTGGCGGCGCAGCTCCTTCAGGAACCCGTGGGTCTCGGGGAGGTTCTCCCCGTTGGTGCCGTCCCGCTCGAACAGGTACGGCACCGCGTCGAGGCGTACGCCGTCGACGCCCATCTCCAACCACCGGTCGACGGCCCGCAGCATGACCTCGCGGACCTCGGGGTTGTCGTAGTTGAGGTCGGGCTGGTGGTGGAAGAACCGGTGCCAGTAGTACGCCCCGGCGACGGGGTCCCACGTCCAGTTGGAGGTCTCGTAGTCCTCGAAGATGACCCGGACCTCGGGGTAGCGGTCGGGGTGGTCGCTCCACACGTAGTAGTCACGCCAGCGCGTGCCCGGCTTGGCCCGCCGGGACCGCTGGAACCACGGGTGCTGGTCGCTGGTGTGGTTCAGCACCAGCTCGGTGATGACCCGCAGGCCCCGCCGGTGGGCTTCGTCGAGGAAGCGACGGAACGATCGCAGGGTGCCGTAGGCGGGGTTGATGCCGCCGTAGTCGGCGATGTCGTAGCCGTCGTCGCGCAGCGGCGAGGGGTAGAACGGCAACAGCCACAGGGCCGTGACCCCCAGCTCCTGGAGGTAGTCGAGGCGTGCCGTCAGGCCGTCGAAGTCGCCGATGCCGTCGCCGTCGGAGTCGCCGAAGGCGCGCACGTGCAGTTCGTAGATGACCGCGTCCTTGAACCACAACGGATCGTGGCCGAGGAGATCCTGATGGGGCATGGGCGCTCGGGGGCTTCGGGGGGACGGGATCCGCGCGTGGGTGACGGGGGCAGAGCCTACAAGCGCGCCGCCGACGCTTCACCAGGGCCCGCGGCAGGGCTAGGACGGCGTCTGGGACACCCGGAACAGGTGGCCGGGCTGGACCGCGGGGTGCAGTTCGACGTAGGCCCGACCGCCGTGCCACGTGAAGTCGCGACCGGTGAGCAGGTCGTGCACCTCGAAGGGCCGCTCGGGGTCGATGCCCAGCACGGCCAGGTCGAGGTCCAGCATGGCCGCCTGCGAACGGCCGGCGTCGAGGTTCACGACCACGACGACGGGGTTGCGGGTCGGGTCGTCGGGCGCGGTCGAGGGCCCGGTGTCCGCCTGCTTCGAGAAGCACAGCAGGTGCTCGTTCTCGGCGCCGTGGACGTGCAGGGTGCGTAGCGTGTGCAGGGCCAGGTGGTCTCGGCGGGCATGGTTGAGCGTCGTCAGCAGGGGGCGCAGGCTGGTCGGGTCGTCGCGGTCCCACCACCGGAGCTGGTACTTCTCGGAGTCCAGGTACTCCTCCTTGCCGTTGCCGGCGGGACGGTTGTCGCCCAGCTCGAACGCGGGGCCGTAGATGCCGTAGCTGGGCGAGAGCGTGGCGGCCAGCAGGGCCCGCAGCGCGAACTGGGACCGCGGCGCGCCCATCAGGTGCCAGGCCAGGATGTCGGGGGTGTTGGGCCACGAGCTGGGTCGGAGCTGGTCGACGCTCGGCGACGAGGCCAGCTCGGTGAAGTACTCCACCAGCTCCCAACGCTCCACCCGCCAGGGGAAGTAGTTGTACGACTGGGTGAACCCGGCCTTGGCCAGGCGGTGCATGACCCGGGGCCGGGCGAAGGCCTCGGAGAGGAACACCGCGTCGGGGTGGCGGTCGCGCACCTCGGCGATGCACCACTCCCAGAAGGCGTAGGGCTTGGTGTGGGGGTTGTCGACCCGGAACACCTGCACCCCGTGGCCGGCCCAGAACAGGAACACGTCGCGACAGGCCGCCCACAGCGCCTGCCAGTGCTCGCAGTCGAAGTCCAGCGGGTAGATGTCCTGGTACTTCTTGGGCGGGTTCTCCGCGTACTGGATGGTCCCGTCGGGCCGGTGGCGGAACCACTCGGGGTGCTCGCTCACCCAGGGGTGGTCCGGTGAGCACTGCAGGGCGACGTCGAGGGCCAGCTCCAGGCCGTGGTCCGCCGCCGACCGCACCAGCCGGGCCAGGTCGTCGACGGTGCCGAGGGCCGGGTGGACCGCGGTGTGGCCGCCTTCGGGACCGCCGATGGCCCACGGGCTGCCCGGGTCGTCGGGCCCTGCCGCCTCGCTGTTGTTGGGTCCCTTGCGGTAGGCGGTGCCGATGGGGTGCACCGGTGGCAGGTAGAGGATGTCGAAGCCCATCCCGGCCACGTAGGGCAGGTGGGCCTCCACGTCGGCCAGGGTCCCGTGCACCCCGGGGGCGGGGCCCCAGGACCGTGGGAACAGCTCGTACCAGGCCGAGAAGGCGGCGAGCTCGCGCTCGACGAGCACCTCGTAGGTCGCCGACGTCGTGGCGTCGCCGGCGCGCAGGCACGCCCACACCAGCTCCTGCACCTCGGCGCTGCGTTCCTCGTCCACGACGGCGTCCAGCCCGCCGTCGCGCAGCTCGGCCGCGGCGGCTCGCAGCGCTGCCCGCGACGCCTTGGGAGCCTTGGCCGCCAGCTGCTCCAGGAACAGCGCGCCTTCGAGCCGCTCGCTGTCGACGGCCACACCGGCGTCGAGCTTGCGCAGGGTGCCGTCGCGCCAGGTGGCGAAGCGGTCGAGCCAGCCCAGCACCCGGAACTTGTGCGCCCCGGGGGCCTCCGGCACGAAGGTGGCCTGCCACAGGTCGAGGCCGGGGTTCTCGACGGCCATCACCTCGGACTGCCAGCCGTCGCCGTCGGGACCCCGCCAGGACAGCACGCAGCGGATGCGCTCGTGGCCGTCGGGGAACACCGCAGCCCGCACCACCACCGGTTCGCCGACCACTCGCTTGACCGGGAAGCGCCCCCCGTCGACCACGGGCGACACGTCTTCGATGACGACACGGCTGGGAGGTCGTTTGCGCGCAGGCATGTGCGTAGTCTGGCCCGCGGTACCGGCCCGTCCCATTCCACGCCGGTCCGCCGCCGGTTCAGCGCCGGTTCAGCCCGGCGGGCGGACCTGGTACGACCCGGGCGCGGCTCGTAGGGAGGCGGCGTCCACGACGTCGAAGTCGGCGGCACCCAGCCGGCCCAGCTCCCGCAGCTGGTCGTTGTCCCACCGCTCGTCGGGGACCCCGCTCAGGTAGAGCGCCGAGCCGTTGTCGGCCACGACGGCACCGTAGGTCTGCAGCGCCACGACGATGGGTCGCACCTGCGGGCCGAACGTCGCCGGATCGATGGCGGCGTCGAGGCGCAGCCAGGTGCCCATGGGGGCCACGTTCAGGTCCGTCGTCGAGCCCGCCTGGTGGCTGGCCGGCCATACGTAGGCGCGCTGGGTGCGCGGGATGGTGACGCGGATGGCGTGCAGCACGCGGCCCTGCTCCACCTCCTCGTAGCGCACCAGACCGGGCAGGATGGGCAGACCGGCGGCGTCGGCCGAGGTCCAGCCCGCGGGGCGCATGGCGTTGGAGCGCAGGTCCCACACCGCCCCCGAGCCGGCGGTCCACCCGCCCGTGCCGTCGGGCCAGGTGTTCCAGGTCTCGTAGAGCACGCAGTCGTCGCGGTCGAGCACCAGCACGTGGCGATCACCGCTGGACCCGGCCCCACCCTCGATGCGCGGCTGGGCGGGGATCGGGTAGGGGCCCGGATCGCTCTCGTCCGCGTCGTCGAAG
Organism: Acidimicrobiales bacterium; assembly: GCA_025456085.1. Taxonomy (GTDB): domain Bacteria; phylum Actinomycetota; class Acidimicrobiia; order Acidimicrobiales; family Acidimicrobilacustridaceae; genus JALOLF01. The sequence continues at coordinate 12,232 of JALOLF010000030.1, forward strand.
ACCACCGGCACCTCGGGCTGGGTGGCGGGCACGAGGTCGTAGGGGATGCCGATGGGGCCGCCGTTCCAGGTGCCGGCGCCGAAGTCGGCCTTGACCCGCGCCGTCGAGCCGATCGAGGCGAGGTAGGCCCCCGAGCGGGCGTGCACCGGCAGGGCACGGCTGTCGGCGCGCCAGAAGCTGTCCGCCGGCGACAGCGTGCAGCCCGGCGCACCCGGGATGCTCACGTACCCGCAGCCCGCGAGCACGAGCGCCGCGGCGAGGATCACCACGCCGGGTCGCGCCCGCACTCGCCACTGGGTCGTTCGGCCCATGTCGCGACCATCGACCGCCACGACCCGCGCCTTGAGCACGAGCCGCCCCACCCCGACCCGAGGAAGACGCTCAGGCGGCGTCGCGCCGCACCGGCAGCGCCACCGCGCCGGGCGGCCACCCGGCAGCGAGGAGCTCGAGCATCGCTCGGCGGTCCTCGAGCGAGGGGAGACCCCAGCCGGGGAGGTAGTCGAAGACCTCGCGGGCCGAGCTGGCGTGGTACTCGTCGCGCAGGATCTCCACCGCGTCGATGGGCACCAGCGCCGGGTGGGGTTGGCCGCAGGCCCGGGCCAGACGGCGCAGCTCGAAGCGCAACGCGGCCAGGTAGTGGGCCACCCGCTCGGACTTCGTGGCCGGGTCGAGGCCCCGTTGCAGCCAGGCCGACTGGGTGGCCACGCCGGTCGGGCAGTGGCCCTCGTGGCAGCGCTGGGCCTGGATGCACCCCACGGCCATCATGGCCTCGCGCCCCACGTTGAGCAGGTCGACGCCGAGCGCCATGGCGAGCATGGCCGAGTCGGGCAGGCCCAGCTTGCCCGATCCGACGAAGACCACCTGCTGGTGCAGACCCTGCTCGGCGAAGGCCCGGTAGACGCGGCTGAACCCCCACCGGAAGGGCAGGGCCACGTGGTCGCTGAAGGCGAGCGGCGCGGCCCCGGTGCCCCCCTCGCCGCCGTCGACGGTGACGAAGTCCACCCCGGTGCCGGTGCGGGCCATGCGCTGGGTCAGGTCGAGCCAGAAGCGCTCCTCCCCCACCGCGGACTTGATCCCCACGGGCAGTCCCGACGCAGCGGCGAGCACCTCGACGAACTCGAGCAGCGAATCGACGTCGCCGAAGGCGGAGTGGTTGGGCGGGCTCAGACAGGCGACCCCCACCGGCACGCCGCGGATGGCCGCGATCTCGGGTGTCACCTTGGCCGCCGGGAGCACCCCGCCCAGGCCCGGCTTGGCACCCTGGCTGAGCTTGATCTCGATGGCGCGCACCTGCGGGTGCTGCGCCACGGTGTCACGGAAGCGCTCGAGGCTGAAGGTGCCGTCGGAGTTGCGGGTACCGAAGTAGCCGGTGCCGATCTGCCACACCAGGTCCGCGCCGTGGAGGTGGTGGGGCGAGATGCCACCCTCGCCCGTGTTGTGCAGGCAGCCCGCCTGCGCCGCCCCTCGGTTCAGGGCCTCGATGGCCCGTGCGCTGAGCGAGCCGAAGCTCATGGCCGAGACGTTGACGACCGAGTCGGGCCGGAAGGCGCGGGGCCGGCCGTGGGCCGCGCCGAGCACCTTGGCCGCCGGCAACGGAACCGACGGGTCGGCCCGGCGGAGCTCCTCCGGGCTCGGCGGAGCGGGGAACGCCACGTGCTTGAGGATCACGTAGTTGTCGGGATGATCGAGGTTGTTGTCGGTGCCGAACCCGAAGTACGTGTTGGTGCCCTTGGCCGAGGTGTAGATCCAGCGGCGCTGGTCGCGGCTGAAGGGGCGCTCCTGGTCGTTGTCGGTGACGATGTACTGGCGCAGCTCGGGGCCGACGGACTCGAGCAGGAAGCGCAGGTGCCCGATGACCGGGAAGTTGCGCAGGATGGCGTGCCGGCGCTGGAGCAGGTCGTACGCGCCGAGACCGACCAGCACCGCCACCACGACCAACGCGACGACGACGTACCACTGCACGGTCTCACCGTACGGACCGGGCACCCACGGGGACAGGGCCGTCGGTCACCGACGACGTCCGACCAGCGACCCCCCGGGGTCCACCGTGGTCCCCGTGCTCAGACCAGCGACACCACGAGCAGGATCTGCGCCACGTGGTACGTGGTGATGATGAACAGCCGCCCCCAGGGCTTGGGAGCGATGAAGCTCGTCCACGCGATGGCCGCGTCGGAGGCGTAGAACAGCAGCGCGCCCAGGACGGCCAGGGGCTGCACGACCCCGAAGGCGCACACCACCATGGCCGAGATGACCGCGATGTAGGCGGTGACCGGGGTGGCCAGCTCGGGCCGCGAGGTGCGGACCCCCGCCACGATGCGCCGAGCGAGGGCCAGCGCGGCCACCGCCACCACCACCAGACCGGTCACGACGCCCTCCAGCTCGAGGCCCGCCAGCACGAAGCCCACGACGTAGGCCACGTGTCCGACGAGGAACGACGCCAGTCCGTACACGAACAGGTCCTCGCGCTCGTGGGCCAGCATCAGGAACACGTCGCCGGCGAGGGACAGCACCAGGGCCACCACGAACGCGGCCCGCTGGGCGTCGCTGTCGGGGTCCAGGGCGAGCGCGGCGGCGATCAGCACCACCATGGTCAGGGGCTTGAAGACGTACTCCCCCGCCCGGCGGCCGGCGTGCACGGCCACCCAGTCCCCCACCGCGCACACGAGGGTGAGCGACAGGAGCAGCAGGGTGGTGGCGTTCACGGCGCCACCCTGCTGCTGTGCAGGGCCTGCAGGACCGGGCGCACCAGCGCCCAGCTGTCGGGGACCACGTCGGTCGTGGCGCCCCAGGCGTCGAGCGCCGTGACGGGGACCCAGTCGGTGGCCACCACCTCCCCGTCGGGCAGGGGGAAGGGTCCGGGGTGCTCGGCCACGTAGACACGGGCCAGCTCGGTGTCGACCCCGTCGCTCCACCACCGGTCGCCGCCGTGGGCCGTCAGGCCCGCCTCGACCCCCGCCTCCTCGGCCAGCTCGCGCGCCGCGGCATCGTCCCAGGACTCACCGGCGCCGACCACGCCCCCGAAGGCCAGGTCCCACGCGCCCGGCCACACGTCCTTCCACGGCGCTCGCTGGTGCACGACGACACGGCCCTCGTGGACCACGGCCACGAACACCGCTCGGTGCGGGAGATGATGGGCTCGGACCACGCGACGGCTGGCGACCCCGATGACCGTGCCCGAGCCGTCGACGACGTCGACCAGCTCGTCGCCGGCGCCAGTGCCGGGGCTCATCCCAGGGCCCGGGCCCGGGCCAGACCCTCGTCCCACGCCACCCGCTCGTCGGCCAACGCCCGGAGCTGCATGACGTGACGGGGCCGGTTCATGCCCAGGACGCCGTCCACCCGGCCGTCGCGTCCGTAGAGCGCCACGAACCGCCGCTCCTCGACGGAGCCCACCACGACCTCGACGGCGTGGTCGGCCCCGGCCCGACCGGCGAGCTGGATCTTGCGGTCGTACTGATCGGACCAGAACCAGGGCAGGTGGTCGAACACGGCGGGCGACCCGTGCGACGGAACGAGCAGACGGCGGGCGGCCGCCTCGCCCATGGCGATGGCCATGTCCCAGTGCTCCACCCGCAGCGCCTCGCCGTAGCGGGCGCTGGGCCACCGGGCGATGTCGCCGGCGGCCACGACGCCGGGCGCGGCCAGCAGGGTCTCGTCGACCACGATCCCGTCGTCGACGGTGAGGCCCGAGCCCTCCAGCCAGTCCGTGGCGGGCACGACGCCGATGCCCACCACCACGACGTCGGCCTCGACGACGGCGCCGTCGCTGAGACGGACCTGTTCGACGCGACCCGCGCCGTCGATGCCCGCCACCCCGACGCCGGCCCGGAGGTCGACGCCGTGGTCGCGGTGCACGTCGGCCAGGACGCTGCCCACCGCCGGACCGAGGACCCGCTCGAACGGCGTGGCCAGGGCCTCCACCATGGTCACGTCGACACCGAGCCCCCGGCAGGTGGCCGCCACCTCGGCGCCGATGAACCCGGCCCCCACGACCACCACCCGCCGGGCCCCGGCGTCGAGGTCGGCCCGCAGGGCCACGGCGTCGTCGAGGGTCCGCACGACGTGCACACCGGCGATGCCGTCGGTTCCCGGCAGGCGCCGGGCCGCGGTCCCGGTCGCCACCACGACGCCGTCGACCGCGAGCACCTCGCCGTCGTCGAGGGTCACCGAACGCCGCCCGGCGTCCAACGCCGTGGCCCGACGACCCAGCCGCCAGTCCAGGTCGAGCTCCTCGCGCACCGGGGCGAGGGTCAGCCGGTCACGGTCCCAGGTGCCGGCCAGGAACTGCTTGGACAGCGGCGGCCGGTCGTAGGGGTCGTGGCGGTCGGCGTCGACCACGACGATCCGCCCCGCGAACCCCTCGATGCGCAGGGCGCGGGCCGCGTGCAGCCCGGCGAGCGATGCCCCGACGACGGCGACGGCCTCCATCGGCGAGGGTCAGCCCTCGATGGAGATGGCCTGCTTCGGGCACCGGCGGACGGCTTCCTCGATCTTGGGTCGGAGCTCCTCGGCGGGCTCCTCCTGCAGGACGTACAGGAAGTCGTCGTCGCGCACCTCGAACACCTCGGGCACGATGCCCATGCACACGGCGTTGCTCTCGCACAGGTCGAAATCCACGACGACTCGCATGACTCATCCCTCCTGGGGCTGATGGACCGGCGCCATCATGCCTCATTCAGAAGATCGTGTAGCCGCCGTCGACCACCACGCAGTCGCCGGTGTGGAACGTGTAGCTCGGATCGGACAGGAACACCGCCGCCGGACCGAGGTCGGCGGGAACCGCCCAGCGCCGCACCGGTGTGCGCTTGATCGTGTTCTCGACGAACCGGGGGTTCGAGGCCATCGGCCCGAGCATGTCGGTCTCGGTCCAGCCCGGCAGCAGGGCGTTGCACCGCACGCGATGGCGGGCGAGCTCCACGGCGAGGCCCCGGGTCATGGCGAGCAGGCCGGCCTTCGCCGCCGCGTAGTGCTGCATCCCCGGCGCGCCGTGGATGGCCGACGTGGACGACACGGCCACCAGCGCGCCGCCCTCGCGACGATCGACCAGGTGCCGGGCGGCCTCTCGGAACGACAGGAAGACCCCGTCGAGGTTCGTGCGCTGCACCCGGTGCCACTCCTCGAGGGACATGCTGACGAAGGGGGCGTAGCCGCCCACCCCGGCGTTGGCCACCAGGATGTCGACCTTGCCCATGGCCGCGACGGCCGCCGCGAAGGCGGCCTCCACGTCGTCCTCGTCGCCCACGTCGCAGCGCTGGGCGAGGACACGGCGACCGGTCTCGGCCAGCAACGCCCGCGCCTGTTCGTTCTTGTCCTCGTTGCGACCCCAGACGACCACGTCCGCGCCGGCTCCGGCGAGCGCCTCGGCGATGCCGAGCCCGATGCCGCCGTTGCCGCCCGTGACGATGGCGACCCGTCCCTGCAGGTCGAAGTTCATGGCACCTCCCCGACGACGGGCCGCTCCCCGACCACGTCGGCCCCCACGTGTAGCACGTGCGGCGGCGGTGCCGGCTCCTCGGATCTGACACACCGTCAGATAGGCTGGACGGATGGAACCCACTGCTCCCCTCGCCGGCGTCCGGGTGCTCGAGGTCTCGCTCCTCGGACCCGCCGCCATCACCGGTCCCCTCGCCGACCTGGGCGCGGAGGTCATCAAGGTCGAGTCGCCCAGCGGCGACTACGTCCGCCAGATGACCTGGCCCATCGTGGAAGGCGTCTCGCTCATGCACCTCCACATCAACCGGGGGAAGCGCTCGGTCGTGCTCGATCTCAAGAGCGAGGAGGGCAAGGAGCTGTTCCGCGACCTGGCCCGGAGCTCCGACGTCGTGGTGGAGGCCATGCGTCCCGGCGCGCTGGAGCGGCTCGGGTTGGGCTACGACGCGCTGCGCGAGCTGAACCCGCGCCTGGTGTTCATCACCATCTCCGGCTACGGGATGACCGGCCCCTACCGCAACCTCCCCAGCCACGGCGTGGCCTATGACACCTGGGCCGGCATCGTGTCGCCGGCCTACGACGACGAAGGGTTCTGCTACATCCCCGAGCACGTGTCGATCGGGATCTTCGCGGGCCCGCTCTACGGCGCGCTCGGCATCCTGGCCGGTGTGGTGCAGGCCCGCGCCACCGGCGAGGGCTGCCAGATGGAGATCGCCCAGTCCGACGCCGCCGCGGCCTACGACTGGTACCGGTCGGAGACCTGGAAGGCCTACGAACGCCCCGAGGACGAGGTGACCGGCAACGCCTCCGACGGCTACGAGCGTCGGGCACCGGGAACGGCCGGCATGCGCGAAGGCGTGCGCTACCAGATGTACGAGTCCGCCGACGGGCACGTGCTGTTCATGGCCTCCGAGCAGGCGTTCTGGAAGAACTTCTGCGCGGGGGTGGACCGCATGGACCTGTTCGAGCGTTGGCCGGGCAGCACCTATGCCGACCACGCCCGCGGCAACCGGGAGCTGCAGGCCGAGCTGCGCGACATCTTCCGCGGCCGCACCTCGGCGGCGTGGATCGCCTTCGCCGACGAGCACAACACCACGATCGCCCCGGTCAACACGCCCCGGAACATCAGCGAGGACCCGCAGTTCCAGGACCGTCTGGGCTGGATCCCCGCCGGGAACCTCGGCGCCGACCAGCTGCCCTTCCCGGTCAAGATCGTGGGTGGTTCTCTGCCCACGCCGACGAAGGCCCCGAGCCTGGGTGAGCACACCGACGCGGTGCTCGGCGACGTGCTGGGCCACGACGAGGCGCGCCTCGCCGAGCTGCGGGCCAAGGGCGCCCTCGGCTGATCCGCCGGCCCACCTCCTCTCCCCCGTCGCCGTGTCGGCGGCCGCCTGTGACGCAGATCACGCGGCGGCGTCGGAGGCGGCGGGAAGGAACCGGTCGCCACTTCGGTTCAATCCGATGTGCCGCTCGTTGCGGCAGACCACGGAGGGGCGACATGTACGACGAGAGTGCCATCGACGACCAGCTGACCGGCCAGGCCCGATCGCTTCGGGTCCGAGCCGAGAGCCTCCGCACCCAGGCCGGGCAGCTTCCCGACGTCCTGGCCACCGCCTACCGCCGCCGCGCCGCCGAGCTCGAGCTCGAGGCCACGGTGCTGGAGCTGCAGGCGGGCCTGCCCATCGACGTGGTGCGTCCCGCCGCCTGACACCTCCCCAACCGGCCGATCCCCCCGTCGGCCGACCCCGCAGGATCTGGTCTCCCGCCTCCTGATCCTGCCCGGTGCCCGCCCCCTCCGGGGCGGGCACCGTCGCGTCACCCCCAGGTCACCGCCGGGCCGGGCGGCGTTCACCCCCGCGTCACGGTCCGGGCCCGCGGGGCGGGTCGTCGCTAGGCTGCGCGCATGGACGTGACCCTCACCGACGATGAAGTGGCCCTGCTGCGTGACGTACTCACGAGCGCTGCATCCGACCTGCGGATGGAGATCGCCGACACCGACAACCCCGAGTACAAGCGCGGTCTGCACGAGCGCCAGGCCCGCATGAGCGAGGTGCTCACCAAGCTCGGGGGGCCGGTGACCGGCTGAGCACAGCGGCTCGCCACCCGGACCCCAGCACCAGTCGAGGCCCCGGTAGGCACCGGGGCCTCGTCGCATCTTCGAGAGCTTGCCGGCCAAACTAGAACCTGTTCTATGATGGCCCGATGGCCACCCCGTCGGCGACGCCCGACACCTTCCCCTACGGCATCGGGATCATCGACACCATGTTGGGCATCCCCGACCGGCGCGGCGACTGGTACGAGTTCCTGAAGCCCCAACTGCGTGACCACGAGAGCCGCGACGAGTTCGAGTTCCCGGCCCAGTACATGTTCAAGGACGTGCCCCACGACCCGGTGACCGACGATCCCGTGGCGTGGGTGGTGGGCGAGATGGACCGCTTCGGCATCGACATGGCGATGCTCGGCCACCAGGCCGAGGGATCCCAGTCCCGGGCCGTGCTGGCGCACCCCGAGCGCTTCTTCACCAGCGCCTCCGTCGACCCCAACCGGGGCATGGACGCCGTGCGCGACCTCGAGCAGGCGGTGCGGGAGGGGGCCCGCGCCGCGCAGGTCTTCCCGGCGGGCTGCAACCCGCAGGTGCCGATCAACGACAAGCGGCTCTACCCGATCTACGCCAAGTGCGTCGAGCTGGACATCCCGATCTTCGTGTGCGCCGGCGTACCGGGGCCGCGGGTGCCCATGCTGTGCCAGCACGTCGAGCTCATCGACGAGGTGTGCTGGTTCTTCCCCGAGTTGCGCTTCGTCATCCGCCACGGCGCCGAGCCGTGGGCCGACCTGGCGGTGAAGCTCATGCTCAAGTGGCCCAACCTCTACTACTCCACCAGCGCGTTCGCCCCCCGGTACTACCCGAAGGCGATCGTCGACTACGCCAACACCCGCGGTGCCGACAAGGTGCTCTACGCCGGCTACTTCCCCATGGGGTTGTCGCTCGACCGCATCATGTCGGAGCTCCCCCTCGTCCCGTTCCGAGACGAGGTCTGGCCCAAGTTCCTCCGGGACAACGCTCGAAAGGTGCTGAAGCTCGATGACTGACGTCCTGCCCCCGCGCGACACCTCCGGACCGGCGGCGCTGCCGGCCGACTCGCCCGCCGAGGAGAGCCGGTACCCGTTCGGCATCCCCTACGGCTGGTTCTGCGTCGCCTGGTCCCACGAGCTCGCCGTGGGCGAGGTCGTGCCCCGCTTCTACTTCGGCCGGCACCTGGTCCTGTGGCGCGACGACGAGGGCCAGGCGCACCTGCAGGACGCCTTCTGCCCCCACCTCGGCGCCCACCTGGCCTACGGCGGCCAGGTGCGGGGCTGCGCGCTGCAGTGCCCGTTCCACGGCTGGGAGTTCGACGGCGACGGCGTCAACACCCGCATCCCCTACAGCGAGCGCACCAACGCCAAGGCGAAGATCCGCTCCTATCCCGTCCAGGAGGTCGCCGGAGCGCTCGTGTACGCCTGGTACCACCCCCACGACGAGCCGCCGCTGTTCGAGTTGGACATCCCCGAGGAGTTCACCAGCGAGGACTTCTCGGACTGGACGTTCCGGCACTTCAGCGTCCCGGCCGCCTGCCAGGAGCTGGCCGAGAACAGCGTCGACGGCCCGCACTTCCGCTACGTGCACAACACCGAGATCGTGCCCGAGATCGTCTCCTACGAGACCGAGGGCACGACGGCCAGCATGCGCTCGATCCAGAAGTTCCCGACGCCACGGGGTGTGGTCGACGGCAAGATCAACGTCGACAACCAGGGCCCGGGCTTCGGGGTGACCCGCTTCTCCGGCATCGTCGACACCTGTCTGCTGGGCTCGGCCGTGCCCGTGGACGCCAACCACTGCGAGGTCCGGTTCAGCTTCAAGACCCGCAGCCTGGGTGACGCCCAGAGCACGTCCAGCGTGAGCGAGGCCTTCGTCCAGGAGGTCTGCAACCAGTTCCGCGACGACTGGCCGATCTGGATCAACAAGGCCCACCTGACCCGCCCGGCCCTCGCCGACACCGACCCGCCGTTCATGAAGTTCCGCAAGTGGTACAGCCAGTTCTACGCCGATGGCGTGGCCCCGGCGGACGGCGTGGTCTACGCGCCCGCGCCGCCCCCCGCCGGCCAGCAGCCCGCCAAGTGGGAGCGCGAGCATCTCACGGCGTCGTTCAAGCACCGCACGTCGGAGGACTGACCCTCACCACTCCCCGGCCGACCGGAGCCGACGGGCCAGGACGGCACCGGGGATCAGCGGCAGCCACGTGGTCACCAGGCGCCACAGCACCACCGCGACCACGGCCGTGGCCAGCGGCGCCCCTGCGGCCACCAGACCCACGACGAGCGCGGCATCGACGACGCCCAACCCGTCCGGCAGCGGCCCGGCGGCGCCGAGGGTGACGGCCAGCACGGACGTGGCGGCCACCCCGACGACCGCGGCGCCGCCCCCGCACGCAGCGACGACCGCGACCAGCACCACCACGTCCGCGACCAGGCGCGCCGACGACACGCCGACGACCGACCACGCCCGCGCCGCGCCGAGCGCCACGAGCCGGTCGCGTGCCGACGCGTCGGGGCGCACGGGCATCCCCCTGACCCGGTCGAAGGCCATGCCCGCCCCGAGCACGAGCACCACGACCGTCACGGCGGCGACCACCCTGGCCGTCGGCGCCACGTCGGCGTCGAAGGCCCCGGCCGCGAACCCGGCCAGGGCCACGACCACCACGCCCAGCCCGTGGGCCGACAGGCACGCGAGCTGCAGCGCCCCCACCTGGCGATGCGCCGCCTGGCGGGTCAGGGGCTCGCTTCCCGATGCCGGGGCACGCACCAGGCGGTGCAGGTCGAGCCCGGCCCAGCCCACGAGCGGTCGGACCCGGGCCCCGAAGGAGGTGGCCACCACGTGGCGCGCCGCGTCGACCGGCGAGGTCAGGCCGGTGTAGGCCAGCACCCGCTGCGCGACGGCCAGGGCGTGGACCACCACGACCGCGAGCACGGCCACCAGCACGCCGGGTGCCTCGACGTCACGAGCCACGGCCCCGACGTCGTCGATGCCCGCCACCCCCACCAGGGCCGCCGACGTGGCCAGGCTCACCCCCACGAAGCCCAGCACCTCCGGCCGCTCCAGGGGCGGCAGGTCGGCGACGACGGCCGACTCCGGTACCCGCAGGTACGCCGCTCGCCGCACCGGAGCGTCCTCGGGCAGCGGGCGCAGCAGCGTCTCGAACCGGGGGGCGCGGCGGTAGGCGATGCGGTCGTCGAGCAGACCGAACGCGATGCCGAGCAACCCGAGGGTCAGGAAGGCCCCGAAGGCCAGCGCAGCCCGCTCTGCCTCCACGGTGGCCAGGTCCCGACAGGTGGGTTGCCGAGCGAGGGCCAGCGCGTCGGGCGGTGCGTCGGGATCGCCGGGGCGCACGACGACGTTGTCGCGGTCCAGCACGAGGAAGGCCACCGGCGATCCGCACTCCTGGACGCCGGGGTTCTCGACGGTCCGGGAGCCGAGGTGGACGGCGATGCCGAAGGCGATGGCAGCCGCCACGAGCAGGACCCTGCCGGTGGTCCACCACAACGTGGACCTCGGGCGCCGATCCCGCCGTCGGACCCGTCCCGGATCGCGCCGTCGGGCCCGCCGGGAGGGTCGGCGCAGCGAGGGCGCGTCCCGCTCGGCGTCGGACGGACCAGCGGTGTGCACGGTCGTGGTCACGCTCAACCGGCGAAGGTCGGCGTCGCCCGCACCGGCCGGGCCGGAGCCGTCGAGGCAGGAGCCGCCACGACCGTGGTCGGCGGGGAGGGCGCGGTCGACGACGGCGTGGTGGTGGAGGTGGTGGCGGTCGCGGTGGTCGTCGTGGTCGTCGTTGGGAGGGGCGAGTTCTCGATGTCGGTGGCGACGCAGCCCACCGGCGCGTTGACCGGGTTGCACCGCGCCGGCGTGCCGCCCGGGATGGCGGCGACGTACGACGTGCCCCAGCGTGCCGACATCCCCGGCACCGGGTAGTCGGTGCTCACCCACTGGGCGCCGCTGGCCAGGGCGGCGTCGCGTTGGGTGGTGTCGCCCGACCGGGCGGTGAGGACCGGGCCGTCGGCCCGGGTGCGCACCACGTACCCTGCGCTCACGAGCTGGCGGATGGCGTCGAGGTTGGGGCCCAGGGGATCGTTCGCCTTCACGAACGCCGCGTCGGGCGCGCCCGGCGCCGAGGGGGTGAAGGCGACGCGGCCCTCCAGGGAGGGCGCCCCCATCAGGTAGTTGTCGCGCTGGTTGTCGAGCAGGAACAGGACCTGACCCCGCACGTCGTCGACGGCCGGCCAGCCGTCGAGCAGGACCGCTTCTTCCAACGTGGCCCGAGCGCCGCGCACGTCGTCGGGTTCGATGATGCGCTCCGGCGGGAACACCGAGCGGATCTCGGCGTCGAGGGTGGCCAGCAGCGCCGGGGTCACCGGCACCGGGTTCGGCTCCACCGGGAAGTCCGCGCTGTCCTTCACCTCCAGCAGGATGGCGATCGGCAGGTGGGACGGGTGCCCGTCGGACCAGGACCGCACCTGCTCCAGGCAGTCCACCAGCACCTGGCAGGTGGCATCCATGTCGAGCTGTTCGATGTGGAAGACCTTCCAGCCCGCCCGCCCCGCGGGCCGCCACAGGTCACCGGTCGGGTCGGCGAAGACGTCGAGCTCGATCTGGCGCACGCCCTGGTCGGAGAACTGCACCGGGAGCGGCGCGTGGGTGTAGGCGAGCTCGATCGCCGCCCGGTCGAACTGCAGGTAGAGCTCGATCGTCTCGGGTGGTGGCTCGACGTGGTAGCTGTTGTGGGTCCCGATCACCTGGAGCTGGTTCAGCCGGACCGGGGTCACGGCCGCAGGGGTCACCGCCGTGTCCTGCGGGGCGGGCTGCGCCGCCACGCCGGGACCGCCGGAGACGACAGCCGAGCAGGCGACGACCGCCGCCGCCAGCACCGCCACGATCCGTCGTCGTCGCATCGAGCTCCCTCCTGCGCACCGCGTCGGGACGGCACGCCCCGACGGAGCATCGAGCGTAACGCCGGGTTCCGTCCCCGCGCGGGAGGCTCGCTCCGTCAGACCGGGGCCTGCGCCGACTCGGTCAGCTCCCGCAGCGCCTCGTGGAGGCCCTCGGCGATCAGGTGGACGTCGGGCACGTGCTCCCGGCAGGCCAGCACCCCCACGTCGAGGTGGTCGAGGTAGCTCCACACCGTGATGTTCAGACCGACACCCTCGAGGATGGGACCGACCGAGTAGATGTTGCGCAGCCGCACCCCGTCCACGAACAGCGGTGTGCGCGGACCCGCCACGTTGGACACCACCAGGTTGATCGGCGGCCGGAGATGATCGGCCACCCGATGGCGCGAGTACTGCCGCACGACCCAGCTGTAGGCCAGCGGCGGGGTGTACTGCACCCAGTCGGCCAGGGTGTCGGGGCCGAGCAGGCGCTGCGCCTCCTTGGCCTCGGTGGTGACCCGGTGGATGGTCTCGAGACGGGCCAACGGATCGTCGAGGTCGGTGGCGAGGGAGGTGAACAGGTTGGAGACCCGGTTCCCGGCCAGCCGCACGATGTCGGCCGCGTCGTCGGCCGAGACCGGCACGCCGGCCACCAGCGCCCGGTCCGGCAGCTCGCCACGCGCCGCCAGGTACCGGCGCAGGGCCCCACCCACGACGGCCAGCACGACGTCGTTGACGGTCACGCCACGCGCCGCCTTGAGGGCGCGGACCTCGTCGAGAGGCAGACTCGTCGTGGCGAAGGACCGGTGCGGGGTCAGCGCGGCGTTGAACAGCGTGCGGGGACAATCGATCATCGGCAACGGTGTCGACACCTCGGTCTCCCGGCGGTGCCGGCGCAGCGCGCCGACGTTGCGCGAGGTGCGCCGCACCAGCCGGGGAAGCCTCCGGACCTGGCCCAGATGGTCCCCCACCGCGTCACGCAGCAGCGCGGCCGTCCCGGGCACGGCATCGACCGGCCAGTGCTCCACCCGCTCCGGGTCCGGCTCCTCCGGCGTGACCGACAGCACGTTCTCCAACAGCGCGGCTGCGGCGACGCCGTCCGCGACCGCGTGGTGCACCTTGACCAGTGCCGCGAGTCGTCCCTGCTCCAGCCCGTCGAGGATGTACAGCTCCCACAACGGCCGACGGCGGTCGAGCGGGCGACTGGCCAGACGGGCGACCTTGTCGTCGAGTTCGCGTCCGGAGCCGGGCACGGGCACGGTCGCCCGGCGCACGTGGTATTCGATGTCGAAGTCCGGGTCCTCGATCCAAACCGGGTGGTGGAAGCCGAGAGGGGTCTCCACGAGACGTCGACGCAGCGGTGGCAGTTGGTGGAGACGGTGCATGATCCCCTGGAGCAGCGCCTCGGTCGAGGGTGCCTCCCAACCGGGCATCGGCTCGAACACCGCAAGCTTCAGGGTGTGCATGTGCAGCGTCGGGGTCTCCATGTACAGGAAGCCGGCGTCCATCCCCGAGAGGCGCTCCACCCGGGGAGTATCGCGCCGCACGGACCACGGCGCCCGGGATCGTGCCCGGCGCGCGACCGGTAAGGTCCCGCCCATGATCGGCCCATCGTCCGACGCCTCCCCGTACGACCTGCTCGACGCCGAGGCCGCCGGGGTGGATCCCGCCGGGCTGGCGGCGCTCGTGGAGCGGGCGCAGCGCGAGATCGACACGGGGCTGCTCCCCTCCTGTCAGCTGGCCCTGGCCCGCCACGGCCGCCTGGTGCTGTTCGCCGGCCTGGGCGAGGCGACCACCCGGGACCGCTTCGTGATCTTCTCGGCCACCAAGGGCATCGTGGCCGGGGCGGTGTGGCTGGCGGTCGGGGACGGGCTCGTCCGCTTCGACCAGCCCGTGGCCGACATCGTCCCGGAGTTCGCCACCAACGGCAAGGACGCCGTGACCGTGGAGCAGCTCCTGGCCCACACCTCGGGGTTCCCCCATGCGCCCCTCGGCCACGAACCGGCAGCCCGACGGGAGGACCGGCTGGCCCGCTTCGCCCGATGGCGTCTCACCTTCGAACCGGGCACCGCCTTCGAGTACCACCCCACCGCGGCGCACTGGGTGCTGCGCGAGATCCTCGAGCGGGTCACCGGGACCGACCTGCGCACCTACGTGCACGACCGCATCATGAACCCGCTGGGCCTGCGCGCCTTCGCCCTGGGGGAGCCGCCGGAGCGCCAGGACGACGTGGCCACGTTGGTGGAGACCGGCGAGCCACCCACGCCCGAGGAGATCGAGGCCGCCATCGGCATCCGCATCGACCTCACCGCGCTGCTCGGGGAGGTGACCCAGGCCGCTCTGCTGGAGTTCAACCGACCCGAGGTGCGGGCCCTGGCCGTGCCCGGCGCCGGCGGCATCTCCACCGCCGCCGACGTGGCGCTCTACTACCAGGGCCTGCTCCACGATCCCGACGGGCTGTGGCGGCCCGAGGTGCTGGCCGCCGGGCTCGAGCTCGTCAACGACTTCCCCGACCCGGTGCGGGGCACGCCGGCCCACCGCAGTCGGGGGATGCAGCTCGCCGGCCCCGCCCCCGGCGCCCAGCTGCGGGGCTTCGGCCACGGGGTGTCGCCGGCGACCTTCGGCCACGACGGCGCCGGTGGGCAGGTGGCGTGGGCCGACCCGGTCAGCGGCCTGTCGTTCTGCTACCTCACCAACGGCCTCGACGCCCACCTGATCCGCCAGGCCCGACGCTCGATCGGGCTGTCGAGCCGGGCCGCCGCCTGCGTCGCCGCATGAGGGCATCGTTGCGGCCGCGGTCCGACCTCACTAATCTGACACACCGTCAGATATGGGCGGGCACCGGAGGGGCCCGACCCGGCGTGCCACCACCCCTCCCCCGAGCACGGGAGCCGCGATGCAGCGCCTGAGCGCGATGGACGCGTCGTTCCTCTACATGGAGACGCCGACCTATCACATGCACGTCTGCGGCGTGCTGCTGCTCGACCCCTCCACGATGCAGGGCGGTTACTCCTTCGAGCGGATCCGGGAGTTCGTCGCCGAGCGTCTGCACCTCGTGCCCATCCTGCGTCAACGGGTGGTCGAGGTGCCGCTCAGCATCGACTACCCGGTGTGGGTGGACGACCCGGACTTCGATCTCGACCTCCACCTGCGCCGTCTGCAGGTCCGCCCGCCGGGCACGCGCCACGAGCTGGCCGAGCTCGTCGGCGACATCGCCAGTCGGCCGCTCGACCGCAGCCTGCCCCTGTGGGAGATCAACGTCGTCGAGGGTCTCGAAGACGGCTGCGTGGCCTTCGTGAGCAAGATGCACCACGCCACCGTCGACGGTGAGACCGGCACCGACTTCATGGGGAGCCTGCTCGACCTCGACCCGGCAGCACCCGGTCCAGCGCCACCCGAGGAGCCCTGGACGCCCGAGCGGGTCCCGTCGGACCTCGGACTGCTGCGCGACGCGACCGTGTCGCGCCTGCGTGACCCGCTCCGGGCCGTCCGGGCCATCGGACGTACCGGACGGTCGCTGGTGGGCATCGGCCGGGGCCTGTCGGGCATCGGCACCGAGACCCGTCTGCGCCCGGCGCTGCCCTTCAGCGGTCCCCGCACGAAGCTCAACGCGCCGGTCACGCCCGGTCGCGCCGTCGCGTTCGGCCAGGCGCAGCTCGATGACCTGAAGCTGGTCAAGAAGACGTTCGGCACGACGGTGAACGACGTGGTGCTGGCCGCGTCCGCCATCACCCTGCGCCGCTGGCTGGCGACCTACGACACGGTGCCCGATCGACCGCTCGTGGTCTCGGTGCCGGTCTCCGTCCACGGCCAACGGGCGAGCACCGGCATCAACCAGGTCTCCAACATGTTCGTGCGCCTGCCCGTTGATCTCGAGGACCCGATCGCGGTCCTGGCACGCATCCGGGAGGAGACGAAGGACGCCAAGGCGGTGCACAACGCCATGGGTGTCGACCTCATCCAGGACATGGCTCAGATCGCCCCACCCGGCGTGTACAACCTCGCCATGCGCCTCGTCCTCGACTCGGCGTTGACCCGTTCGCTGCCGCCGGTCCAGAACGCCGTGATCTCCAACGTGCCCGGCCCACCCATCCCCCTCTACCTGGCCGGCGCACAGGTACGGGGCATGTATCCGTTCGGTCCCCTCATCGAGGGCTCCGGCATCAACATCACCGTGCTGTCCAACATGGGCAACATGGACTTCGGCGTCATCGCCTGCGGTGACACCGTCCCCGACATCTGGGCCATCGCCGACGGGTTCGGGCTGGCCGTGCGTGAACTGACCGATCGCGCCCACGCCGACGCGACGGCGAGCTGAGGAGGACGACCGTGGGTATGCCCACCGACATCGGCACCATCGACACGATGATCGGCATGCCGAGCCGCAACCGCAGGGAGGTCTACCGGTTCCTGGCGCCCCAGCTGCGCGACGCGGAGTCGAAGGACTTCAAGTTCCCGGCGCAGTACATGTTCAAGGACGTGCCCCCCGACCTCGAGGACAACGTCGACCCCGTGGCCGTGGTGCTCGACAACATGGACCGCCACGGCGTGGAGCGGGCCATGCTCGGGGTGCGCCCCGAGCGCGAGGACGCCATCCGGGCCATCCGGGAGCATCCCGAGCGGTTCTACGGCTCCTACGACGTCGACCCCAACGGGGGCATGGAGGCGGTGCGGTCCATCGAGGCGATGCACGCCGAGTACGGCATCAGGGCCGTGACCACCTTCCCGGCCGGCTGCCAGGTGCCCATCAACGACAAGCGCTACTACCCCGTCTACGCCAAGTGCGTGGAACTTGACCTGCCCATCTTCATCACCGCCGGCGTGCCCGGGCCCCGGGTGCCCATGGCCCCCCAGAAGGTCGAGTACCTCGACGAGGTGTGCTGGTTCTTCCCCGAGCTCACCATCGTCACCCGCCACGGCTGCGAGCCCTGGGTCGACCTGGCCGTGAAGCTCATGGTGAAGTGGCCGAACCTCCACTACTCGACGAGCGCCTTCGCCCCCAAGCACTACCCCGAGGCGATCATCCGCTACGCCAACACCCGCGGCGCCGACAAGATCCTCTACGCCGGCTACTTCCCGGCGGGGCTCACCTACGACCGCATCTGGTCGGAGATGCCGAACGTCGGCTTCGACGACGCGGTGTGGCCCAAGTTCCTGCGCGAGAACGCCAACCGGGTGCTGAAGCTGGGCCTGTGAGCCCGGCCCGGCGCCGGCCGGGTCAGCCGATCAGCTCGACCCGCAGCTCCTGGGCTCGCCCGATCCCGGTGTCGCGCACCGACTGCGGCAGCATCCCGTCACGGAGCAGGAAGGCGGAGACGGCCTCCATGGCGTCGTTGTTGCCCGTGCCGGGCAGGCCGCACGTCGTGTTCACGTCGCTGCAGTTGCCGCTCCCGGCGTTGGACTGGCCGGGGTTGTGGATGGTGGCGCACCGGCCGCCCCCGGCATTGCTGCACTTGAAGTAGGAGGTCTGGAGCCACACGGCCCGAACGGCCTTGATCCGCACGTCCTTGTTGCCGTTGGGGAACGTGCCCGTACCCGACTGGCAGCCACCGGTCACCGCCACACAGGGGTTGGTCGGATCCTCGATCACGGGCACCCAGCCGAACCGGACCGCATCTCCCAGGTTCTCGCGGAACAGCACCGGTGCGCTCCCCGTGTTGGCGTACTGCGTGACCCAGGCCGACAGGCAGGTGTTCATGGCTGCCTTGGTCGAGATGCCGGACTTGTTGCACGTCGCCGGCGCACCCCGGGTCTGGAGGACGCTCCAGTCCTCCAGGTAGGTCCACAGCGGCGTGTTGTCGATGCGCTGGTTCTGGTTGCTGTTCACGACGACCGTGGTGCCGCCCCGCTCCAGACGGCCGTCGGCGGCGGGAAGGCCGTACCGGGCCGTGATCCCCTGGAGCATCCCGTCCTCGAAGTCACCGTTGTTGATGCTCCCCGTCCCCGTCGAGACCTCGTTGGGCAGCGAGAACCAGTCCGGCCGTCCATTCGTCTGGGAGCTGCACAGCGTCTGGTCGTTGCGCACGGTGCCGCCGTAGACCGACAGCGGGTGATCGACCCCCCACGCGGTGTTGAACGCCATGCGGTTGTTCTTGTTCGACGGTGCACAGCTGACCTGGGCGGTCGCACCGTTCTGCAGGTTGCCGTAGACGCTGAAGTCCAACAGCCCCCAGTTGCCGGTGGTGCCGCCGTTGCAGCCGTCGCCGTTGGGGATCGACGTGGAGAACGCCAGACACACCGCGGAGTTCCCTGCGGAGGCGATGGGCACCCCGAAGGGCAGCACCCCGGCCGGCGTCTCGAACCCGAGCTCGATCTCGGCCTCCGCCGAGACGTCGAGCTCCTCGATGCCCACCACGCGGGCGAACGCGGTCTGCACGGCCAGGTCGGGCACCCGGACCCAGAGCCGCTGGCGGCTGTCGCTGAACCGGATGCACGACGTGGCGCCACCCGCGGGCCACACCGGATCGCTCGACACGGTGGTCGCCGGCGCGGTCTGGGTGTACTCCGAGGGATACGCCCCCGTCGCCACGCAGGTCTGCCAGGCGGCGTTCCACTCCGCCGGCGTGATGTCGGTGTTGTCGGTGAAGCCGAAGGAGATGTCCTGGTACGTGAGGTACTTGACCCAGGTCGTGAGGGCGACGCGACGGTCCACGGGTGCACCGGCGGCAGGGTCGGCCATGCTCAGCCCCCCGGCCAGCGCACCGGCATCGACGGCGGCCTGGGCCTGGCGACGGCTGTTGTAGACCGTGCCCACGTCGACGGCGAAGGCCGCCGAGACCAGCAGGGCGATCATCAGCAGCCCGACGAGGACCAGCGTCACGCCGCGATCGTCGGCGCACCGCCGAACGTGGACCTCTCTTCGTCGCGAACCCTGCTGCTTCGTGCGTCGAACCCGACGCGCGGGCGCGACATCGGTTCTGGAGAACCCTTCGACCATGGTTGTCGCCGCCTTGCTTGCCGCTGGCAGCACGTTGCCGCAACCCCACGGTACGCCCCGCGGTGCCCGCCGGGGAATGGGGCCGTGGACTCAATCTCGCGGTGGGTCGGTCGGCTCAGGCGCGACGGCAGGCCCGGGAGCTACTCGACGAGACGCCACTCGATCTGGCCCGCCCTGCCCGGACCCTGCTCGATGATCTCCGCCGGCAGCATCGGGTCGCGGATCACCCAGGCCGTCATGCCCCGGGCCTGGTACGAGTTGTTGCTCGGCACGTTGGGGTTGGCCCGCCCGGGCTGGAAGATCGGGTCCGGATTGCTGCCCGGCGCCTTCCAGAACAGGGCGTCGATGTACACCGGGCGGAAGCGCACGAAGCGGTAGTTGACCGACGTGCCGTTG